>CAXQNK010000099.1:0-20588 GCA_964225175.1 Candidatus Nitrosopumilus sp. | reverse complement strand
GGGGTCCTGATCGCCGCAGCCCCGGGGCCTCGAAGGTGTTTGAGTTGCAATCAACGCAAATCGCGGCTTGCTTGCTGCGAATATTCCTCCAGTTAAGCCAATGCGCATCCTTGACTTATTTCAATGGTTTGGTTAACCCCTGTTCGCTTGACTTGCAATGTTCTGGTGATAACTTGAAATCCTGAATGCGAGATCAAGGGTCCCGAGACACTCGGTCACTCAACGATGAGGCCTGACAGGAGGCTTTGAAAAAGAATGAGAGGAAAAGATCCATCGATTATTGGTACAGCGTCAGAGAAGGACCGCCAACTGTACGATTTCCCTCCGGGTACGCGCGGGCGAAGGGGATATCTCGAGGCAAAGCCCAGGTTCTTTACTCACAATGCTCACCAGGAATACTTTCATGCACATGCCAATTTTCAGGGTTGCGAATTTCTTGAAATAGGGTCACGGGAAGTCACGGGCCCTACGCTGGTGCGCAAACAGGTCCCGCTGGCCAATTATTGCGGTTTCGATATCATCGCGGGTCCGAATGTGGACGTTGTGGGTGATGCGCACTTGCTGGCTGATTACATTGACCATGACAGCATCGATTACGTGTATTCGACAGCAGTTTTTGAGCACTTGGCCATGCCTTGGCTGGTCGTCGAGGAGATTGCGAAGATTCTCAAAGTGGGAGGTATCGTGGGAATCGAAACCCACTTTTCGCACAGTGAGCATGAATACCCGTGGCATTTTTTCCAGTTCAATGAACTTGCGCTCAAAAACCTGTTTTGTCCTGAATTGGGATTTGAGATCCTGGATTCGGGTCTGGAGAACCCGATCGTCGGGCGGTTTTCATATGACGCCAAAGCGAGCAAGGTGGGCGATCCTGTATACAGCTTGTACGTCCACTCCTGCGTTCTTGCTCGAAAAGTGCGGGCGATCGATTATTCACGATGGAGTTGGCGAGAATGTATCCAGCGCATTCGCTTGGAGTCCAGTTATCCCGGAAACACGCCTTGAACTGACATAAGCCCGGAAGATTTTAGCGGGTGTGTGAACATCAAAAAAATGGCGGCGTCAGGGACGCCGCCGTTTGATCAATGACCCCGGGGATGACCCGGGGTCAGTTCAGATGCCTCATGGCGCCATGTTCGGCGCATTCTCTGGCAGTTTTTTCAGCGCGATGGTGTGCGCTGAGGTATCGACGTCGAACCGATCCAGGGTCATGACCTTGGTCCATGCTTCGACGAAGTCTCGCATGAATGGCTCCGAGCCGTCCCGAGCCGCGTAGAGCTCTGATATCGAGCGCAATTCCGCGTGGGAGCCGAACACCAGATCGACCGGGGTCGCTGTCCACACCTGCTCCATGCTGTCGCGATCGTGACCGATGTAAAGGCCCTCTGTATCACTCGACTTGGTCCATTGCACAGACATGTCCAGCAGGTTGGCATAGAAGTCAGTGCTCAGCGTTCCGGGGCGCGTGGTCAGAATTCCGTGGCTGGAGCCGTCCGCATTGGCGTTGAGTGCGCGCATGCCACCCACCAGGACAGCCATTTCCGGAACGGTCAGGTTCAGCAGGCTGGATTTTTCAACCAGCATGCTGGTCGGTGAACGATAATTGCCCTCGCTGAAGTAGTTCCTGAACGCATCCGCCGAAGGCTCCAGTGCCGCGAACGAGGCCAGGTCCGTTTGTTCCTGGCTCGCATCGGTGCGACCGGGGACGAATGGTACAGTCAGCTCGTAGCCGCCGCTGCGTGCCGCCTGCTCGATCGCAGCGGCGCCACCAAGCACAATCATGTCCGCGAGGGAAATGCGCTTGCCGCGTCGCTGGGATGCATTGAAATCCGCCTGCACCTGCTCCAGTGCAGACAGGACCTTTTCGAGCTCTGCCGTATCATTGACGTCCCAGTCTCGCTGCGGTGCAAGCCGGATCCGTGCTCCGTTGGCACCGCCACGCATGTCAGTTCCACGGAAGGTCGAGGCGGACGCCCATGCGGTTCTGACCAACTCGGAGACCGTGAGCTGAGTGTCGAGAATGGCCGCTTTGAGCTCAGCCACATCGTCATCATCCACAAGTGGGTGATCCACTTCCGGAACCGGGTCTTGCCACGTCAGTATGGTCTCGGGAACCTCGTCCCCCACGTAGCGGGCGCGCGGGCCCATGTCGCGATGGGTGAGTTTGAACCAGGCCTTGGCAAAAGCCAATTCAAATTCCGCGGGGTTGTCCAGGAAGCGTTGCGATATGTCCCGATAGCTGGGGTCGAACTTCAAAGAAAGGTCCGTCGTGAACATGATCGGCGCATGGCGTTTGGATGGGTCAAAGGCATCCGGCACCAGGTTGGACGCGCTTTCTTCGCTGGGGATCCACTGTATGGCCCCTGCGGGGCTGCGGCTTTGGACCCATTCAAAAGCGAACAGGTTCTGCAGGTAGTTCATGCTCCACTGCGTGGGCGTGACCGTCCAGGCACCCTCAAGGCCGCTGGTTATCGTTTCAGCGCCCTTGCCGCTGCCACAGCTGTTTTTCCAGCCGAAACCCTGTGCTTCAATGTCTGCAGCAGCAGGTTCGACATCCACGCAGTCCGCCGGCTTGGCAGCGCCGTGGGCTTTGCCGAACGTGTGTCCGCCTGCGATAAGTGCGACAGTTTCCTCGTCGTTCATGGCCATCCGTCCGAATGTTTCACGGATATCGCGGGCTGCGGCGAGCGGGTCCGGGTTACCATTCGGGCCTTCCGGGTTCACGTAGATCAAACCCATTTGCACGGCGGCCAATGGTTTTTGTAATTCACGGTCCCCGCTGTATCGCTCGTCAGCAAGGAATTCAGCCTCTGGACCCCAGTAAACGAGGTCAGCTTCCCAGTCGTCCTCCCGACCGCCGGCAAATCCGAAGGTTTTGAAGCCCATGGATTCCAGCGCCACGTTTCCGGTCAGCACCATCAAGTCCGCCCAGCTCAACTGACGTCCGTATTTCTGTTTCACGGGCCACAGTAGGCGGCGTGCCTTGTCCAGGTTTGCATTGTCAGGCCAGCTGTTCAGGGGCTCAAAACGCATCTGTCCGCCCGCAGCGCCTCCGCGGCCGTCAGCAACGCGGTAAGTGCCGGCGCTGTGCCATGCCATGCGGATGAAAAAAGGGCCGTAGTGTCCGTAATCGGCGGGCCACCAGTCCTGCGAGTCGGTCATTATCGAGGCAATATCCGCCTTGACCTCGGCAAGGTCCAAACCGGCAAATTCGGCGGCGTAGTCAAAGTCAGCACCCATTGGATTCGACTCGGCCCCTTGTCGCCGCAGTGGGCTCAGGGCGACCTGTTCTGGCCACCAGAACCGATTGGACCTCGGCTCACCGGCTGCGGAAACCGTTTCCGTCAGCGCAGCTGTCGCAACGGTGGTTGCGATTACAGCTGTCAAAATACTTTTGCTAAACATGTGTTTTCTCCTTGGCGTTAATCAACAAGAAACGCCCGAGACGATAGTTAACCGCGAAGCGAGACGAAAATCGAATTGATAGTTTTTATGCTTTCGATAGGCAAAGATAATGGTTCAGCAGCTCAAGTTGCCTGTGTCACCGAAAAGTAGGCGGATACCGGTTATCCAGCGGTGTCATCACTCCTGTTCATGCGATTTTTGACCGCTCAGCTCAGGGGTCTGATGGGGAGGTTCCGATAACGTTTCCCGCTTGCTGCAAACACGGCATTAACGAGTGCGGGTGCAAGGGTCGGAACGCCTGGTTCGCCCAATCCGGTGGGTCGCGCGCCTGTGTAGGTAAAGTGCACATGTATCTCCGGCGGGGCTTCGGGGATGCGCAAAACCGGGTAATCATGAAAATTCGAATTCACCACGGCCCCGTCTTTGAAGGAGATCTCCGTGTTCAGCGCGAGTGAGAGCCCCATGATGACAGCACCTTCCATTTGCGCCGTGGCCTGGTCGGGATTGAGCACCAGGCCACAGTCGACAGCACAGTCCACTCGGTGAACCTTGATGTTATCGTCAGTGACTTGCGCGTGAACGACCATGGCGATGTACGATTCGAAGCTGTGATGAACGGCGAGCCCGAGGCCGTGACCCTTCGGCAGCGACTTACCCCAGCCTGCTTTTGCTGCGGCCAGTTCCAGCACGCTCAATGAACGCTCAGCTTTCTCCTTCAGTTCGCTGACGCCGTTGTCTGAATAGAGCCTACGGTAGAATTCCAGTGGATCGATGCCTGCCCTGGCCGCCAACTCATCGGTAAATACATTGACGGCGAAGCCGTAAAATATTGCATAAACCGCACGATACCAGCCGATTCGCGTGTGGGCCGGCGCAGACGCCGATTCAATGCGCAGGTTGGCAATGCCGTACGGATGATCCCAGAGCGAACTCAAATCGTTCTTGGTTGGCTTTGTCACGCGGGCATCGAATGTGGATGAAATGGATGGAAACGCGACCCGTTGAAGCCACCCTGTGACCGTGCCATCGTCGTCCATCGTGGCTTCGATGTGCTGCGCGCTGATGGAGTGGTAATATCCGGTTCGCGTGTCCTCTTCTCGTGACCACGTGAGGTGTACCGGCGCGCCCACGGCCTTCGAGCATGCTGCAGCTTCCTGGACATAATCACACTTGAACTTCCTGCCAAATGCTCCGCCTGAAATCATCACGTGAACGGTCACATCATCAGGTTCCATGCCGAGGAATGCCGCAAGGGTCCGCTGAATCGATGCCGGGTCCTGTGTTGACGCCCAAACCTCGCAGCTGGTTTCCCTGACCCATACCGTGCTGGACATGGGCTCCATGGGTGAGTGCGAAAGGTGGGCGCAGACATAGCTTGCTGAATAGCGCTTGGTCGCCTTGTCTTGCGCAATGCGCAGGTCGCCGCGCTCATGGGTGACCTCGCCGGGTTGTTCAACGTTTTCGACAAGTTGTCTCTTGTACTGTTCTGTATCGTAGCTGCCGTGAGTCCCGGCATCCCAATCGATCTGCACCTGATCGAGCGCCTTTTGTGCCCGCCAGGTGCTGTCAGCGATTACGGCAATCCCTCCCACGGAGCCGTATGGGCTTTTGAATCGAGGGATGAGAATGATGTCCGCCACTCCAGGCATGGCTCGAGCCGCATCCGCATCGTACTGGCGAACAGAACCACCCATGACAGGCACATGCCTGATGGCCGCGTATTTCATGCCGGGCACGCGCGTATCGGCCCCGAAAATTCGCTGACCCGTGACAATGCTGGACAAATCTCTCGACGGCATGGGCTTGCCGATGTATCGCCAGTCGGCGGGCTGTTTAAGGCCTGGCTTGCGAGGTACAGGTAACTTAGAGGCCTCCTCGACAAGTTCGCCGAAGGGCAGGCGACGCGCATCGACCCGATTGCGAATGAAGTGAATTTCAGCGTAACAGTCTGCTTCAGCAAGTCCCCATCGCCGCGCCGCTGCTGAGACGAGCATTTCCCGCGCGGCGGCGCCAGCCTCTCGCATGGGCACGAACATCTGGTTAATGCTGTTGGATCCGCCGGTCGCCTGGGGCCCGAATTTCGACTCATTGCCATCTGCCTGAAGCACCTGTACGCGGTCCCAATCGGCTTCGAGTTCGTCCGCTACGGCTGCGGGCAGTGCGGTCGCGATACCTTGCCCCATCTCACAGCGGCCGCAGTAAATCGTTGTGTCTCCACTTGGTGCAATATGCACGAATGCCGTGAGTTCGATTTCGGCGGAGGAATCGGCCCAGCTGCCAAACGGCAAAGTCACGCCCACTGCAAGGCCTCCCGCGGAGATACCAGCGGCTCTCAGGAAGCTTCTTCGAGTGATGACATGAGCAGTCACCTCAGGTTTCCTGCGCCGTGTCAGCAGCACTCCTTATGGCTTTGCGGATGCGCAAGTAGGTCCCACACCTGCAGATATTGCCCTGCATGGCCTGATCTATTTCCTCGTCGCTTGGCGTCGGATTCCCTGCCAGGAGGCTGGCGGCCTGCATGATCTGCCCCGATTGGCAGTAGCCGCACTGTGGGACACGATGTTCAATCCAGGCAATTTGAAGCGGATGGGCCCCGTCTGGCGACAGGCCCTCGATGGTCGTGATGCTCCTGCCAAAGGCGGCGCTGACCGGCAGCACACAAGACCGGACCGCCTCGCCGTCCAAGTGAATGGTGCAAGCGCCACACAAGCCCTTGCCACATCCATACTTCGTGCCGGTATAGTTCAGGGTTTCCCTGAGGTACCACAGCAGCGGCATGTCCGGCTCGACCGACACTTCGGTTGTGCGGCCATTGATGACAATATGCTTGCTCACTTGACTCTCCCGGTCCGGATTGAACTCACTCGTTTCATTTTAGCGATTCTCCGACGGGAGTAAACGATGGATTGAAGGCTGAGGGCCCGCCTCATGTCCCAAGCAACCCCATTGCCGGGGCGTCTCAGCGAAATCTTTACGGGCTTGGAGATGACGAACTTGAAGTGGGTCCTGCGCTCAGTCGGACCCTTTCGAGTTCAAGCCTGAAAAAAGCGCTTCAAGTGACTCCAGCGCCCGGTCTGCCTCGGTTTTTTCCTCCGGATTGAACGCTGTTTCGGAAGGTGCGAACCACTCGCAAAAATTTGCCAGGTCTTTTTCCTTGACGTCCTCTGCATCATCTTCGGTGCATTGACCCGGTGCATTGAGGTCGAACGAGAGGCACAAACGGCAAACGTGTAGTTCGGTGCCACAACCGGGACAATGATCTCTGCGGGTCAATGGGAGGCTGAGATGACTCAGGCTCAGACCGCAACGGTGACATCTGACATTGTGGCTCATGCGGCGAGTTTACCTTGGGTCTGTTGGGCCATGCCAATGACAGGGCAAAAAAAAAGCCCCGGTCGTTGACCGGGGCCTTTCCGTACTGCAAGTAACGCGACTAGTGCGCGGCGTCTCCTGAATCCTTGACAGCAAGGTTCCAGATGATCAGGCCGAACAGGATCTTGTTAACGAAGTCGGCCAGGTTGTACAAGATGTTGAGCGCGTTGTCATCAACTTGCCCCATCATGTAGCCGAACACGTAACCGAGCGGATAGATCGCCCAGCCAACAAGAACAATCCACCTCATGGCACCAAACGCCGAGGCTACCGCCCCACCAGCGCTTGCGGCAGCTTTCCCAGCCTGGCCACCGTAGATTTCCCAGATAATTAATGCCCAGCCCGCCATTCCGATGATGAATGCGGGTGTTGCACCCATCAGCTTGGCTTCGCCCAGATAGCCGAAGATCAGCATGACCAGTGTTCCGACCAGAAGTCGCATGAACGAGCCGCTGCCGACCGCTGCGCCCACCGCCCTGAGGATGATGTAGAACTCAATCATCAGCAATGGAACAGTGATCAGCCAGTCGATATACCGGTAGACAATCGGTGTGGCCTGGTTGACCACCCAGTAGTCCCGCATGTAATCGTAGTGCACGCCCGCAACGAGAGTGACCAGGCCTGCAACCAGAAGTGACAATCGCCACTTCGCGTTGACCTTACTGCCCTCGTAGAGGAAGAACACGGTTGCGGCGATCATAGCGATCGAGACAAGCCAGAACGTGACGCCAACGAAGTCGCCACTTTGCAAGAACATTTTATCCATTTTTAGAGCCCCTCCAATGTTAGCCATCTGAGTGTAGCAGACAATTGTGAGAATTTTGTGAAAAATGACATTCTGACCGGGTTTGATGCTTGGTTATCGCCGCTTCCCAGGTCAGCCGTGTTCATTCCCACCCTGCCGCATGATAGGCTGCGGCTGCACCCAACAGGAGTAATGGCTATGTTCCTAACTCGGTTCGCACAAGGTTTTTTTGTCCTTACGGCCGCGATCATGATGGCGGTTTTTTCCGGTTGCGGAGCGATTGTAGAGCCCGCTGATGAGGACATGTACCGGGCGGAGATCGTTCGGACGAGTCACGGTGTCGCGCACGTTACGGCGGATGATTTCGGCAGCCTCGGCTATGGGGAGGGATACGCTGCGGCGGAAGATCACATCTGCAATATCGCCTACGGCTTGCTGGAAGCCAGGGGCGAGCTGGCATCTGAACTCGGTGCGGGTGATTCCGATAAGAACGTCATCAGTGATGGATTGGTTAGCGCGATAGACCTTCGTGCCCAGGCACAGGAGGCACTCGCGGCACAGGGAAAAGAGATCAGCGACTGGCTCGAAGGTTATGCAGCAGGCTATAACCGCTTCGTACGAGAGCGGGGTGCATCGGAGACTGCATGGTGCGCAGGCGCGCCCTGGGTCCGTGAGGTCACGACGACGGATTTCACGGCGCGAATGTTGCTGATGATTCAGACCATCCCCCAAATTAGCGCAGCGATTGCTGCTGCGCAGCCGCCCCCTGCCGCGTCTGGGGGCTCCCGCCAGTCGGTGAGTGATGCACTGATTGCAGACGCCGCGGATGCGGTAGCGCTCTCGGGCATGGGCTCAAACGCCTGGGCGTTTGGGGCTGAACGCACCGAGAACGGCCTGGGGCTACTGCTCGCCAATCCCCATTATCCATGGTACGGCAGTAGTCGTTTCTGGGAGAAGCACCTGACCATACCGGGCCGGCTGGATGTGTACGGCGCCCACCTGTTGGGCTCGCCCGGAGTGGCCATCGGATTCAATCGCAATGTCGCCTGGACTCACACCGTTTCTGACAGCCAGCGCCTCGTGTTTTACCGCCTGGAACTGTTGCCGGATGACCCCTTGCGTTACCGATATGGTGAGGAGGTGCGGGCGATTCGCGCGCAGACGGTCACGGTCAAAGTGCGACAGGAAGACGCGAAAATCGTCGATATGGAACGCACGTTTTGGTTTTCGCACTATGGGCCGATGGTGGCTTTTCCCGGAATGGATTGGTCAGAACGCTCCGCTTTCACCGTCCGTGATGCTAATGCGCGCAATCATCGGGTTTTGTCGCAATGGCTGGACATGAATCAGTCGGTGGACCTCGACGAGTTCATTGAGGCACATCGGCGCTGGAACAGCATGCCCTTTGTCAACACCATGGCCGTAAGCGATTCTGGACGTGCCCTGTATCTCGATAACTCTACCGTCGTTGATCTGTCGCAGGAGGCCATCGACAGCTGGCGACAATCGCTGAGTGAGGACCCGCTGGCAAGCCGCGCTTATGCCGAGCGCGGTTGGCTGTTGTTAAACGGGAGCGACAGTCGCTTCGAATGGCAGCTGAACAATGGCGCGCCCATCCCGGGCACTGTGCCTTTCGATCATCGACCTGCCCTGGAGCGCGAAGACTACATCTTCAACAGCAATGACAGCTACTGGTTGACCAACCCAGAGCAGCCCCTGACGGGTTTTTCTCCTTTATACGGCAAGGCGGGTACCGCGCGCAGTTTGAGAACGCGGATGAATTTACGCATGTTGGACCCGAAGGACCCCTACGGGCATTCCGGCGCAGACGGGCTGTTCTCAAAAGAAGAAATCCAGGAGGCGTTGTTTGGCAATCGCGGCCTTGCCGCGGAGTTGCTCGTGGATGAGCTCGTCGCGGCGTGCACCGCGATGCCGGCGGTTGAATGGGATGGGCAGCTTGTCGACTTGGGCGTGGCCTGCGACGCACTTCAAAATTATGACCGAAGACTGAATGAGAACAGTCGGGGTGCGGTGTTGTTTCGCGAGTGGCTGGCACGCTATGAGTACTCGTCAACACTGCGTGCGGGCGATCTGTTTGCTGCGCCATTCGATCCGGATGCGCCTGTCTCCACACCCTCTGGCCTGGGTGATGCCGAGCTGGCAATGAAGCATCTTGCCGCCGCGATCCGGGTATTGGAAGACGCTGATCTCCCGCTTGATGCGGCGCTGGGTGAGGCGCAGTTCGCCTACCGTGCCGGAGGGAAAATTCCAATTCATGGGGGCAACAGGTTTGAGGGCGTTGCCAATCTTCAGGTGAGCGGTCTGCCCACGCATCCTGTCGCTGGCATTTCCGCTCAGCGCCTGCCAGGCAGCAAGTTGGCGACCAGTGCCGGCTATCCGGTATTGCACGGCAGCAGTTTCATCATGGCCCTGTCGTTCACCGATTCGGGACCTTCGGCTGAAGCGTTGTTGTCGTACGGACAGTCGGGAGACCCGGGTTCACAGTACTTCCTGGACCAGACTCTGCTGTACCGGGACAAACAGTGGAGGCCGGTGCTCTTTGACCGCGATGCGATCCTTGCGGATGTCCAGGCCCAGCGTGAGCTTGTTGGCCCGCGCTGAGTGCAAGCCGGACGGCGTCGGCCCTTAACGGTGTGTGTGTATCCAGCGCAGCTGGAACATGCAGCCGACAAGGAAGACGATCAGCAGTGCGAGATAACATGCCTTCAGCACCGGGTCTTCGATCGACGAAAGTAAAGGATCACCCACCGGCAGTCGCATGAGCGCGTCGGTGACTGCGGGTATCGCGTGAAACAGCAGGGTGCTTGAATAAGCGATGGCCTGGACATAACGCGACGCAGATCCGAGGATTCGGGTCTTCGCTGCCAAAGTGCCTACCGCGAGGGCCAGCAGCGTGAGCACGGCGAGACCATGGGCGGGCCCGAAGCCACCGTGCTGAAAAATCATGAGAGCGGTTGCGGCCGTCACCAGCGTGGTGACGAGGTATAGCTGACCGACGCCTGTTGATGGTTTGATTTCATGGTGCTTGACGAGAGAGATGGCCCCACTCACCAGGGCAATAATGCCCATGGCGGTGTGGAACCAGCCAAGTGCTGTGATTTCGGGCATGCGAGTCGGTTTCCAAGCTACAGTGCGAGGCATACTAACACGCATATGCCGCGTGCCGTGCACAGGGTTCGGGAACAAGTGGGCTCCCGCGCAGAATTTTCGCGTGTGCCACGCGCAGCCGAAAAATGTAGCTCTCGAAACACTTTGTTACACTGGTTTCACACGATGGCGGTTGGCACGTCACCAGCCGATCTGATTTTGAGTCTGGCGAAGATTAACCCCGCAGCATGAGGATCTCTCATTTGCTCACGATGAACACTCAAACATTCACGGCCCGGTGAGAAGGACGCTTGTCATCGGGCTGGGTGTGCCGGCCGTGGTCGTGATCCTGGTCATTGGCCTCCTGTTGGTTCCAGCCGTCCAGACAGCGCTGGTGGTCTGGACTTTACCTGAATTTCCCGATTGGCCGAAACCCGCGGTCTCGCTGAATGCAGAGGATGAGGGCGTAGTTTATTTTGCCACGCACAGCCCCTTTGACCTCTCGGTGATCCTGGCGGGTCAACGCGGCGTTGAGACCACTGGGCGAGGCCACCTGAGTTTTCCTGATGGCGCCTGGCCGGAACCGCATGCCGCCATGGTGATTTTGCCAGGCAGCGGGGGCATCAAGCCGGGAAGAGAGCACGCTTATGCCGGATTCCTCAACCGGCAGGGTATCGCGGCCTTCGTGCTCGAATACTATGCGCCGCGGGGTTTGAGCGAGGAAACCAACTACCTGATTCGCACCGGTTCCGTCACGGAAATTGACCTGGTGGCTGATGCATACTCCGCCTTGGCTGTATTGCTGACTCACCCGCGTATCGATCACCAGAGAATCGGATTGCTTGGGTTTTCTTATGGCGGCATGGCGACACGGATCGCCATGGACGAGCGTGTTCGCTCCAGCCTGGCCGAGGAAGCCGTGCGCTTTGCGGTTCACGTTGACGTCTATGGTCCATGCTTCCAGGATATTGGCAGCAATCCAGTCACCGGCGCACCATTGCTGACTCTGCGAGGCACCCGGGATGCTTCCAATGACCTCGAGGCTTGCGTTCGTCGAGAGTCGAGGTTGAGGCAGTTGGGCAGCGAGGTAACCGCCATCGTTTACGATGGCGCCGGACACGCTTGGGAAAATGAGGAGACGCTCCATTTCAGCGAGGATTCACCTTACATCAGTGGCTGCGAATGGCGTTATGACGCAGAAGGCTATCCAGTGCTCGATGGTCAGCGTCTCGTGGGCTATGGGCCGGACGCGAGCCGCGCGACCCGGATATCAACCCGACTCAGGTTGGGTGCTCGCCTCAAGGACTGCGTTCAGTATGGCTATTGGATTGGGAGAAACGAGCCGATCAGGGAACGTGCCTTTGCCGATGTGGCTGAATTCCTGACAGTTCACCTGTCGTCGGAGTCTAACTGATCGTTTGGCGGGCTGGAGGGCGTGTTATCACCATTCCCGGCGGCCTGTTTTCGGGCGGAGCGGAAAAGCTGCGCGGAACTGAGCCAGAGCAGTACGAATATTCCCGTAATAATTGGGGTGTGGGCTTTGCTGATGGTCAGAATCACAATGGCCACAATGGCCTGGACAATCGCCGCAGCGATCATTGCCTGGGCCATGCCTCTGGCTGTGAAACGGGTGGCGACGCTCCAGGCCACGCCAACACCGGGCGCGACATAAAACCACAGATTAACAGGGTTGCCCTCATTGCCGACGATTCCCACCGCAAGATTGACCCAGACCAGCAGGAAACTGGCGAGCAGAGCGACTGCGAATCCCGCCAGATAGTTTCGGCTCGTCGAGCGTCTGAGTACGATTTCAAGGCAGCCACAAACCACCGACAGCATCAAAGCGAATACCATGAAGTCGGTGTGGCTCCAGGACACTTCATCGGTAAACAGCATCGCCACGGCCGGCAAAACCAGCAAAAAGACCGAGACAGACCACATCAAAACGCGAATGAAACGAGCGCCTGATGCGAAAGATTCAGTCGATGCGTTCATGAAGAGTTCTCCATGGCGTCGTGTCGCCGCCTGTAATCGTTGAGAACATGCCACCCGGTGCAAATCTCTGAGGAGGTGCAATTCTGACAGGAAGCACCGGCATCATTGTGTCAGAAAATGTCGGCATAAGGCCATCGAGAGCCATTTCCATGGCAACGTTTTCCGATGAGGCCACAGCGCAAACCCCTGTTGTGGGATACTTACAACCCCGGTTGTGCGCCCAGGGAAAAATGGGCGGCTCCTTGCGGGGAAATGACGGACGATGGTAGGGATCGATTGAAGAAAATGCGCTGGGCCGTTGTGGCCGGTTTGTGCGTCCTGTGTATGGTCCTTGGCCGTTTTGCGGCCCCCGTTCAGATTGAGAGTGTTGTTGTCTCCAAGGCCTACTCGGCCTTGGGTACGACACTCGAAATTGAAAAGGTCACGGTCAACCCATTGCTGATCAGCGTCCAGTTCGACGGAATGCAGTTGAACACGGGTAGCGGAGAAAAGCTGGCGATGGCGGAGCAGCGAGCCGCGTGAGTTCCTCGTGGTGCCTGTATTTTCTCTGTCCAGCGGCGCACTGCGTTGGCCAGAGCGTGAGCTCAGCGCAGGCCAACTGATCATCAAGGACTCGGGCCTTGACCTGGTTCGATTAGAGGACGGGGCACTCGATTTTGCGCGACCCAGGGCGGTCATGGCCGGTTCGGCAGAGGCGCTTGATACCGCGCAAGCGTCAAATGGGCTGGGCATTTCCGGTTTCCGGCGATATTCTGCTTTTAATTGATGACACTGAATGCGGAGAAAGCGATGTTTCGATTGTTCAACGGGCTCGGGATAGGAATGCGCCAGCTGATGTGCGTTGTTCTCCTGTTTGGAAATATGCAAGCCTCTGGCGCCGACACCATCGGTCGTTCCGCTTGGCATGACTACCGGGTGGTGCCTGTCCTGAAGGGCCTGGTAAGGCCCTGGTCCCTGGCTTTTCTCCCGGATGGAGAGATGCTGGTGACGGAGAAAGCCGGCTTCCTGCGCAGCGTGCAGGATGGAGAGCTGTTGAGCTCACCCGTTTCTGGTTTGCCCGAAATTGTCACGCGGGGGCAGGCGGGCCTCATGGACATTGCGCTACACCCGGAATTCTCCTCCAATCGAATCGTGTACCTGAGCTATTCAAAAAAGCTGCCTGGAGACAAATCCACCACCGCGGTCCTGCGCGGCGTGTATGAAGAAGGACGGTTGCAGCAGCTCGAGGAAGTCTTCGAAGCGAAATCTACAGGTCGTGGTCATTACGGGTCGAGATTGGCCTTCGATAACAACCGGCACCTGTTCATCACGGTGGGTGATCGGCAGGCTCGACCCGAGGGCAGGCTCACTCGACACCCCGCCCAGGACCTGTCCAGCCACCAGGGTGTGGTCGTCCGGCTCACCGAACATGGCCAGGTGCCGCCGGACAACCCGTTCATCGATAAAAAAGGCGCTCTGCCTGAAATTTGGTCCTACGGCCATCGTAACCCTCAAGGAATGGTGTTCGACCCGTCAACGGATCGTTTATGGGCTACTGAACACGGCCCTCAGGGGGGGGATGAACTCAACCTCATCGAGCCTGGAGGTAATTTTGGCTGGCCCGTGGTTGGTTTTGGCGTTAATTACGGATCAGGAAAGGCCATCCATGAGTCGACCACCCGTGAGGGAATGCTCCAGCCTGTAAAAGTCTGGGTGCCCTCTATTGCCACCTCTGGTCTCGCGCTGTACCGCGGGGATCAATTCCCCAACTGGAAGGGACACCTGCTTGCGGGCGGCTTGTCGGGAGAACGGGTGGCTCTGCTGGAACTGGACGGTTCCAAGGTGGTGCGTGAAGAAACCCTGGTTCTGGGGCTGGGGCGGGTGCGCGATATCCGTATCGGAGTCGATGACCTGGTGTATCTGCTCATCGACACGGCGGACGAATCGGACTGGGCCATTTACCGACTCGAGCCCGAGCCGCGCACCGAGGTACGTCGCTAGCATGGATGTCCGCGCAGCATGAGCCGCCCGTTGTCCCAAATATTGGGTGTTTTTCTGTGCGCTTGCGCGGTGAACTCGCTTGCGGCGGACTTAAATATCGATCGGTTGCAGCGGGTTGACGACATGGCTCGAGAATATGTCGACGACGGGCTGCTCCCGGGTGTCATGTGGGGCGTGGTAAGCGCGGATAAGGTTATCCATCGTTCCGCTGTCGGGGATTATCACGCCCAGGATTTGTTCAGGATTTATTCCATGACCAAGCCCGTGACCGCGGTCGCGGTCCTGATACTCATGGAACGCGGCCAATTGCTGTTGACCGACCCCATATCCCGATATTTGCCGGAATTCGCGTCAATCAAGGTCCGTCAGGACGGCTCAAACCGTCTGCCGGTTCGGACACTGACTCTTCGGCATTTGCTGACCCATACGGGTGGTGTGTCTGATAAAAGTTACCCCGGCGAACTCTCCCAGCTTTATGAGGCGGCGAAACTCGATGAAGCAGATTCCCTGGCGGATTTTACCGGGCGCGTCGCCGCACTGCCCCTTTTTGATGATCCGGGAGCCGCATGGCGCTACGGGGTTGGCTTCGACCTTCTCGCGCGAGTGGTCGAGGTGATTTCAGGTCAGCCGTTTGACCGATTTCTTGCAGACCACATTTTTCAGCCGCTTGGTATGACTGACACGGGCTTTCATGTAACGCCCGGGCGTAGGGACCGCCTGGTGCCCTTGTATGTGTATGAAGACGGCGGCATGTCTCGGGCGCCGGTACAAATGGACCGGCGTAATTTCGAGAAGGGATATGCAAAAGGCGGCAGCGGACTGGTCACCACGCTGTCGGATTACCTGAAATTCGTACGCATGCTTCTGGGCGATGGCGCCCTGGACGGTGTAAGGCTGCTGTCGCCCAAAAGCATCGAACTGATGATGGCGGATCACCTGCTGGCAATCAATCCGGAGCTGGCACCCGATGAGCCCTGGCTGGCCAATACGGAAAACCGCAGCGGGAGCACACAGCTTGGCCTTGGATTTGGCCTGGGCGGGTGGGTGATGCGCGATGTCAGCGCTAACGCTGTACCTGGATCGAGGGGGATTTATGCCTGGGGCGGTACAGGTAACACGTTTTTCTTCGTGGACCGCAGCGAGGATGTGGGCGGTGTCTTTTTTACCCAACTGCGGCCCTCAGGCAACTATCCCCTGCGCGCGCAGTTAAGGACGCTGATTTACCAGGCCATGGAGTGAGCGCTCGGTGGGTCCACCGTCATCATGGCACTGACCTGGTGAGGCCAAAGCAGCACGGATGCCAGATTCCGTTCATCTCATCATTCAAGGCCCGGGCGCCTGCCAACTTGATGATTGGGGTTCGCTAGCGGAGCGGGCTACAACAGTATCCAGATGCCAAGCCCAGCGAGAAGCGAGGCCATGACCCGGTCGACCCAGCGCGCATTGCGCTGCAAGAAGCCCAGCAAGGGCGTTCCCGAGATGATCAGCGCAACAAGAACATACCAGCCCGCGTCGATGACGAGCGCCAGCGAGGCCACGAGGGTTCGTGCGGTCCAGCTGAAATCGGCCTGCACGAACTGGCTGAAAATGGCGAGCAGAAAGACGAGTATCTTGGGGTTGAGGAACGCGGTCAGGAAGCCTTCGACGAAGCCACGGGTTCCGGTGCCTTCATCTTTCGAAACGCCAGGTGCGTGACGCAGCATGGAAGCAGCGAGAAAAATCAGGAATGCACCGCCTGCCAACTCCAGGTAACGTCCGGCTTCAGTTGCGGTCTCCTTGAGTTGCGCTATTCCCGCGATGGCGATGAATGCATAGATGCCCATCCCGACCCCATGTCCAATTCCGCAGGCGACGCCACGTTTCTTTCCGCCTTCCATGGTATTTCGGAGCAGGACAGCCAGAGAAGGGCCAGGAGACATTGCACCCAGGCACAGCACCAAGATGATAGGAGCCAGTGCGCTCACGTTCATGGCGTGTTTCCCTCTCCTTTGGTCTGTGTGTTCACATTGCCGCTCATGCTTGTGATTCAATAGCGCCAGGGACCGCGTTACTCACATTCGCGGTGGCTTTGGGTTCAAGCTTGGACGGCGATTCAACATTTGAGGATACATCAACATGAATGACACCATGGGCCGGAACTCAGTCCGGGAGTTGGATTTCGCCACACGCGGAATACCTGCGACAGACGGTGACGGGGTCAGAATGACACGCATTATTGGCAGCCCCGAGCTGAATGCCCTGGATCCGTTTCTGTTACTTGATGCCTTCGAATCGGACCGGCCGGAGGACTATATCGGCGGTTTCCCCGATCATCCCCATCGCGGATTCGAAACGGTGACCTACCTGCTGGCCGGGCGCATGCGCCATCGTGACAATGCAGGCAATGAAGGCGTCATTGAGCCTGGAGGAGTGCAGTGGATGACTGCGGGCCGCGGAATCATTCACTCCGAGATGCCTGAGCAGGTGGATGGGTTGCTGATGGGGTTTCAGCTTTGGGTCAATCTTCCTGCGCGCGCCAAGATGTGTGAGCCGGGCTACCAGGAGTTCGCACCCGCGGATGTGCCGATTGAGCGCCACGAAAACGGTGTGACAATTCGAGTGATTGCCGGCGAGACACAGGGCGGTACCCGGGGCGCGGTGGAGAACCACTGGGTCAGGCCGACCTGTCTTGACGTACAACTTCCCGCTGGTGCTGTTTTTGAGCAATCGGTGGACGCTTTGGACCAGGCCTTCGTTTTCATGATCGAAGGAACCCTGGAAGTTGGAGACGCACGGGCCCGGCTGGGTCCGCGTCAATTGGGCGTTTTGGGAGCGGGGCAGATGGTCAGAGGCAGGGCGATCGGGGCGTCCCGATTGCTACTGGTATCAGCTCAGCCCCTGCGTGAACCGATCGCCCGTAGCGGTCCATTCGTCATGAACACCCAGGCTGAAGTGCTCCAGGCATTCGAAGATTACAGGAATCACCGATTCTGATCTGTGCCGTGATTCGGAGCCGCCGGGTCCGGCTGTTCTGCGAACAGTTTCACCGGAAGTCGAGCGCCATGCCGGATACCGAGTTGCCTGCCGTGAAAGGCTGGCTTGCGCGGGCTTGCCTCGCCTTGAATTAGGAAGGATACTCTGCTTGGGTAGGTTCAAGAGGGGAGCGCCCTATGGCTCGTCGTTCCGGTGGTCGAAGCGCGCGTGTCGCTTTACGTGCGGCACCCTTGTCCGAGCGGATGAAACCGGTCCGTGCGGGCGAACACGGTGGTCATTACCGGCCGCTGTCCGAAAGCGACATCGACTCGATCATCGATACCGTATACCGGGTCTTGGCAGAAATCGGCTTTGCCGATGCCACCGAGCACTGCATCGACCGCTGCGTGGCTGCCGGAGCCGACTACGGTGATGACCAGCGTCTGCGTTTTCCCCGGGACTTGGTTGACCGGACCATCGCCATGGCACATCGAAACCTGGTGCTTTGCGGTCAGGATGCGCGTCATGATCTGCACATTTCAGGGCGTAAGGTTCATTTCGCTACGGCCGGTGCGGCGGTGATGATGGCAGACAGCGAGGCGCGTACCTACCGGGAATCTACGGCTCAGGATTTATATGACCTCGCGCGCATTGCCGACACCTGCGAGCACATCCACATGTTTCAGCGCATGTGCGTCCTGCGGGATGTCGCAGACAACCTGGCCATGGACGTCAACACGTTGTATTGCTCCATCATGGGTACAAGCAAACATGTCGGTAGCTCGTGGGTGGACGCGGGGCACCTGAAAAAATCATTGGAATTACTGCACCTGGTGGCGGGCGACGAGGCGGCCTGGAGAGCCCGTCCCTTCGTGAGCCAGTCGAATTGTTTCGTGGTTCCACCGATGAAATTTACCTCCGAGGCACTGGAGTGCCTGCGTTACGCGGTAGAGGGCGGAATGCCCGTGCTGTTGCTATCTGCCGGTCAGGCTGGCGCGACCACACCCGCGTGCCTGGCCGGGGCGGTCGCACAATCCTGGGCCGAATGCCTGGGCGGTCTGGCGTACCTGAATGCCATACAGCCGGGTGCGCCGGCCATCATCGGGGCCTGGCCGTTCATATCCGACCTGAGGACGGGCGCCATGTCGGGTGGCTCACCGGAGCAGGGTCTGCTATCGGCAGCGTGTGCGCAGCTTGCGGAGCGTTTCAATCTGCCCTTCGGCACCGCCTGCGGCATGACTGACTCCAAGTTGCCCGATTTCCAGGGGGGCGCTGAGCGCGCCGCCAATCTCCTGGCACCCGCGCTCTCAGGTGCCAACATCGTCTATGAAGCAGCGGGTATGTACGCCAGTCTGCTGGGGGCCTGCTCCGAATCATTGCTGCTGGACAATGATGTGCTCGGTGCGACGCTGCGAGTGACCCGGGGAATCGAGGTCAATGAGGAGACGCTGAGTTTCGAGACCATGAAAGAAGTCTGCCTGGGTGGGGCGGGGCATTACCTGGGGTCAACACAGACCCTGGAGGTCATGCAGACAGAATACATCTATCCGGATTTGGGTGATCGTTCCACACCCCTGCAGTGGGAGGAGGCCGGCAAGCCCGATGTGCTTGCAAAAGCGCGTGCCCAGCGGGATCAGATACTTGCCACGCACGTGCCCCGGCACATCAATGATGAGACTGACCGCCGGATCAGGGCCGAGTTTCCGATTCACCTCAGCCGTGAGGCGATGGGACGCTAGGCGCGCAATCGGTTATTTTCAGGGTCATACAGCGGCTCTGAGAGGACCTGGGCCTCGATGCGGTCTCCCAACAGCCCGACGTCGAACCGGCTCTCGGGGGCCGCGTATGCGGCGGGGACATAGGCAAATCCCAGGGCGGTGTCACAGCGGTGCCCCCAGCCCCCCGAAGTGGTCACGCCGATACAGTCTGATCCGCTGAAGACGGGTTCGCCGCCACGCACATCGGAATCCGTTTGCGTCATCGAGAAGTACACGATGCGCCATTCGAGTCCACGTTCCAGCAGTTCCAGTGTTGCCTGTTTACCGACAAAATCTGATTTCCGGCCCTGGAAAAAGCGACTGATACCGGCCTCGGGCATCGTGAGCTCATTGGTTAATTCCGAGCCAAAGCCATGGTAGGCTTTTTCCATTCGTAAGCTGTTCATGGCATTGAGGCCATAGTTGGACAGTCCATGCTTGTGCCCTTTATCAGCGATCCGATCATACAGGGCGCCCATGTCCGAGCTGAGCGGGTGCAACTCCCAGCCGAGCTCTCCCACGTAATTTACACGCAGCGCGCGAACGGGAATGTTGGCAATCTCGATATCTCGAGCGTTGAGCCAGGGAAAGCTGTCCGAATCCAATGATGAATCGGTTAATTCCTGCAACAGATTTCGGGATTGTGGTCCGGCCACGACGAGAACGCCGCGGTGGTCGGTGATATTGCGGATATGCACATGTTCGCCTGCCTGGACGGACTGCGTGAGAATATCCATGTCTCGAAACTCCGAAAACGCGGCTGAGAGCAGGTAGAAATGGTCCTCGGCGAGCCGAGTGATGGTCATTTCAGCCTGGATGCGTCCCTGCGCTGACAGCAGGTGAGCCAGGACAATACCGCCGTCGCGCTGTGCCATGCGGTTGGCAAAAACCCTGTTCAGGAATCGTTCTGCATCGGGCCCGGTGACTTCGAATTTTGCGAAGGCTGACATATCCTGAATACCCACGCGGTCACGCACAGCGAGACACTCCTCGCGCACCCTGTTGAACACGTTGTTATGACGGAAACTGTACTGCTCCTGTTCGCCATCGATCGCGAACCATTTGGGCCGCTCCCAACCATTGGTTTGCGTGAATGCCGCGCCCTGCGACTCGAGCCGTTCATGCAATGGGCTGAGACGACAGTTCCTGGCAACGGGGAACTCTTCCGAGGGCAGGGGTGTTGTGTAGGTCAATTGATAGTCGAGGAACCCCTTGGCCTTCATGTAGGCCTCATTCGCGTAGGGGCCAAATCTCCGCGGATCAAAAGCCGTCAT
>CAXQNK010000098.1:0-3899 GCA_964225175.1 Candidatus Nitrosopumilus sp. | reverse complement strand
CGGAGCAGATTCTCCAGAAGGATTTTCAGGGAAAATGGTAAGTGTGAAATATCGAACTGCTTCCCCAGTTCCGGCAGGCTGTAATAGTCATATTCACGCCCATTGGCACTGAAGCTGCGGCGGCAATTGAAGGATTCGGCCATGCTGGTCTCCAAGTTTTGAAGGGGGAATTATCCCTGATCGGACTCGACATTCACAGGGGGCGAACGGGCTGGCTTGCGCCTGGGCCAAAACCTAGACCAATTGTTGTGCGTCCTGAAGTATTCGGCGTCGTCCGAACATCAGCGACCAACGGTTTCCCCCCAGCTGCTGCCAGAGAAACGCAGAACGCAAACCGGCAAATAATAAGGTCCTGATCCAATGCACAGTTCGGTCATTCTGAAGATTCTGCGGCCGGCCCTGGACGACGATTCGGGGCGAGAGCGTGCTGATGGTCTTGCTGTACAGCGCTGCGATTTCTCCGGCTTGTTCGTCCTGCTGCAATGCATCGGGCTCCTCGCCGCCCTCCCGGGTGATTCGCTCCAGTTCGTGGCCAACCAACGATTGCATGGCTTTGTTTCTGGAGAATTGCCTTTCCAGCTTAAGCAGCGCGATCACGTACTGCAGGCTTTCAAGGTGCTCACGGTCTCCGCCCAGGACAGAGATCAAAACCTCCAGGCCAAGGTTCATTTGCTCCGTGGAACCATACAAGGAGGCCACATCATCGGACTGGAGCTGCAGAAGACTGCGCAACAGTGTGCCCGCGGCGTAACCCGACCAGGTGCCATGATGAGCCGCCTGGCGAACCAATTCTCCTGCCTGGAAGACGCCGGCAAGGGCCAGGGTTCTGTCTTTCACGGTTTTTCCATCTCCTGCATGGGTGGCGCATCCATGTGGCGAATGGTTCCGCCACCGATACATTCGTCTCCGCAGTAGAGTACAACGGACTGGCCGGGAGTGACCGCTCTTTGCGGTTCGTCAAATTCAAGGCGCATTTGCTGCTTATCGATATCAACGACGGCGCATGCCTGATCAAGTTGTCGATAACGGACTTTTGCAGTCAGGCGGGCACCCGGTGGGGGCGGGCAATCGGTGACCCAGGCCAATTCGCTGGCGATCAACCGCCGGGACATCAGCCAGGGATGGTCATGTCCCTGGTCCACGTACAGCGTGTTGTTACCCAGGTCCTTGTGGAGCACGTACCAGGGCGCATCGGGCCTGTTGCGAACCCCGCCAATGCCCAGCCCCTGGCGTTGCCCCAGGGTGTGGAACATCAGCCCCGAATGTTCCCCGATCAATTCATCATCGGAGGTCTTTATCGGTCCTGGGTCCGGCTCGAGGTACTCGGAGAGAAAAGATCTGAAATCGCGTTTTCCTATAAAGCAGATGCCGGTGCTGTCCTTTTTGTCATGCACTTGAAACCCGGCTCGCGCTGCAAGGCTGCGTACTTCGCTCTTGGGCAGCTTCCCAATGGGAAACAGGGTCCGGGCAAGCTGCTCATGACCCACTGCGTAGAGGAAATAGCTCTGATCCTTGTTTGTGTCGTGTCCCCGCAGCAATCGGTACAGCCCGTCGCGGGATTCCGTGCGGGCGTAATGTCCCGTCGCGATCTGGGTGGCGCCGAGGTCTTCGGCATGCTCAAGAAAGGTTTTGAACTTAATTTCCCGGTTACACAGGATGTCAGGATTAGGCGTTCGCCCAGCCCGGTACTCTGATAAAAACTCCTCGAAGACACAATCCCAGTATTCCACCGCAAAATTACGGCTGTGAAAAGAGATGCCCAGTTGCTCGGCTACTTTTGCCGCATCTTCGGCGTCCTGTTCCGCCGTGCAGATGCCATGTCGATCATCTTCTTCCCAGTTCTTCATGAACATGCCATCAACACGGAAACCGTCGCGCTGCAAAAGCAGCGCGGAGACCGAGGAATCAACGCCCCCCGACATGGCGACCATTATTTTTTCGTTGCTGGAAGGCATTTGACAACAATGGGGGCGGATATCCTGAACTTCAAAGGTGGTGCGAGTTTCTCAGCCATTGACTGTATACGAATTATTCGGCTTTGAGCTCCATCGGCGGTGTAATAGAATAGACCCATGAGTAATGATCTCGAATCACAACATCGCCGTGACCTGCTGATTGAGGACGCGCCGGCTGAAGTGGAGCTGCCGCCCATGTATCGGGTGATTCTCCTGAATGACGATTTCACCCCCATGGAATTCGTTGTTGAGGTGTTGCAGACGTTTTTTGGCATGGACCATGATCGGGCCACGCAGGTCATGCTGCATGTTCACACCCGCGGCAAGGGTGTTTGTGGGGTGTTCACCTTTGAAATCGCGGAAACCAAGGTGGTCCAGGTGAACGAGTTTTCGCGTCAACACGAACACCCACTTAAGTGCACGCTGGAGAGGGCCTGAAACCATCATGCAGCATCATGGTCCAATCCGGTAACGCAGCAGGTCACTAGCCCATGTTCAGCAAAGAACTAGAGATTACGATCAGTCAGGCCTACCAGGAAGCGCGCTCCCAGAGACATGAATTTCTGACGGTGGAGCACCTGCTCCTCGCGCTGCTGGACAATGCGGCTGCGTTAAGTATTTTCAGCGCCTGTCAGACCGATGTGGAAGCGCTGGGACAGTCCGTTCGCCAAGTGCTCGAAGAAACCGTTCCCGTTTTCGAGGATGAAGACCAGCGCGACACTCAACCCACGATCGGCTTCCAACGTGTTCTACAGCGTGCGCTTTATCACGTGCAGTCAGCAGGCAAGCAGGAGGTCACGGGCGCAAACGTGCTGGTGGCTGTGTTCAGCGAAAAAGACTCCTATGCCAATTATCTTCTGAACAAACACCATCTCAGCAGACTGGATGTGGTCAATTTTATTTCCCACGGAATGACGCGCAGCGGTGATGATGAAGATGACCGCTCGACTGTGTCCGAGGTGGAGGATGGCGTCGAGGGCGATTCGAGCCCAGGAGCGCTCGAACAATTCGCCAGCAATCTGAATGAACGGGCGCGTGAAGGGCTGATTGATCCATTGATCGGGCGGGACAAGGAAGTGGAACGCACTATTCAGATCCTGTGTCGTCGCCGGAAAAACAACCCCCTGCTGGTCGGAGAAGCCGGCGTTGGCAAAACGGCGTTGGCTGAAGGACTGGCCAAGCGGATCGTGGAAGGGGAGGTACCACAGGTTCTGGAAGGTGCCGTGATCTACGCGCTTGACCTTGGCGCGTTGCTGGCAGGAACGAAATATCGCGGAGATTTCGAGAAGCGGCTCAAAGCAGTTTTGAAAGAGTTGCGGGATGAACCGGGTGCGGTACTTTTTATCGACGAAATCCACACTATTATTGGCGCGGGGGCTGCATCGGGCGGGGTGATGGATGCTTCGAATCTGATCAAGCCGGTATTGGCGTCCAACGAACTTCGCTGCATTGGTTCGACGACGTTCCAGGAGTTCCGCACCGTCTTTGAAAAAGACCGCGCGCTGGCCAGGCGTTTCCAGAAAATCGATATCGTGGAGCCCACCATCGCAGAGACGACTGATATTCTGAGAGGCCTGCGCAGCCGCTTTGAAACGCACCACAATGTCAAATATACGGATGACGCGCTGGTCGCGGCAGCCGAGTTGGCCGCTCGTCATATCAATGATCGTCATCTGCCCGACAAGGCCATTGACGTGATCGACGAGGCTGGCGCGCGACAACGTCTGCTCCCGGAGGGCGAACGCAAAAGCCCTCTGGATGAAACGGATATTGAGGATATCGTGGCCCGGATGGCCCGGATTCCTCCAAAGCAGGTTTCCCGCTCAGACCGGGATTCGCTGCGCAACCTGGACCGCGATTTAAAGCTGGTCGTGTTCGGTCAGGACAGCGCAATCGATGCGCTGGCTGCCGCCATTCAGATGTCCCGATCCGGCCTGGCAGACG
>CAXQNK010000097.1:0-10524 GCA_964225175.1 Candidatus Nitrosopumilus sp. | reverse complement strand
TGAAGGGATAATCCGCAACTTTCGGGCGGGCGGAGGAGACCACGCTGATCAATGTCGATTTACCGGCATTGGGCATACCAAGGAGACCCACATCGGCGAGGACCTTCAGCTCCAGCCGCAAGTCGCGCTCCTCTCCTGCCTCTCCGAGCGTGGTTTTGCGGGGCGCGCGGTTGGTCGAACTTTTGAAATGCACGTTACCCAAACCGCCCTTACCCCCCTCAGCAACACACAGGCGTTGGCCGTGCTCGGTGACATCTCCCAGTCTCAAACCGAGCGATTCATCAGTTACCTCGGTGCCCAGTGGTACCTGGATTTCAACGTCACCGCCACTTTTTCCTGAGCGCTGCCGCCCTGAACCCGCCTGCCCGTTTGGCGCACGGTGCAGCCGTCGATGCCTGAAATCAACCAAGGTATTCAGCCCTGACTCACCGACCAGAAAAATACTTCCACCGCGACCACCATCTCCACCATCAGGGCCACCAAAGGGAACATATTTTTCGCGCCTGAAAGACGCCGATCCATCGCCGCCCTTGCCTGCCTTGACATGAATTCTCGCTTCATCGACAAATTTCATACACGACCCTCCAGCTGACAGCCCGGGCGACGCTACAGGTCTCACAGTGTAACAACAGCCGATCCCGCCGACATTCGCCAGGCACCCCGAGGACATCAGTCATGGATTCGTAGTTCATACCGCGATGCCAGCGGCAATAAAAAACCCCGCGGCTGCGGGGCTTTTCGACAAGTAAACCCTTGGCGACTCAGTCGCTATCGCCCACCACGCTTACAAATTTTCGTTTCGGCATGCCGCGTTGTTCGAACTTCACCGTACCGTCAGAGAGTGCAAACAGGGTATGGTCTCGGCCAACGCCCACATTTTCACCGGCGTGGAACCGCGTGCCTCTCTGCCGCACAAGGATGTTGCCCGCGCTGACGGATTCTCCGCCATAGCGCTTGACACCGAGGTACTTGGGGTTTGAATCGCGCCCGTTTCGGGTACTGCCACCTGCTTTCTTGTGTGCCATTGATCTATACCTCCAAGGTTACTCGTCGCCCTTGCTCTTGGCAGCGGCTTTCTTGACGGCGGCTTTCTTCACCGCCTTTTTCTTGCTTACTTTTTTCTTGGCAGCCGCCTTCTTCGCAACCGGTTTGGCGTCTCCGGTTGTTTCAGTTGCCGCTTCTTCCTTCTTTGCGGCGGGCTTTCCGCCTGCCGCGATATCCGTGATTTCAAGCGCGGTAAAATACTGCCGGTGCCCCTGACGCTTCAGGTGGTGCTTGCGGCGTTTGAATTTGATGATTTTTATTTTTTCGCCGCGCCCATGCTCCACAACTTTGGCCGTCACCTTGCTGCCCTCGAGAAATGGGGTGCCCACCTGGACGTCCTCACCCTCGCCAACCATTAGCACACGGTCGAGTTCCACTGTCGCGCCTTTCTCCGCGTCGATCTTTTCAACTTGGATGGTGTCGCCGGTGGTTGCGCGATATTGTTTTCCGCCGGTCGTAAATACTGCGTACATGAGACACTCGCTCCTTCTCTGGAAGGGCCCTGCAAAAGGGCGAGAATGTTAGCCGGTTTGAGGACTCCGGTCAACCTCCATCAGACCAGTATCTGCGGGGGAACGGGAAAGCGCGGTACGCTTTGCGGGGAGCGTTGCGGGCGGGGTATAGTAGCGTGTTTGCAACCAGCCTGCGGGGCCATGGAAAACATCCACATTCGCGGTGCGCGCACCCACAATCTTGCCAACATCGACCTGGACCTGCCCAGGGACCGTTTGATCGTCATCACGGGGCTCTCCGGCTCCGGAAAGTCGTCCCTGGCTTTCGACACGATTTACGCTGAAGGGCAGCGACGCTACGTGGAGTCGCTCTCCGCCTATGCGCGCCAGTTCCTGTCGATGATGGAGAAGCCAGATGTCGATCACATCGAAGGGCTCTCTCCGGCAATATCCATTGAACAAAAATCCACCTCTCACAATCCTCGCTCGACGGTTGGTACCATCACTGAGATCTATGATTACCTCAGGTTGCTGTTCGCCCGGGTGGGAACACCCCGTTGCCCCGACCACAATATTCCTCTGGAAGCGCAAACCATCAGCCAGATGGTGGATCAGGTTCTGGCGCAACCCGATGGCGCCAAAGCTATGTTGCTCGCACCCGTCGTGCGCAACCGGAAAGGGGAACATGTCCAGCTTTTTGAAGAACTCAGGGCCCAGGGATTTGTCAGGGTTCGCGTGGACGGCGATATTCACGCCATCGACGAAGTGCCCGCACTGGAGCTGCGCAAGAAGCATACCATCGAGGTGGTGATCGATCGCTTCAGGGTTCGCGAAGAACTGAAACAGCGACTGGCGGAGTCACTGGAAACCGCCGTTACCCTGTCCGACGGACTGGCTTTGCTGGCCCCCCTGGGAGAAGGAAGCGAATTCCCGGAAAAGCTGTTCAGTGCGCGCTATGCCTGTGTGCATTGCGATTACAGCCTGCAGGAACTCGAACCGAGGATGTTTTCATTCAACAATCCGAACGGGGCCTGCTCCAACTGCGATGGCCTGGGAGTGAGCGAATTCTTTGATCCCGATCGGGTTGTCAGCAATAGTGTTCTGAGTCTCGCGGGCGGTGCCGTTCGCGGCTGGGACCGCCGCAATGCGTATTACTTCCAAATCATCCGCTCCCTGGCCAGACATTATGATTTTGACGTCGACACACCTTTCAAAGAACTGCCTGAGGCCGTTCGGGACGTCATTTTGTACGGGAGCGGCAATGAGGTCATCGAATTCGATTATTTCTCGGATGGAGGCACCCAGAAACGCCGGCACCCCTTTGCGGGTGTGATACCCAATCTCGAGAGACGATATCGCGAGACGGACGCCCGAATCGTCCGTGAGGAACTGGCAAAATACATCTCTTCCAAGCCCTGTCCGGAGTGCGAAGGACAGCGTTTGTGCAAGGCTGCAAGACATGTCTTCGTCGATGAGACCAATCTGCCCACGGTGACTGCGTGGTCAATCGAGCAGTGCCTCGCGTTCTTTGACGGCCTGCGTCTTCCCGGCCGGAAAGGCGAAATAGCAGGAAAAATTGTCAAGGAGGTACACGAGAGATTGCACTTCCTGGTCAACGTCGGCCTCGATTACCTGACGCTGGATCGACAAGCGGATACGCTGTCAGGAGGCGAGGCACAACGTATTCGCCTGGCCAGCCAGATTGGCGCGGGGCTGGTTGGTGTCATGTATATCCTTGACGAGCCTTCGATCGGCTTACATCAGCGCGATAACGCCCGCTTGCTGTCAACACTTACGCGCTTACGTGACCTGGGCAATACCGTCATCGTCGTCGAGCATGACGAAGAGGCCATTCGCAGCGCCGATCACGTTGTCGATATCGGCCCCGGCGCCGGCGTCCATGGCGGAAAAGTGGTTTTCGAGGGACGACCTGCAGACATGGAAACGGACCCTGACTCTGTCACGGGTCAGTATCTGTCCGGAAGAAGAGAGATCCCGATGCCGCCCAAACGCACCCCGCTCGACAATGAACGAATCCTGCGACTTTGCGGCGCCAGTGGCAACAATCTGAAGAACGTGACCCTTGAAATCCCGGCAGGCTTGCTGGTATGCGTCACCGGTGTATCGGGATCAGGCAAATCGACACTGATCAACGACACCCTCCATCGGCTGGCAGCACAGCGACTGTATGACAGCAGCGCTCAGCCTGCACCCTATGAACGGGTGGAAAACCTGTCCCTCTTCGACAAGGTCGTTGATATTGACCAGTCTCCTATCGGACGAACGCCCCGGTCCAACCCCGCCACGTACACGGGCCTGTTTACGCCGATCCGGGAATTGTTCTCCGGCACACAGGAATCCCGAGCGCGCGGCTACAAGCCAGGTCGCTTCAGTTTCAATGTCAAGGGCGGGCGATGCGAAGCCTGTCAGGGCGACGGCCTGATCCGTGTGGAAATGCACTTTCTACCAGACATCTACGTGCCCTGCGATGTATGTCATGGCAAGCGTTACAACCGAGAAACTCTCAGCATCACCTACAAAGGCCAAAACATCAGCGAAGTGCTTGGCATGACCGTGGAAGATGCGCTTACATTTTTTGAGCCGGTACCCGCCGTGGCGCGCAAACTCCAGACCCTCGTCGCCGTTGGCTTGTCCTACATTACGCTCGGGCAGAGCGCCACCACTCTTTCGGGCGGCGAGGCGCAGCGTATCAAGCTTGCCAAGGAACTCTCAAAACGTGACACCGGACAGACCCTGTACATTCTCGATGAACCGACCACGGGTTTGCATTTCCAGGACATTGAGATGCTGCTCAGCGTACTGCACCGGCTTCGAGACCATGGCAATACAGTGGTTGTGATCGAGCACAACCTTGATGTCATCAAGACGGCTGATTGGGTCATTGATCTTGGGCCGGAAGGTGGGGACAAAGGTGGCGAAATCATCGCTACCGGCACGCCAGAACAACTCGCCAAAAACAAGCGATCCTACACCGGTCAATTTTTGGCTAACATCCTTCAAAGACGCACGACAAACCAACGCAAGAGCGCTTAATGCAAAGCCCTGCGGGACACCGGAGACCCGAACCTATGCTTAATATCATCGATCACGATAGGGTGCGAGAGTTGCGCCTGAACCGGCCACCAGTGAACGCCATGAATTGTGAGCTGATGGACACGCTCAAGGAAGCCGTGACCACTGCGGCGGACAGCTGTGACGCCATTGTAATTTCAGGACGACCAGGCCTCTTTTCCGCCGGACTCGATGTGCCGGAACTGATCGATCTGGACAGGGACGGAATCAGCAACATGTGGCGCAGCCTCTTCACGCTGCTGGAAACAGTCGCTTGCTCACCGGTCCCAGTGGTATGCGCGATCACCGGACACTGCCCCGCTGGCGGAGCAGTGCTGAGCCTGTTTTGTGATTATCGCCTGATGACTCAGGGTGCATACAAGATAGGGCTCAACGAAACCCAGGTCGGCCTGGTTGTTCCCGAACCCATTGTAAAAGCCCTGATCCGCGTCACCGGGCCACACAAGGCTGAGCGCCTGATTGTTGGCGCACGTCTGTTGGATCCGGAAAGTGCAGAGCGCTGGGGCATGGTCGATGCCCTGTGTGCAGACCCTGAAAGCTGCGTGGACGATGCCGTGGCATGGTGTCAGAAGTTGCTGGCCCTCCCCCGGGAGGCCATGCTTCGGAACCGGGTACTCACCCGCGCCGATTTTCGCCAGTGGTTTGTGGATTACGGCGGCGAAGGGCTCGATGACATCGTCGATCACTGGTTCTCGGAGGAAACACAAGGGGTGCTCCAGGAATTGGTCTCCCAACTCAAAAGCAAGTCTTCCTGAAACCCTGTTCCCGGAAAGCCGGGATTCGAGCCCATGTCAGCCGTGCGCCACCGGGCGCGCGGAGTCACGAATCCACTCGCTCCACGAGCCTGCGTAGAGTCTCCCCGCATCAAGACCGCACAGCGACATTGCAAACAGGTTATGGCAGCCGGTCACGCCTGAACCACACATATGCACGACACGCGAACCGATGTCGCCCCCCAGGGATGCCGTCAGGGCCTCTCGCAACGATTCAGGTGCGAGAAAATAACCATCAGCATCCACGTTCTTCTCGCAGGGGTGGCTCAATGCACCCGGGACGTGCCCGGCGACCGGGTCAATCGGCTCGGCCTCGCCTCGAAATCGTTCGGCGCTGCGCGCATCAAGAAGAGCGATATCTTCCCTGGCAAGGGCCCGTTCGAGCTCAGGCGTCGATAAAACGGTATCCCGACGCGCATGCAACGCTGGCGCATTCCCGGCCTGCCCCTCGACAGATCCGGTCTCGAGAGGTAATCCCGCAGCGCGCCAAGCCGCAAATCCACCATCAAGAATTTCGCACTCTTCCAATCCGAAATAGTGCATCAGCCACCAGAGCCTGACCGCGAGGAATGCCGGGCCCTGGTCATACGCCACCACCCGCATCCCCGGACGATAACCTGATCGGCCGAGGAATTGTGCAAAGCGCTCGGAGCTGGGAAGCGGATGACGACCCGTGGTCTCGGTCACCGGACCCGCGAGGTCATCGTCAAGATGGGCATAGCGGGCACCGGGAACATGCCCGGCCAGCCACTCCTGCCGACCCCAGTGCGGCTGCACAAGGTTGAATCGACAATCAAAAACCAGAAGGTCCCGGTCGTCGAGCGCGGTCTGCAGCGTGGCAACATCGATCAGGCTGGCCTTGATCACGCAATCCGCCCTCGCAGACGATGCTCCACTCTGCCAGCGAAATTCATCAGCATGGCTGCAGTTGCTCCCCAAATCAATCGCCCTTCCCACTCCAGGGAATACAGGGTGTAACGAACACCGTTTCGCTTCACCGCTTTTGCTTCATAGCGTTTCCGGTCAAGCGCCACTTCAATTGGCACTGCAAAAACGTCTGACACCTCCCGCGGGTCCAAACTGAACTTCACGGGCCCATCGATCAAACCGACTATGGGCAGTACGCGATAATCTGAAATCACGTCAAAGCGGTCGAGAAAACCGAGCGGTGTGACAACGTGCTCCGGCAGACCAATTTCTTCCCTGGCCTCGCGCAAGGCGGTTTCAACCGCGCTGTGATCAGCCTCGTCAGCGCGTCCACCAGGAAAACTGACTTGGCCTGCATGCTGAGGCAGATCATCGGCACGAACGGTCAATATGATTGATGGGCAATCACCACGGAGAACAGGCACGAGAACAGCGGCGGTTCTGCTGGGACGTCGACCGGGCCGGATCAGGGTTCCGGGGCCTTTGACTTCCAGAGGAGCCACACCATCGGAAAGCGGGGAGACCGCACCGCGAATGTGTGCCTCCCAATCGGACAACAAGGCATTCAGACTCACGAGGGCATTGCCGCGGCCAGGAAGGACATGATTGACGTCGAGGCGCGCTTTAATACGAGGCGTCGGGCCTTTCGTGCCCGACGCCTCAGAGTGTCATCAGGGAAGGATTTCAACCAGCTTCAGATCAAACATGAGGGCTTCGTTAGGGCCCACCGGTGGGTTACCGCGTTGCCCGAACGCCAACTCAGGTGGCACGAAAATTTGCCAGGTAGATCCTTGCTTCATCAGGGGCAGCACTTCCTGCCAGCCTTTGAGCACGGCGCTGATCATGAACTCCTCGGGTACACCCCGCGCGAATGAACTGTCGAACTCGCGCCCGTCCATCTTGGAGCCTCTGTAATGCACCCTGACCGTACTTTCAAGATTGGGACGAGCTCCGTCACCTTCTTCAATCACGCGATACTGCACGCCGCTCGGCATGACAACAATTCCGGTCTTGCTCTTGTTTGCCTCGAGAAAGGTTTCGCTTTTGGCCTGATTCTCTTCTGCGAGTTTCTGGAAGGCCTCCAGTTGTTCCTGGCGAACCGTTTCCTGCAACTCGGTCAGCAATTGCCGCATCTCTTCCGGGGCGACCTTTGGATCTGCACCTGCCGAGGTGTCGCGTATGGCCTGAATGAGCGCCTCTACGTCAAAGTCGGTGCTCCGGCGTGAAATGTCAGAGCCCAGATCCCAGCCCACGGCATAACTCAGCTTGCCTTGCTTAGTGGTGAGATCCTGAGCCCAGGTGTTCCCCGCTGCAAGTACCACAAACAGGCATATCGCACTAATGAACCGCATCGCGTTTCCTCCGGTTGATTCGGTTTCTGGCCGTGAGGCCTACATTTTGAGGGCCGCTATTCTACAGGAGCATCCTGACCCATGTCATGCCTTAAACCACTTAAGATTGTACAGATGACAGTGCTCTGGAAAGCAGTCCATCGGCGCAGGTTCCGCCAATTAATGGTGTGATTGACCAATGGGGACATCAGGAAGTTGTCAGAAACAAAAACTTTCGATTTTTTTTTCAGATTTTTCAATAATTTAAAACTTTCTCAGCACTTGGCATGAACTCTGCATAACCCTGATTACAGTGATTAACGGTCAGGAGCCAATTACCCATGAGCATTTTTTCCCGACTTGGCGACATCATCAACGCCAACATCAACACCTTGCTGGAGAAGGCGGAAGACCCTGAAAAAATCATCCGCCTCATGATCCAGGAAATGGAGGATACCCTGGTGGAGATACGCACCGCGGCCGCGAAATGCATCGCTGATCGCAAGGAACATGGTCGACGCATAAGGCATCTGCAACAGGAAGAAGAGGAATGGTCCAAGCGCGCAGAGCTTGCGATTCGCCGTGATCGTGAGGACCTGGCAAGAGCCGCACTGGCGGAGAAACAGTCAACCGCAGACAAGATTGGACTTTTACAGGAAGAATTGAGTGCGCTCGATGGACAACTGGAAAAATTCAATGAGGACATCAGTCAACTCCAAGGCAAACTGGATGATGCCAAGAAGCGCCAGCGCAGCCTGGTCATCCGGCACCAGACCGCACATTCGCAGTTGGCAGCACGTCGACATGTCCACAACGACCGTATCGACGAGATGCTCAGCAGATTCGAGAATGCCGAGCGCAGAATTGACCGGGTAGAGTCTGAAAGCGAATCCATGGCGATGGGCCGAGAAAAATCATTGGCCGAAGAGATCGCAGAACTCGACCAGGATGACCGAATCGAATCAGCGCTTGAAGAATTGAAGTCGCGAATCGGCACGGACAATACGGAGGGTCGAGATGCCTGAAGTCATTCCTATTTTATTGCTTACGGTCTGTTTTCCGCTGTGGCTTGTTTTTCACTACATCACCAAGTGGAAAACCTCTAGAGTGCTGACTCCTGAAGACGAGCGAATGCTCGGGGAGGTCTGGGAGTCAACCCATCGCATGGAGGAGAGAATCGTGACCCTGGAACGCATCCTGGACATCGAGGCGCCGGCCTGGCGACAACGCAATGAATAGTCGTCCCACGAGGCAAAATCCCCATCGTCTCTATCGTGACCGGGAACGGGGCTTGCTCGCGGGCGTGTGCGCCGGGCTGGCTGAGTATTTCGGCTTTAATACCCGGGCGCTGCGCCTGGTGACCGCAATTTCAGCTATCTTTTTCGCTCCTTTCGTGGTCACGAGCTACATCGTTTTGGCCATTCTTCTGCCTTCAAGACCGGTTGAGCCTCAGCTCGATGAGCGCCAGAAACAGTTTTGGCGGGGTGTCAGCAATGCTCCAGCCGACGTGTTCAGCGCGGTCAGGTACCGGACACGGGAACTGGAACGGCGGATTAGAAGAATGGAAGCCATCGTGACTTCGCGTGAATTTGATTTCGACCGCGAACTCAAAGGGGAGTGATTCAATCAATGGTCATACAGGAGGAACCGGTTTAAACGCAATTAAGGGGCAGAAATGAGTCATTAGATTTTTCTCGGTATTCAAGCCGGGTTAAAAAACAGCGGGGAAGACGCATGACGAATACCAGCCACCAGGAACGAACCAGCCCGAACCAGGCACCACCGCTGTTCGCAGCCACCTGGCTCACCTTGTTTCTCTTGCTGAGAGAACGCTTTGTGCAAAAACCGGGTACATCGTCCTGTCCAAATAAATCGATAATCCAGACCTGAGAGAGCAGTTCGGCAAGACCATCGTGCATTTCCTCCGGACGCATCCGTCTCCAAAAATATAGCCCACCTGAAAAAAAAAAATGCAGCGCTATACTTTATGGAGGGTCGTGTCTTGGAAGGGGCCGGGTGAATCAAACCCAGCAAAAAATACTCTATTACAGCATTCTGGCCTTCTGTGTTTTAGTCGGCTTGCTGGGCGCTTACTATGCGGCCCGAGGTCAGTTGATGTTCGCCGGTGTAGCCACCGTGCTGCTGGGGTTTTTCCTGCTGGCACACCGGATTTCGAGAACTCACCATCACCAGATCGCGTTTTTGTTAATCCTGATACCGTTTCTGCTGATCCTTTTTGTGCTTTACCCAATCCAAAGACACCTTGAATATCCAGGATTGACCGACTTCATTGGCAGCTTGATTTATGTGCCCGTTGCATTGGCAATAATTACTTATTGCGGGATGCTTACGTCCCGAACCGTGACGCTGGCAACCGCAATTTTTTTGTGTCTCAGCTGCCTGCTGATCATTTCCAACGCCATTCCGGATCCTCCGCCGAAGAACACGGGCATTCCGCTGATGATCGTCAGCATCTCCCTCACCACTGCGCTCATTATCATCGCACAGACCATTAATAGTGCAAATGTTCGGGAACTCAGGCGTCAAATGGCCATCACGAGAAAAGCGAACAACGCCAAATCAGAGTTCCTGAACAACATGTCGCACGAGTTCCGGACGCCTATGAACATTATTTTTGGGACCTCGGAATTGTTGAACATGGAACTGGACGACCCGAGGCATAAAAAGCAGCTGGGCTTGCTCCGAGAAGCGGCAACCTCACTGCTGAAGATACTTGATGATATTCTGGATCTGGATCAATTGAATTTGTCGAAGGAGGACATGCAAGTTACCACATTCAGACCATTGGAAGTACTGCACAGGGTGTGCGACCGTTACTCAGAGTCGATTTGTGGGAAAGGACTTGAATTCGACTATCCGCCGGCCCCTCCGGTCGAAACACCA
>CAXQNK010000096.1:0-9487 GCA_964225175.1 Candidatus Nitrosopumilus sp. | reverse complement strand
CCCGGACAATTCGACGAACGGCTGAGCGAGCACTTTGGAGTCACCGGGTTTTTCAGACGGCGTGGATTGATCAAAACGCACGGAGAGCCAGCGGCCAGCGAATTCCGGAAACTTTCTCCTGCCCTTGAAGGCGCTCTGGCTGGCGTCCCTGGTCCGGTCCTCAGCTGCCAGGTGCGGCACAGCCCAAGGGTAATCCAACGCGACCGTGTCGGGAAATAATGCAGCCAGCATGATGCCGAAGATGCACTTCCCCACGCTGGATCGGAAAGTAGGGCGGAACGGGTTTCCGGTTGTCGATACCCGTTATAGCCGACATATTGGGCCGTGCGGCAATATGCGGCCGCCGGCGGCCGATCCAGGCATTGTCATTTTTGATCGCGCGGGCCACGCTTTCTTCCGAGGCCAGCATCTTCTCACGCGACTCACCCGTCAGCTCTATGATCCAGCTGTTGTTGCCCACACCCGGTTCGCCCAGCGAGCCGCACTGGGTGACCCGCACGGGCGCCTCCGGCTTGAGCCGGCGGATATCAGAAACTGTGCATCCGGCAAGGTGCTCCGGGAGCAAAGCGCTCACGCCCAACCGTCCCAGTGCCTGGCCAAGCGGCAGGCCCAGGCAATACAGATGGGCCTTGACGGGGTCCAGTTCAGCTCGCAGTTTAAGACCGGGCCAGATGCCGATTTCATCAAAGAACTCCGCCTCGCGAATCTCGTCGCGCAGATTGATGCCCGCGGGTCGCGGTTGCGGCTCGTACACCTGAAACAATACGTCGTCGTCAAGCATCACCAGGCGCTTGCCTATTGAAAGCAGCAGCGCGTAGTTCCGCGCAAGACCCCCCGTCCACTCATCTTTCCAGCGCTCGAAGTCGACCAGGAAGCGAATGGATTCCTGGTTCTCGGGTGCCTGCGCGATCGTCTCATCCATCAGCGCGCGCTGCCGCTCACGACCGAAATAAACCGTCTCAATGGACGAATCAGCATTAAAAGCTTCAACGAGGGCGCGGTTACGTTCAATGTTCCCCGGATCGCGCGAATCGTCGATAAGGTAAAGCGTCTCGAAACCCGATGGGTCAGCGTGTTCCGCTATCGAGGCCAGCAAACGCTCGATCGCCTGCGGCCGGTCACAGCTGATGATCGCCACCACGGCCGGCTCATCAGCAATTGGATCGCTCTCCACCTTGACCAGATTGAATGCATCACACAGTGACTGTGCAGAAACCATCATTCCGTCACGGATCATGTTGCTCAAGACCTGTCGCACCTGGTCGGGATGGTCCTTCAGCTGCGGAATGGCCCGGCAGACCTTCTCGATGTGATTGTCCAGCGTGGCAAAGCGGGTGCACTGACTCAGCGCGGTCAAAACCTCGGGCATGATGACCGCGGATTTGCCGTTGTGTGGATTACGAATCAACAACTTTCGCTCAGGCAGGCGATAGGTTTTGCATTCGTCGAAGGCATATCGCTCAACCTGCGCAGCGTGGCTCAACGGCTGCTTCACTGAGACATCGAGGGAAAATTCGGCTTGATCATTCATTGTGCGCATGTATCGGACCCAAAGCGGCGACAGCATACCAAAAACTGCCCCCTTCGAGGGTCCAATCTCTAATAGCAGGATCGGTGATTCAGGCGCTTCACTTCGCCAGTCTCGCGCGGATGCGCAGGCCGGCTTTCGTCGCATAACCCACTGAGCGGCTGGCGATGTCGCCCTCGCTGTTCATGATGAAATAAGTCGGAAAAGCCCGGATATTCCACGCACCGGCAATGGCCGCATTGCCCAGCAGCACCGGTTGCTCGAGGCCCACCTCGCTCACAAAGCCCTGCACTTCCTGCAGTTCGGTAAAGTCCAGCGCGATGGCTCGTGCCCAGCTGACTTCACCACTTGCCACCAACTCATCGATATGACCAATGCTGCGCTTGCAATAGCCGCACCAGGGCGCAAAAAAATACACGACGCCAGGGCCTCCTCCGGGCAAAGTTTCGGCGAGCCCCTGCATGCCCAGGATGCTTGCCTGCAGCGGCGGAACGTCGTCTTTTCGTGGCAGGTCCCGGGTATTCCAGGCGTGGATCGTTGCAAAAACAGCGAGGATCAAGGCGATGTCGAACGATAGCGCTGTCCAATAGCGCTGCCGGATCGATTTCCAGGTCCTGGTGAACCTAATCATGGTCCGTCGCCTCATCGGGGGTCAGTTCGCCCCACAACAAGCGGTCCACCGCGCCCCGATAGCCGTAGCGGTCGAGGTCAATTTTTCCATCAACAAACGCCACGCCTTCATCCTGCAGCAGCTCTTTCTGGAGCTGGTATCCTTTGGAACTCGACGGGAATGAGATCCGGCCCTGGGCATTGATCACGCGATGCCAGGGCAAGGACATCGATTTTGGCGCCCACCGCATGGCCTGGCCCACGCGACGGGCATATCGCGGCATGCCCGAAAGGCGCGCTACTTCGCCGTAGGTCAGCACGTGGCCTGCAGGAATATCAGCCACCACCTGCCACACGGCGCGCGCCCAGTTCCGGTCCGGTTTGGATGTATCTTCAGAGCCCGTATTCATGTGGAGTCTCGGTATCCGATGTCCCTTACCACCGATTGGCGTTAGCATGTGTGCAGATCATCAGCGTCTCTGCACTTCGAGACTAACATAAGACTGTGAGGAACCCGTCATGCAGCCCGACACCCATCACCGCCGCATTGCCGAATACGGTGGCCATGATTTTAAAACCGCCTGCGAAATCATCGACGCCGCACGAATGTGCCACACCGGGCTGAGCCTCGACGGCGTTCCCTACGTCCTGCCCATGGCCTGCGCCCGAATGGGACAGGAACTGCTCCTGCACGGGTCGGTAGCCAGCCGGCTCATGCAGGCCCTGGCGGCAGGCACGCCCTGTTGTGCCACCATCACGCACCTCGACGCCCTTGTGCTGGCTCGCTCTGCATTCAACTCTTCAATGAATTACCGCACCGTCATGATTTTCGGCACAGCCCGGCCCATTGATGAGGCCTCTGAGAAACGCAAGGGCCTGGACGTGCTGACCGAGCATCTGTTGCCGGGACGCCTGGCTGAACTCCGAGCACCCACCCGCAAGGAGATCAACGCCACGCTGCTGGTAGCGCTACCGATCGAGACCTTCTCCACGAAGATCGCTGACGACCCGCCCGACGACACCAAGGCTGACCTGGACCAACCCGTCTGGGCCGGCGTGGTGCCGATGAGCACGGTGTTTGGCGAGCCGGAAACCGCACCGGACATGCGTTTTGATATCGACCCGCCCGGCTACCTGGAAAGGCTCTGAGGTTTAACTCAGTCAGTCGACTGAATGAACCGAACGACCGAGGCGGCAGTCCGCTCGGGCGCCTCCAGTTGCGGATAATGACCCACCGAATGCAGTTCTACGACTTGGGCACGCGGGTTGCGCCGCGACACTCGCCGGGCAATTTCAGCAACGGCAATCGTGTCATCCCAACCCCAGATCAGCTGCAGGGGAATTCGAAGCCGCTCAAGCGGCCCCGTCCATCGCTCGCCCATGCGTTCTCGTTCCTTCATGTAGCCGGCAATGCGCGCGAGAATCTTTCGCCCGCCACGGTATCGCATCAATTGCCACTGCTCCTGGTAATGGCCCTCGTCAAAATCCTCCGGCTGCGCGTATACCCTCGGATACTGATGGCGAAAGACACGATAGGAACTCAGGCGAGCGGTCAACGGCCCTAGAATGGGAGAGCGCAGCAGGCGCTGCGTGGGCAGGGGCTGGTGCAGGTCCATGTACACGCCGCCATTGAGCAAGGTTACGCTGCGTAAATTCAAGCTTGTCTCCGCCTGCTCGATTCGATAGAGCAGTTCGCAAGCGACGCTGTTGCCCATGTCGTGTGCCAGTAGATGAAAATCCTCGATGCCCAGAGAAGCGCACAGCCCTGCGAGGACATCGCATTGGCGGAGCAGAGAGAAATCGCGGGCCGGATCTTTTTCGGAAAGCCCGTAACCGGGAAAATCGAAAATCAGTATCCGGTAGTGGCCTGACAGCAGGGGCAGCAACCACATCCAGTCACGGCTGCTGGTGGGAAAACCGTGCAGGCAGACCAACCAGGGCCCTTCTCCGTCAACGCGGTACCACACTTCCGTTTCCCCGACCCGGGCAAATCGTCCGCTTGCCATCCAGCTTTGCAGACGGTCGCTAAGCTCATTCATCGTCGAAACCACTTCGGGCACGCTGCGCGGCCGCCAGGATGCCCCGCAAAATATTGATCTCATTCTGGTCAGGACGCGCCCGATTGAACAGTCTGCGCAACCGCATGAGCAAACGCTTAGGCTGTTCAGGGTTGAGGAAACGAATGTCCAGCAAGGTGCGTTCAAGATGCTCAAAAAACAGTTCCATCTGCCGGGCATCGACCGGCTCCCAATCCTCGGGTGGAAGTGCTTGACCCCCGCCATCGAGCGCCGCCATGCGCAATTCATAGCAGACCAACTGCACGGCCTGGGCGATGTTCAGCGAACCGAATTCAGGATTGGTCTGAATGTGCACAAGCTGCTGACAGCGCTGCATCTCCTCGTTGGTCAACCCGTAAGCCTCGCGGCCAAACAGGATGGCAACGTCCGCCTGGCCCGGTTCACTCCAGGCCGCTTCCGCTGCCTTGCGGACATCCATCTGCGGCATCGACAGGCTTCTGAGTCGAGCACTGGTGCCGAGCACCAGGCTGCAACCGGCCAGCGCCGAATCAAGGTCGGGGTGAACATGCGCGCAGGATAATAAATCATCGGCCCCCGATGCCCGCGCTGTCGCATCGGCGTGGGGAAAGACCTTGGGCGTGACGAGGTGCAATTTTTCAAGGCCCATCACTTTCATCGCCCGAGCTGTCGCCCCGATATTTCCGGGATGGGTGGTATTGATGAGCACGATACGAAATCGTCGCAATCCATCTGCCCCCGGGGCATCGCTTCTGGTATCCTGTGCCGCCTTCTTTTCCATTGCCGAGATACTATGAGCCATCCAGCCATCAACGTCGCCGTGCAGGCAGCCCATAACGCCGGTGAGATCATGCGACGCCAATTGCACCGGGTGGATAGCATACCTGTTGCCCTCAAGGCGCGGCATGATTACGTCAGCGAGGTGGACAAGGCCTGCGAAGCAGAAATTGTACGGGAAATTTCAAGGTTCTACCCGGATCATGCTTTTCTTGGCGAAGAGGGCGGGGCCCGCGGCGACAGCGAAATTGTCTGGATCATTGACCCGCTGGACGGCACCAGTAATTTTCTGCACGGCATCCCGCACTTTGCCGTGTCTATTTCCCAGCAGGTTAAAGGCCGAACGGAACACGCCGTAGTCCATGACCCGATGCGTGACGAGACCTATACCGCCAGCCGTGGCGGTGGCGCGTTCCTGAACAATCAACGCCTGCGCGTGTCCAAGCGCACCAGCCTGAAAGGCGCTATCGTCGGCACCGGTTTCCCTTTTCGCGACCGTCAATACTCCCGGGTTCACCAGAACATACTGTCTCGGCTGTGGAACGAGATCGAGGACATCAGGCGAGTCGGAACCGCCTCGCTGGACCTTGCCTACGTGGCGGCGGGACGGTTTGACGGATTTTTCGAGATCGGTCTCAAGGCATGGGACGTCTCAGCGGGCGCTCTGCTGGTGCGCGAAGCGGGCGGCGTGGTCTGTGATTTCCTCGGCGGGGATAACGTAGAAGACGCCGGCACGATCATCGCCGCGCCTTACAAACTCATCACACCAATGCGCCGCATTATCGAGCCGCGCTGGTCCAGCTTTGAACACGATCGAGTGAACGCACCGGGATAGCTGTCTGGGAGGAATGAAGCTTGAAGATCGTCGTCACCGGCAGCTCGGGACGAATTGGCCGAGCCATTCATTTCAATCTCTGTACTGACCACGAAGTCCTGGGTATCGACCGCATTCCCTCCTCGGCCACCGCTCGTCAGGGCGATATTGGTGACCCGGTTTTTCTGGCAGCGGCCTTCAAGGGGGCTGATGCGGTGGTTCATGCCGCGGCTTTGCATGCGCCTCATGTCGACATCGAGACGAATTCGGCATTCGAGCGCATCAACGTGGAGGGGACTCAGATTGTCGTTCGCGCCGCCCGGGACGCGGGCGTGGCGAGACTGATCTACACCAGCACAACTGCCCTCTACGGCCATGCCTCCCGGCACCCAGACCGGGCCACCTGGTTGGATGAGGGAACCCCACCGCAACCCCGGACTATTTATCACCGGACCAAGCTGGCCGCAGAGCATTACCTTCAATCCGTGGCCAACCAGGACTTACGAATTGTCAGCTTGCGCATTTCGCGCTGCTTTCCCGAGCCGGCACCGTTGATGTCGGCCTATCGGCTGCACCGCGGCGTCGACGCCCGCGATGTCGCACAGGGCCACCGCCTGGCCCTGGATGTCGATGGCCCTTCCCACCAGATGTTTATCCTCTCCGGTGCCACACCCTTCCAGCATGGGGATTGCTCTGCGCTGAAAGCAGACCCGGAAGCCGTGATCAGCCAACGGTGCCCTGCACTGCTGACGCTGTTCAGGAAACGTGGTTGGCCGCTGCCAGAATCGATTGATCGGGTGTACGACTCATCACTCGCACAAGCCGTGCTCGGATGGTCCCCCTGCTACGGCTTTGACGATATTGTGCGCCTGCTGGATGCTGGCATCAGCGAAGTGCTGCCACCACAGGCTGAGGGCACCCGGATACGGGAATAAGGCCTGGCCCCGTCCGGGTGGGCGCGCAATGGATCACGACACGGTGGCCCATCGCCCAATGATTCGGATATCGGATTAGGGCTGGTTCAGGCGCGATTGTGCGGCAGCGTCCGCGCCCTCCTTCTCCACCACCATCAGGTCATATTTGCTTACGCCAAGCCACAGCAGGGATGTGCTGGCCACATAAATGGACGAGTAGGTACCGATCAACACGCCGATAATCAATGTTGCCGCAAAACCATGAATGATCTCCCCACCGAACGTAAACAGCGCTATCAGCACCAGCAAGGTGGTCAGAGAGGTCATCAAGGTTCTCGACAGGGTCTGGTTAACAGAGGTGTTTACCACGTCGACCGACGTTAACTTGCTGCCCAGGCGAGGGAAATTCTCGCGGATGCGGTCAAACAAAACGATGGTGTCGTTCAGAGAGTAACCAATCACTGCCAGCAATGCCGCCACGACCGTCAGATCAAATTCGATCTGCAAGAGCGAGAGTATGCCCATGGTTACAAGGATGTCATGCACCAGCGCCACCACCGCACCGACCGAAAAGCGCCACTGGAAACGCATCATGACGTAGATGAAAATTCCGATGAGCGCATAAATCACCGCAAGGATGCCCTGGTCAGTTAGCTCCTCACCCACCTGGGGCCCTACGAATTCAACGCGGCGCACATCGATGTCACCCTCGAAACCCTCTCCCAGGGCTGCCAGCACCCGGGTGGAGATTTCCGCGCTGCTGTCTCCGTCTTCCACGGGCGGAATCCGCACGACGATGTCATTGGCCGCACCAAAGGTCTGCACCATGGCTTCCATGCCGGCATCGGACATCGTGTCTCGAACCTTGCCGGTGTCCGGTGCCTCGGGGAAGCTGACTTCGATCAGGGTGCCGCCGGTAAAATCGAGACCGAAATTCAGGCCAATGGTAGGCAAGGCGCCCACGGCTGCGGCAATAAGCACAACCGAAAACACCAGCGCCGCGCGGCGCTTGCCCATGAAATCAATATTGGTTTTGGTTTTCAGGAATTTCATGCGGGTTCCTCAAATCGCCAGCTTGCCGACGCGCTTGCGCCCGCCATACACCAGGTTAACCACCGCACGTGTGCCCATGATGGCGGTAAACATTGAAGTCACGATACCCAGCGACAGAGTTACGGCGAAGCCCTTGATCGGACCGGTGCCAAACAGGAACAACACAAACGCCGCGATCAAGGTGGTCACATTGGCATCGGCGATGGTCGAGAACGCTTTTTCATAACCCGCGCGGATACTCGCCTGCGGCGTGTTCCCATTGCGCAGTTCCTCGCGGATTCGCTCGAAGATCAGGACGTTTGCGTCCACGGCCATGCCCACCGTGAGCACGATACCGGCGATACCCGGCATGGTGAGCGTGGCGCCAAGCATCGACAGCAGCGACACCAGCAGCACCAGGTTGGCGAACAGGGCCAGGTCTGCGACCAGACCAAACACCCGGTAGTACAAAGCCATGAAAATCAGCACCAGGATAAAGCCGATCATGACGGACTTGAAGCCCTGGTCAATATTGTCCTTGCCCAGGCTCGGGCCCACTGTGCGCTCTTCCACGATCTCCATGGGTGCGGCCAGTGCACCGGCCCGTAACAGCAGCGCAAGCTGTGTTGCCTCACCAATGGAACCCAGCCCGGTGGTCTGGAATCGCTTGCCAAACGGCTCCCGCACCACGGCGACACTGATGACTTCTTCCACCTTGCCTCCGCCGGGCTTTTGTTCAATGTAGACGACCGCCATGCGGTTACCGACATTATCGCGGGTAAAATCGAGCATCCGCCCGGCACCAACGCCATCCAGGGTCACGTCCACCTTGGGTTGACCGTTCTGCTGATCAAAGCCACCCGAGGCACCAATCAGCTGGTCACCAGACACGATCAGGCGTTTTTTCAGCAGGACGGGCGCGCCTTGCTGATCGGTGTACAGTCGCGATTCAGGGGGTATCCGGCCGGTTTGCGAGGCCGTGAAGGCGTCATTCTGTTCATCCACTGCCCGGTATTCGAGGGTGGCAGTCGCCCCGATGATCTTTTTCGCCTCAACCGTATCCTGGACACCCGGAAGCTGGACGACGACGCGATCGGCGCCCTGTTGCTGAATGACCGGCTCAGCCACACCAAGCTCATTGACCCGATTCCGCAAGGTGGTGATGTTTTGTCGCAGGGCGGTCTGCTGCAATTCCAGCAACTGTTGCTCCTGCACGCGAGCGCGGATCACGAAGGTCTCTGCCGGGGGCAGCTCTTCCAGGTCAAGGCCCTGCAGACTCTGATTCCGCCGCAGGATATTCATGGCTTTATCCCGATCTTCCGCGGAACGCAGAACCAGCACCAGGCCGTTGCCCTCGCGTCGCACCGAAATATAACGAATCCGATCATCGCGAAGCGCAGCGCGAATATCGTCCACGAAACGATCCTGTTGCTGGCTTCGGGCGGTGTCCATGTCGACCTGCATGAGAAAATGCACGCCGCCCTGGAGGTCAAGGCCCAGGGTCATCGGTTTGCCGCCAATGGCCCTCAAAAAGCCTGGCGTGGCATGAGCGAGGTTGAGCGCCACGACATATTGCTCACCCAGAGACTCGCGCAGAGCATCGGCCGCCTTGATCTGGTCATTCGCATCGTTGAAGCGATAGAGGATTTTGTTTCCGACCTGTTCCCGCGCTTTATAAGACACGCTGTTGTCGGTCAGGACGTTGTCAATTTCCGCTTCCAGCTCGAGGGGCAACTGAAATCCCCGCGCCGAGGTGATCTGAAGCGCCGGATCCTCA
>CAXQNK010000095.1:0-10765 GCA_964225175.1 Candidatus Nitrosopumilus sp. | reverse complement strand
CGACTGACGCAGCCAGTTGGAGTCGTTGTTGTTGGTAGGCAGGCTGCCCAGCGGCGCCGTGTCGAGAGCAAACCCGTAGCCCACCTCCCTGACCTTGCCTTCGAGAACCCGGCCCGGAAGAAAATCGAAGATGATGCCCACCGGGTCTCCGGCCTTGATGTGGCCCAGGTTGTTCTCAGTGAAATCTGCCTGTATCCAGACGTCGTGAGTGGCGATGAAGGTCATCTGTGGCTTGCCCGCTGCTGCGAAATTGCCCGTATCCAGGCGTACCGAGGTGACCACGCCATCACCCGGCGCCCGCACGGTGGCGCGCTCGAGATTCAGTCGTGCCTGATCCAGCGCAGCCTGTGCCTGCAGGATGCGTGAATTTTCTTCTCCCTCGGCCCCGAGATCCTGGATGGCCCGTTCCCGACTCGCCTCCGCCGCGCGCAGCTGGCTTTCGGCAACTGCGAGCGAAGCCTCGGCTGATTCGATCCTGCGTTCGGAAATTGCGCCCGGGTCCTGCTCGCGAATGTTCCGCATGCGCTCAGCATCCTGACGAGCGCGCTCAACGCTGGCTATTGCCGCGTCGACCGAGGCATCGGCCGCGTTGACATTTGCGGCCGCTGCCCCGACCGCCTGCTGGGCAGCCTGCAGACTGGCCTCCGCGGTCTGGACGGCAAGTTGATAGCGTTCAATATCGATCTGGAACAGCGCCTGACCGCGATTGACAGCCTGATTATTGCCCACCTGCACCGCGGTAATCGTTCCTGAAACTTCCGGTGCGACGGGGACAACCAGTGCGTTTGCGCGGGCCTGTGTGGTGTAAGGCGTGACTCGGTCTGCACGGAGATAAAGCCCCAGGAGCAGAGCGATCAGAACCAGCATAATGAGTGTCCAGCGCCTGACTGGATCCTTCTTTTCCGGTTCGCGTGGTGCTGGAGTGTCGGGACGGTTTTCTGCAGTTTCACTCATGCCATCAATCCTGTTGCGGCGTTTCGGAGACGGAGGGAATCAGGTCACCCCAGTCCGTTCGCGCCTCCATTTGTTGCCGGGTCTGACTGCCCGGTGCTGGTGCGCCGGCTCGGCTTTGCCAGCCGCCTCCCAGCGCCTTGTAAAGCGAAACGAGGCTGCGCACGCTGCTGCCTCTGGCATCGACCAGTCGCTGCTGCTGTGTAAACAAGGCCTGTTGGGCGTCAAGCACGCGCTGATAATCGGAGAAGCCCTCCTGGTAGCGCAAGGTGGAAATTTCATTCGATCGCACTGCCGATTGAACGGTTTTCTCCAGGATGCGCGCCTGCTGCTGAGCTCCGGTGTATGCGACGATGGCATCTTCGGCCTCGCGAGCGGCCTGCAATGCCGTTTCCCGGTAGGCGATAAGCGCCTGCTGCAGGCGGGCATCCTGAACCCGAATATTGTTCTTGATGCGTCCGTAGTTGAGGAATGGCCAGACAAATGAGGGCCCGATGCTTACGCTCAGCGCATCACCACTGAAGAGGTCGCCGAAACTGCTGCTTCCCGGGCCGCCCGCGCTGAGGCCGATTGAGCCAGTCAAGGTGAAACTTGGATAGAGGTCGGCTTCGGCAAGGCCAACCAGGGCATTTTGTGCCATGGCGAGCATCTCCGCTTCGCGCACATCCGGTCGCAGGCGCAGCATGTCGGCGGGATAGCCAACGTTCACGCGCTCGGGTAATGCGGGGATGCCACTGCTGCTGATCAATTTCTGATCAAGCGTGCCCGGCGGCAGGCCCAGCAGGGTGGCCAGCGCGTTAAGGGATTGCTTGAGGGAGGTCTGGAGCACGGGCACAGTGGCCTGTGTCGCGAGCAACAGCGTATTGGCCTGCTGCATATCAAGTTCCGAGTCGGCTCCATTTCGGAACTGAACCTCGGTGATCTCAAAACTGCGCTGCTGTAGCGCCACGTTTTCATTGGCGATTTCCAGACGCCGCTGCAGCGTCCTGATGATGATATAGGTATCGGCCACGGTCGCCGTCAGCAGCACAGTCGCTTTGTCGAATGCCGCCAGCGAACCGAGATATGCGGCATCGGCCGACTCTATGCCCCTTTTGAAGCGTCCCCAGAAATCGATCTCCCAGGACGCGACGCCAGCCAGTCCGTAACGCCAATAGCTGTTGTTGACTGAAGTACTCTTAGGCGGGGATATCCACGTGGCTTCGCCCGTGGCGAATTGCCCCTGTGGATACTGCAGGCCGGTTGCAACGCCCAGTTGGGCCTGTGCCTCGAGTGTTCTGAGCGCGGCGATTTCCAGCCCGTTGTTGTTCTCTTTTGCCTGTTGGATCAATTCCTCCAACAGGGGGTCATCAAACACCTTCCACCACTCGGAAAGCTGTGCGGCCTCAGACTCCAGGCCTTCCAGTAATGGTGATGACCAGTCGGCTGGCGCCTGCGTTTCGGGTGCTTCGAACTCGGGGCCTACGACAGTGCATCCGGCCAGGACGAACAGCATTGAGTAAGCGGCTGCGCCAAGGCTTCGTGCACATCTTGTCGTGACCCTCGCGCTCACTCTCTGGGAGGAGTCCTGCCGTAACGAGACTCCACGTGACTCGCAAACATCCGGTTCATCACAGAGAGCATGCTCCCGGCGGAGAGGCCGAACATCAGGACGCCATTGGCGGCCTCCATGGCGCCCAGCAGACGGCGTTTTTCCGACATGACAATATCGCCATAGCCGAGCGAAGTCAGATTGACCAGCGAGTGGTAGTAGGCGGTTTGCATGTTCTCAAATTCACCCAGCCAAACGAAAATCAAAGCCCAGGTGAGCGCCTGCAGGAGGTGGCCAATGAAAAGAATGAGAATGACCAGGCTCAGCAGGCGAAGATCGGTCTTGAGGCTTAAATGCACCTTCCCGGTTTCGATGCGCTGAACGAAAAAACTGATCAGCCCGACGATGGCCAATACCTGAATGGCCAGGTTGACCAGGACCGCGGCGCTTCCCAGGAGCAGATTACCCGTCATTCGGCGCTCGCCTGAGTGGGTTCGGCATCCGTTGCGGCCGGGTCCACATCATCACCCATCCACGCCTGAAACAGCTTGTAGCCCAGCGCAAGAATCACAGCGCCAAGGAACAGGCCGATAATGCCTGACATGATCATTCCACCTATGGCGCCCAGCAGGATGACGAGCATGGGTGCCTCGACCCCGCGTCCCAGCATGATGGGCTTGAGAACCACGTCACTTGCGCTGGCGAGGACGCTGTAGATGGCGAAGATAATGGCGGTGGTCGTGGGTTCCGTGCTGAACACATAGGCTATGACGGGAGCCATGATGAGCAGGGCGGGCACCTGGGCGATTACAATCACCAGCACTGCAAGGGCAATGAATCCGGCACCGGGTACGCCCACCGCGAGCATTCCCCCTCCCAGCAGCACCGCCTGGATGAAAGCAATTCCCAAAACTCCGTTAGAGATCGAGCGAATGGTCGCGCTGGCCAGGGTCATCATGTCCTGTGCCTCGGCGCCCACCAATCGCCGGCAAAGGCGTTCCGTCATCGCCCGGGTGGTACTTTCGTTTGCGAGCAGGGCAGCGGCGATCAGGGTGGCGGCGATGAACTGGAGTACCGACAGACCAACGCTCGCGAGCTTGCCCAGCAATCCGCTCGTAATTTGTTTGACCTGATCATGATGGCTTTCGAGAAATTCCTCGAGGTTTGAGGACGCTTCGTCCCAGGCATTGTAGAGCGGTTCGCCAACGACTGGCCATGAACGAACCGATTCATTGGCTGGCGAAATCGTGAACTCTCCCGACTGAAGGTTGCCTCTAAACTGCTGGGCGCCGTCTATGACTGACCCGGTGAACATCCAGGCGGGCACGAGAATGGTAGCAAGGCCCAGGGTGACGAAGATCAGCACTGCGAGCTTGTTTCTCTCGCCGACCGCAGCGCGAAGTTTCAGGAATGGCTGATGCATTGCTACCGCGATAATCGCTCCCCATGCAAGGAACGAGACGAAAGGCATCAGGATTTGAAGACACCATGATAGGATGGCAAAAATCAGGAGCAGGTAAACTGCCACCTCGATGGCCTGGCGGACAGGTGCATTCAATGGGTTCTTGGTGGACATGATTTTATTCCTTGTTGAGGGGGCCCCGGCAACAATAATAAATAAGTCAATCGACAAGTCCAGCGCTTTAAGTCTGATGCGTGGCGCCTGAGCTGAGAGCTTTTCAACAATCATTGAGATGGGATTCGAGACATTTGCTGCGGATTCAGGAGGAGGAATTCTATGAAGTTGCATACCCTGTTTAGTTTGTGTCTGAGCCTTTCAGCCCTGGTGTATCAGTCCGCCGCTTACCCTGCTCCAGAGGGAGAAGAACAGGCGGTCGGCGCTGCTGTGGATCGATTCTACGCTGCGCTCAATACTTTGTTCAGCGGAGATGCTGGCCCAATGATCGAAGTCTGGTCGCATGCCGACGACGTAACCTACATGGGCCCAACCGGCGGCTTGTACGTGGGATGGGAGGCGGTTCTCGAGGACTGGCAGGCACAAGCAGATCTCAAGCTGGGCGGCCAGGTGCTTCCCAGCGACATGGTCATCGTCATCGGTCGCGATTTGGCCGTCACGAGCAATAATGAGCTCGGCGTGAACACCAATGCGGACGGCGAGGTTCAGCGCGTATCCATTCGGGCCACCAACATATTTCGTAAAGAGGGCGGGGACTGGAAAATGATCGGTCACCACACCGATTTGCTGTCGTATTTGCAGTAGTAGCGGACCGGGCGCACGCTGCAACGAGTGCGGCATCGCCCACAAGCGAAAAAAGCCGCTACACTGTCAGTTTACCAATCACTCAGGCATGCCATTACCTCATGGATAATCCTCGTTACGATGTGGTGGTTTTCGGGGCCACCAGTTTTGTCGGCCAGATATTGTGCCGGTATCTGCTCGAGCGCCACGGCGTTGATGGCGAGCTGTGCTGGGCAATGGCGGGCCGATCTGAGCACAAGCTTGAGTCGGTGAGAGCCGGCCTGGGCGTAGACGCGGCCGGCATCGATTTGCTGGTCGCCGATGCCGCGGACGGCCCCGCTTTGAAAAAGATGGCAGGTCAGACCCGCGTTGTCATCTCTACCGTTGGGCCTTACGCGCTGTACGGCTCTCCGCTGGTGGAAGCGTGTGCTCGTAACGGTGTTGATTATGTGGATCTGACTGGAGAGACCCAGTGGATTTACAGAATGCTGAATGCTCACGAGATCACTGCGCAGCAATCGGGTGCGCGAATTATCCATTGTTGCGGTTTCGACTCCATCCCCTCTGATCTCGGAGTGTCGTTCCATCAGCATGTGGCAAAGGAGCGAACTGGCGAACCCGCGGATCAAATTCGAATGCAAGTCGCTCGCATCAAGGGAGGCGCCTCGGGGGGCACCCTGGCAAGCGTAATGAATGTGGCACGCGAGGTTGCGGCGGATGCTGCCCTGCGCAGCATCCTGTCCAACCCCTATGCCCTGGTGACGGGGGGGCGCAAGGGCGTTCGCCAGGAAAACGTAAAGTCTCCGCAGCGCGATGCTCAAACGGGCGCCTGGCTGGGGCCCTTTGTCATGGCAGGGATCAACACCCGCATCGTACACCGTTCAAATGCACTCGCAGAATATCCCTACGGATCGGACTTTCGTTACGATGAATCGATGCGCGTGGGTCACGGCCTCAAAGGCGGAATTTCAGCAACCTTTCTGACCGGTGGGCTGGCCTTGTTCATGCTGGGTGCGGCCCTGCCGCCTTCGCGGTGGTTCATGGAAAAATTTCTGCTGGCCAAACCGGGCGAGGGGCCGACGCCCGAAGAGCAGCAATCAGGCTTCTTCGACTTACGATTTCACAGCCAGTCTTCCGATGGTCAGCGATTGGTGACCCGCGTGACCGGAGATCGGGACCCTGGATATGGATCCACGGCAAAAATGCTCGGTGAAGCAGCTGCCTGCCTGGCCATGGACATCAGTAAAGAGCAATTGCCCGGAGGATTCTGGACGCCAGCCACGGGGCTCGGCGAACCCTTGCGGGAACGCCTTGAGCGCTACGCGGGCCTGTCTTTCACCGTCATGGATTGAGCGTTTTCGAGGACGTTCTGCGATACGGAACAGTCGAAGCCGCCGCGATGTTCATTTGCGCGCTCCGGCGTCACCGTGCCCGTAAGAATGCGGCGAAACAGAACCAGCCCCTGGTCACTGGGCGCTGCGATCTGGTGATCTGTCGGTGAGTGGTCGCTCAAATCGCTCGCCCGCACAAGGCTGATCATTCCCATTCGGCCGTCGAGGTCGTGATTGCTGACACTGTGAAAATGATTGGTGCGGTCATCGAAAAAACTGATCGACGCGTAATGATCGAGGTCGAGCGAGGGCAGCGTGACGCGCACCGCACCCTGCGTCAGGTCAAAACGGCAGCCGGAGTAAATGATGTCCGGACTCGGGCGAACGACGCTGCGCGCGTGTTCGGTCACCATGGGGAAATGTATTACTGAATTGAATTCAGACTCGGTCGGGGTCAGTTTCGACAGCGCCTGATCCATGATCAGGCCGGGCAGGGACACCAGGGTGGCTGAAAACCCAAAGGCAATGCCCAGCAGACAAGCCAGTATGCAGTTGGACCTGCGATTCATGAGCTGGCCTTGCACGTCCCGCGTTCAATGTGCGGAAGTGTTGCGCTACCCGGATCACTGACCAGCTGGCGATCTGGCCTGTATAACCTGAGCGTCAGGCTGAAAGCGCCAGAATTGACGCTTGAAAGCCACGGCAGTTTTCCTGGCGTGTCAGAGACCACTGCGCGGAAAACCGTCTGGTCCTGCGACCAGTCGTCCGCCGACACGGATGCTGCGTCATCCCCGTTAGCTGCCAGGAAATCATCTTCCGCATAAAGGGTGAGGCTCCACCACCACGCCGCGGGGGGTTCTGAAAAATCGATCTGGTACTCACAGCCCTCACGCAGTGACTGCCCTTCACTGTCGGTCGTGGAGGTGAAATACAGGGCCTCGTTTCTTGACAAGGCGAACAGTCCGCGCCGGGCGATCAGGGCACGCAACCAGGGTGAGGCTTCACTTGATCCGATATGAATATTGGTTCGCCAGGAGCCAATGGCAACACCTCCCGGTTCGATGGTTCCAAAAACAAGAACAAGGGCGCATGCGCTGCCCATGAATGCGCCCAGCATGCCCGAGGCCAGGGTGCCCCATGTCAAATGCGCGCGGAGCAACGGTGATCGCCTTGATAAAAAGTGCGTGCCGGTGGTGTCATCTTGCAGAATCCGGCGGCTGCCTCGGGCCTGCGGGGTTTAATCGATAGAACACCGCGAGCGGCCAATCCGGGAAGGCTGTTCCGGGCCAGGGGCTGCGGAACAGCTCTTCATGCTGCGCGCCGAAATCCTCGATGTCCTGCCGCTGTATACCCGGTAAGCTGAGGGGGATCAGGTAGTAATACGTGCATTCCATATCCTGTGGCCTTGCGTCATTCAGGCCATTCCACGGCGAGGCTAATGAGGGCCGCAGCGCCCCTGCCACCACCAGCATGGGCAATTCACTGTAGATACATGTTGCATCCGCGGTGAACTGCCTGATCTGCGCCGCATCAGCCAGCATGGCTTTTCGCACAGCAAGGGTTTGCTCACCCGTTTCCCGATCTTCGGCGCGCGTCCACTCCGGCATTCGTGACAGCGCCTGAAGCTCGCCTGTTGGCGGGGTGGTCATCCGCTCAAGGCTGCGTAGCAGTCCGTTTGGAAGGGAAAACAGCACGATGCTGGCCAGCGCTGGAATGATCCATGCCGGCCACCCCAACCGCACAGGAAGGTGGCTTGTCACGGCATGCATGGCGGTCAGAAATGCAGGCAACAGGACCCATAGGAAGCGGCTCAGGTGGTCCGGAAAGGGCCAGACGAACAGCATCCCCAGGGAGACCAGAACATACCAGGCATCCACATCATTGCGGGCAAGGCGCAGGGCTAACCCGGGGATGACCAATGCGCCTGCAAGTATGGCCCCGGGCCAACTCCCCCAGAGATTCAGCCACGCAGTGCCAAGGCCTTGAATCCAGGCCAGCACATAGCTTGCGTCGATCAGGTGCAGGTGGTCTGCGAGGCCGCTGAAATATGTCTTCGCCGGCGGTAAACCGGCTTTCAGAAACGGTATCAGCAACACGGCAAACAGCACACCGGTTACGGTCCATTTCATGCCGGTGAATTGGCGGGCCCGGGACAAGTGAGCCAGCATCCCGACAGCCAGTGCCCAACCCGCGCTTCGGGTAGCGATGGCCAAGCCGATCAGGCATCCAATAACCAGCCATTGGCCTGCTGATTTGTCCTTTATGCTGGCCAGTAGAAGGGTGGTGTAAGTGAGCAAAATGAACTGATGCTCTGAAAACAGGCTTGCCAGCCAATCCAGGGCAACCGGGTTGCCGATCATCAGGATTGCCGCAAGGATCACGCCGAACTTGGGCCAGGCTTGCCTCAACAGCCAGCACATCGCTACGACTATGCCCAGCGCCAGGAAGAGCGCGTTCATGATGAACGCAGTCTGTGTCTCCTCCAGGCCAGCACCGACGGCACGCAGGGACAGTGGGAAAAGTGGCGGGTATTGCCGCAGTTCCAACATGTGCAATATCAGTGCACGATGTTCAGGACGTCCGGAAAGCCATTCGGCCATGAGGAGGTAAAAAGTGTCATCCCAGTAAAATCCGACGGGCGGTGCAGGCGTGACCGCCCAAATCGAAAATCCCGCGAGCAATAGCCCCGTGGCTGTGATGACGGCCCATCCGGATGGTTCGATGTCGAGCCAGCGTCGGGCCGGAGAGTCGTCGGCCGGCTTGATTTGGCCCCTGACCTCAGGCGCGGTCATGGTCTTGAAGCACAGGATGCTGATTCATCATTGCGCATGAGCAGGTCTTCGCGTTTCCAACCTTGCAGTTCCTCTCGTTTTGATTGGCATAATATGACCGCTCACGCGGGTGGTCATGTTTTCCGGCGCCATTGTGCGGCGCAGCGCATTGATCAGGGTACACAATGCGGGATTCCGGACTGGGCATGGGTGAGCGTTTGGTTCATTGCAATGGCCCCAGTATGGATGATGAGATTGATTGGGTCACGTATTGCGATTTAGTCACAAGGAGTCAGCATGCGCGCTTTTCGAAACCTATTTTCAGCCACGTTGCTCTGGATCTTCACTCACCCCGGTGTCGCTGAGTGGAACAATCCGGGCGACGTGCCGGTCATCAAACCGCTGAGCCTGGGCTTGGCCGGGGAATCACATTCCGACATTGCCCGGTATTTGCTGGCAGAGGGCGCAACGGCGGCCGCATTGTCGCCAGATGGGAAACAACTGGCATTTCGTTGGGCGGTGACCGGCGAACCCCAATTATGGATCGCCGATGTCGAGAACGGATGGCCCCGACAGCTGACGTTTGGAACGGGTGTTACTTTTTTCGAGTGGTCGCCATCAGGAGGCCAACTGCTGGTCGGGCGCGACATCGAGGGCAATGAGCGTGAAGGTTATTACCTGCTCTCCTCCGATGGGCTCGAGGAACGACAGGTATTGCCGCAAAGTGAGGCGTTTCGCCAATTCGGGATGTTCTCGTCCGACGGTCGAAGCATTCTCTACTCCTCCACTGAGCGCAATGGCCGGGATTTCGATATTTATGTGGCCGATGTCGAAAGTGGCGCATCGCGCATCGTGTACAGGGCCGAATTCGGCTTCTTTCCTGTCGCCTGGCAGCCAGACGGAAATCTGGTGATTGTGAGTGAAGTGCGTGGTGAGGACGGAAATGACGTCCACCTGTTGAATATCGAAACCGGCCAGATGAAGGCTTTGTTTCAGCCCCGGATTTCCGCCGCGTTTACAGACTTTCAATGGTTACCCGACGGCAGCGGTTTTTTCGTGGCGACGAATGTTGACCGTGAATTTATTGGCCTGGCTTTTTACTCCATGGCAGAGAGCACACTTACGCGCATTGAAAGTCCACCTTACGATATTGAGAGTCTGCGGCTCAGCAGTTCGGGCCGCTACCTTACATGGCTGACCAATGAGTTGGGGTACTCGGTGCTGCACGCGCGGGACCTCGACAATGATCTGGCGCTTGAGACTCCCTCATTGCCTCCCGGCGTCTATGCGACAGGTTTTGCAAAAAATGCGCCGTTATTAAGCATTGTTGTGGATGGCGTTGCAACACCCGGGGACGTGTTCACCTGGCGCCTCGATAACGGCGAAGTGAGCCGCACTGTGCCCTCAAATCTCGCGGGCCTGGATTCGCAGCGATTCTCAGTGCCCAGCAGTGTCACCTACCCGGCGCGGGACGGTGTTCAATTGCAAGGCCTCCTCTACCGGCCTGACCCTCACAAATTTCCCGGTCAAAGGCCTTTGGTTGTCCAGGTGCATGGAGGACCGACTGGCCAGAGTCGCCCCCGTTTTCGCCGCGCTGAGCAGTACCTGGTGAGCCAGGGCGTGGCGGTATTCGCTGTTAATGTGCGTGGGTCTACCGGCTTTGGCAAAACGTACGCCCGCCTGGACAATCAGGACAAGCGACTGGATTCCGTCAGGGATCTCGTGGACACCGTCGCGTTTCTCTCCAAAGATCTCAACATCGATGTCGACCGGTCGGCCGTCATGGGTGCCTCCTATGGGGGGTATATGGTGAATGCGGTGCTGGGATCTTATCCGGGAGTCTTCAGTGTCGGAGTATCGGTCGTTGGTGTATCAGACTGGGTTCGCGCACTGGAGGAGGCTTCACCCGGTTTGAAAGCCTCCGACCGCATCGAATACGGGGACATCCGTGAGGAACGCTGGCAGGATTTTTATGCGGACA
>CAXQNK010000094.1:0-17232 GCA_964225175.1 Candidatus Nitrosopumilus sp. | reverse complement strand
AGGATATTAAACACATCGGGATGCGCCTTTTCGACTTCGTCGAGGAGGATCACCGAGTAGGGCCGGCGACGCACTGCCTCGGTCAGGTATCCGCCTTCCTCGTAGCCGACGTATCCCGGAGGCGCCCCCACCAGCCGCGCGACCGAGTGCTTCTCCATGAATTCCGACATGTCGATCCGCACCATGGCTTCCTCGGTGTCAAACATGAACTCCGCCAGGGCTTTGCACAGCTCCGTTTTACCCACACCCGTGGGCCCAAGAAACAGGAAAGAGCCAATTGGACGGTTTGGGTCAGAAAGCCCCGCTCTTGAGCGGCGGATTGCGTCAGCCACGGCGGTGACTGCCTCATCCTGGCCGATCACGCGTTCGTGCAGCTTTTCCTCCATGCGCAGCAGCTTGTCTCGCTCACCTTCGAGCATCCGGGACACCGGGATACCCGTCCACCGCGACACGACCTCCGCAATTTCATCCTCGGTCACACGATTTCGCAGCAGCTGAAAATCGCTCCGCTCACCCTCTTCGGCCGCCGCCAGTTCACGTTCAAGCTCAGGGATTTTTCCGTATTGAAGCTCTGACATGCGCGCCAGGTCGGATGCGCGGCGCGCTGTTTCCAGCTCTGCCCGGGCCCGCTCCAGCGCCTCCTTGATGTGCGTCGCACCCTGCACTGCTGCTTTCTCGGACTTCCAAACCTCTTCGAGATCCGAAAACTCGCGCTCCATTTCCACGATGCTTTCTTCGAGATCCTCCAGGCGCTTCTGAGAGGCCTCGTCAGACTCCTTGCGCAGGGCTTCACGCTGAATTTTCTGTTGAATCAACCGTCGTTCGAGCCGATCCAGAGCCTCGGGCTTGGAATCGATCTCCATGCGAATCCGCGACGCCGCCTCATCCATCAGGTCGATGGCTTTGTCTGGCAGCTGACGGTCTGAGATGTAGCGGTGCGACAGGGTCGCCGCCGCCACCAGCGCCGGGTCCGTAATATCCACGCCGTGGTGCACCTCATAGCGCTCCTGTAGCCCACGCAGAATGGCAATGGTGTCCTCAACGGAGGGCTCTTCCACCAGCACTTTCTGAAAGCGCCGCTCCAGGGCAGCGTCTTTTTCGACATATTGGCGATACTCGTCCAGGGTCGTTGCGCCGATGCAGTGCAATTCCCCGCGTGCCAGTGCAGGCTTCAACATGTTGCCTGCGTCCATGGATCCTTCGGCTTTGCCTGCACCTACCATGGTGTGAATTTCGTCAATGAACAGGATGATATTGCCTTCCTGCTTCTTCAGATCATTCAGCACCGCCTTCAGTCGCTCCTCGAACTCCCCACGGAACTTGGCGCCTGCAATCAATGCTCCCATGTCCAGCGAGAGCACGCGTTTACCGCGAATGCCCTCGGGTACTTCGCCATTGACGATGCGCTGCGCCAACCCCTCGACGATTGCCGTTTTACCGACACCCGGCTCACCAATCAGGACTGGATTGTTCTTGGTGCGACGCTGCAGCACCTGGATGGAACGGCGGATTTCCTCGTCCCGGCCAATGACGGGATCGAGCTTGGATTGCTCTGCACGCTCGGTGAGGTCAATCGTGTATTTCTCCAGCGCCTGGCGAGACTCCTCGGCATTCGGATCGACGACCTGCTCACCACCTCGCATGTCATCGATGGCTTTTTCCACCGCCTCCCTGGACGCCCCCGCCTGACCAAGCAGGTCGGCGAGCACACCCTTCAGGTCCAGGGCCGCCAGGACGAATAATTCACTGGCAATGTATTGGTCACCGCGCTGTTGCGCGATTTTGTCCGTCACGTTAAGCAATTTAATGGTTTCATTGGAGAGATTGACCTCTCCGGCGGCGCCAGAAACCTGGGGCAAGGCGTCAAGCCGCTCACCCAGTTGGGAACGCAGCGGGTTGACACGAATGCCAGCTTTCGCCAGAAGGTGACGGGTCGAACCGCCTTCCTGGTCCAGCAACGCCACCAGGACATGAACCGGCTCGATAAGCTGATGATCCATGCCCACGGCCAGGCTCTGCGCCTCGGCCAGCGCCAGCTGGAATTTACTGGTCAGTTTGTCCATTCGCATGGTTGAGTTCCTCGAATAGAAGTCGGGACGCAATCGCCCTTAATTGTTCTGAAAATGGGGGCGCACGACGCCTTGATCAAGCGCTTGCTAATATTGAAAGGCGTTACTCAGGAGCTCAACAGATGATTCGCGATGGATCGATAGGTCTCCGCAAGTCGCGACAAATCCTCGACTGCAACGTGCTCGTTGGCCTGGTGGATCGAGTGGTTGAGAAGCCCCAGCTCGATCACTTCGCAACCCAGCGGGGCGATGAAACGACCGTCCGAGGTGCCTCCGCCGGTGTTGAGTTCAGGTGTCTCTTCAAGCACCTCGCTGATGCTATGGACGACCGCCTCGCGCAACACGCCAGCTGGAGACTGAAAGGGAACGGCACTCACTCTCCAGTCCAGTTCAGCATCTGCCAGCCCGCAGCGGCGGAGCATCTGCTGGACCCGTTGATAAAGGTCTTGTTCAGGAGAGGCAGGCGAATTTCGAAAATTGAACTTGATCAGGAGCGTTCCGGGCGTCACGTTCTCGGCCCCGGACCCGGCCTGCAGGTTGGAGACCTGGCAGTGCGTTGGCGGGAATAACTCATTGCCTTCGTCCCAATGGGCACTCACCAGTGCGTCAAGGAACGGCGCCAGTTCGTGCACCGGATTTTTCAAAGTCTGGGGATAAGCCGTGTGGCCCTGCACCCCCTGAAGCTTCAGGGTTGCGTGAATGGAGCCCCGACGACCAATACGCACCGTGTCACCCAGGCGCTCAGCACTGCTCGGCTCACCCACCAGGCAGTGGTCCGGCACGGAGCCGCGTTGCTGGATCAGGGCGGCGACCTGCGCGATACCATCTACGGCAATACCCTCCTCGTCACTCGTCAGCAGCAGGCCGAGTTGGCCTTTCTCTGGAGAGTTTTCCTCGCTGACACGCTGCAATGCATTGACCATGGCCGCCACCGCGCCTTTCATGTCCGCAGCCCCGCGACCGTACAACAGCCCGTCGCGTTCTACCGCGGCGAAGGGGGGGGTGTGCCATGCGGTCTCAGGGCCGGGCGGCACGACGTCGGTATGGCCCAGAAACCACAAGGAAGGCTTGCCCTCCCCGCGCGTGAGCAGCAGGTTGCTGACCTCACCAAATTGAAACCACTCCGCCTCGAAACCGAAAGGCCTCAGTTGATCTGCAATCAGCTGCTGGCATCCGGCGTCATCCGGGGTGACACTCGGCCGTTCAATGAGGGCCCGGGTGAGTTCCAGCACGCCCATTGTTTGTAGCCGACTATCGGGCATGTTCCAGCACGCATGCCTCGGTGGCCGCATTGAAGCCCACCGCAATCACCTGTGGGGCAGTGAACACAGGGCGCTTAATCAGCGTGGGATGTTTCAGCAGGATGTCGAGCCCTCCGACTTCCAGAGCCTGGCGCTGATTCCCGTCGAGCTGCCGCCAGGTCGTGCTGCGCCGATTGACCAGGACGCCTGAAAACTCCGAAGTCAGCCAATCCTGTAACGTATTCGGATCCAGCCCCTCATCGCGCAGATCATGAAACCGATGCTCGATTCCCTGTTGCGTGAGCCAGCGCACTGCCTTTTTGCAGGTGTCGCATTGCTTGATGCCATAAACGGTCAGCATCACTGGGCACTCCTCAACAACTCATTGACACTGGTCTTGGAGCGGGTTTGCTCATCGACCTGCTTGACAATTATCGCGGCATACAGCGAGTGGCTTCCATCCGCCGCCGGCAGGGCGCCCGGCACCACCACGGACCCCGCAGGCACGCGACCGCGAGAAATTTCGCCCGTTTCGCGATGATAAATGCGTGTGCTTTGCCCGATGTAAACGCCCATGGCGATCACGCAGCCTCGCTCCACGATCACGCCCTCCACGATTTCGGAACGCGCCCCAATAAAGCAGTCGTCTTCGATGATTGTCGGCGCAGCTTGCACAGGCTCCAGCACACCACCGATGCCCACACCACCAGAAAGGTGGACACGTTCTCCGATTTGCGCGCAGGAACCGACCGTCGCCCAGGTGTCTACCATCGTGCCGGCACCCACCCAGGCCCCGATATTGACGTAACTTGGCATCAAGACCACATCGGGGCCGATGAAGGCCCCGCGACGGACTGTCGCCGCTGGCACGATCCGGGCCCCGGTCTCGGCGATGTCATCATTCGGCGAGCCCATCCAGCGCAATGGCACCTTGTCGAAATAGTTCGTGTGCCCTCCAGGCATCACGCGGTTCGCACTGATCCGAAAATAGAGCAGGACCGCCTGCTTCAGCCACTGGTTGACCCTCCAATCCGGGCCCTGCGGCTCAGCGACGCGCGAAGAGCCGGACTCCAGCTGTTCAATACACGAAGCGATGGCCTCGCGCAGTTCGGGTGGATGGCGCTCCGGGCTGAACTCCGTTCGGCGCTCCCAGGCTTCCTCGATAATTTCGCGTGCGGACGGTTTCATGCGTGTCCTCCGAGCCGGATCATCTCACATGCTCAGCATTCGGTGAATTGTATCGACCAGGTCCTTTCGGCGCTTTTCGTCCAGCAATCGATCCTGGCGGTCGCTGACCAGGAACGTATCCTCAACGCGATCACCGAATGTTGCGATCATGGCGTCATGAATCTTGATTTCGCAAGCCACCATGGCGGACGCGATTTTGGAAAGCAGCCCCGGCTGATCAGAGCAGAAAATCTCCACTGCGGTGACCGAGTCCCCCCGGGCCGTTGTGAAGCCTATTTCCGGCGCTGTCACGAAAGGACGAAGCCGTCGAGGCAGTTTCCGATAAACCAGGTCCGGTACTTCCTGGCCGGTCAGGACCGACTGCAGACGTTCTCGCAAACGCTCGCTGAGTGATTCATCCAGCGGAGCGTCATTGGCATCCATCACCTGGAAGAGGTCAAAACTGCGCTCGTCCCGGGTTGTGACGATACGGGCAGCCAGTACATTCAGGCCCATCTCGTCAAATACCGTGGTCGTGGCTGCAATCAACCCGACGAAATCCGGGGCGGACACGAATACCTCCGTGATTGCCCTGTCCGCCCTGTTCCGAACCTCGACCAGCGCGCCCCCGGGGTCATCAAACGCGATGAGGCGGGTTGCAACCCATTGCATCTGCCCGGGAGAGAAGCGCAGAAAGGCGCTTTCCGGCAGAGCGCCCAGCAGCGCATCCACCGAGCCCGGCTCAGAGCCCCTGCCGATCAAGGCTTCGCGCGTCAGCATGCGCTGTTGTTCAGCCTGGGACTGGCGATCCAGCGGCGCGTCCATCCCCAGTGCCAGCGTGTTCCGGGTGGCTGAATACAACTCCCACAGCAAACCGTCTTTCCAGCTGTTCCACAACTTGGGGCTGGTCGCTGCGACATCGGCCATCGTGAGAAGGTACAGATATTTAAGCCGGGTCACATTGCCCATTGCCATCGCGAACTCATGAACGATCTCAGGATCCGTGATGTCTTTGCGTTGCGCAGTCTGGGACATCAGCAGATGTTGCTCGACCAGCCAGACGACACGGTTACGATGGGGCTCGGGCAGGGGCAGCCCTGCACAGAAGGCTTCTGCATCCTGGGCACCGAGCTCCGAATGATCACCGCCGCGGCCCTTCGCGATGTCGTGAAACAATGCCGCCAGGTAAAGAATTTCCGGGTGATCGACGGTTCGAAACAATTCCCGGGCCCGTGGAAACATCGAGCTGTACTTCCCGTAGGCGAAGCGACGGAGATTCCTGACCACGAACAGGATGTGCTGGTCAACCGTGTAGACATGAAACAGGTCGAACTGCATGCGCCCGGTGACCTGGGCAAATGCCGGAATCAGCGCTGCGAGCACGCCGTAGCGATTCATTCTCTGGAGCTGGGTGTATACACCGCTTGTCTGCTGCAGCAGAGTGAGGAAGCAGCGCATCACCTCCGGGTCCTCCCGAAATGCATCATCGATCAGATCCAGACTGTCTCCGATCAAACGGATCGTGGCCGCCCTGATTCCATGGACATCCTCACGCTGCGCCAGCAGCAGAAACACCTCGATCAAAGCAATCGGCCGCTGTATGAACAGTGTCTCATCAGTGACCTCAAGGAAACCATGCGTAACTCGAAAGCCTTCCGCGAAAAATTCCCCATCGTGCGAATCATCGGGCCGCAGAATTTCCTGGAACAGCTGCAGAAGCCGCTCATTGAGCCGCTCCAGCTGCATGACCACGCGGTAGTACTCCTGCATGAAAGATTCAATGGCCTGATTGGGGTCCGCGCCCGCGCTGTAATCAAATCGCTCGGCGATTTGTCGCTGAAAATCGAATAACAGACGATCCTCGGCCCGATCGGCCAGCAGATGCAGAGCGAAGCGGATTCGCCAGAGAAATTTTTGCCCCTGGCTCAGTTCCTCGAACTCCGGTTCTGTCAGGAAACCATGTTTGACCAGACCGTGCAGATCATCGCCGCCGAAGTGACGCTTCGCGACCCATCCAATCATTTGAATATCCCGGAGCCCGCCCGGACCTTCCTTGATGTTGGGTTCCAGGTTGTATGCCGTATCTCCGAATCGCTCGTGCCGCTGCAATTGCTCGCTGAACTTGGCTTCGAAAAACTCGCCAGCCGACCACATGCGATCCCGATCTATGGCGCCGCGCATTTCCTGGACCAGGCTCCTCTTGCCCGCCAGCCAGCGGGCCTCCATCAGATTGGTCAGGGTAACCACATCCCTGCGGGCCTCACGTTCACATTCTTCAAGGGTCCGTACGCTGTGACCGAGGTGAAATCCCGCGTCCCACAGCAACATGACAAAACGTTCAATATTGTGCGTATCTCGCTCAACATCCGGGCCGTCGCTCAGCAGGATCATCAAGTCAATATCAGAATGTGGTTGCAAATCGCCGCGGCCGAAGCCGCCGACAGCTACCAGCGCCATTTCCTGATCATCCGCAAAACAGCGCTGCCAGGAGACTAACAGGATTTGCTCAATCACCCAGGCCCGGGTGCGCACCAGGAGGTCAATCGGTGCGCCCTCCCAGAAAGCCTCGGCCAGTGCCTGGTTCGCATTCTGCAGAGCGTTTTTCAGAGCCAGCAGCAGCGCTGGAGCTTGGTCGCCCGACTGGCGAAGTGCCTCAACATCGATGTATGCAGGTGCGCCCTCAGGCGGCGTCAGGCGTCCCAGGCGGTCTTGAACGGGATTCCCGCTGGTCACGCGCTGTCCGAATCCGTTTAGAGGTCGTCGCCGGGAAGACAAGTCAGCACATCGAAGCCCTGCTCCGTGACCGCGATGGTGTGCTCCCATTGCGCGGACAGGCTTCGATCTCGGGTGACCACGGTCCAGCCATCGGGCAGTAACCGGGTCTCATGGCGACCAAGGTTCACCATGGGTTCAATCGTAAACACCATGCCAGGCACCAGGACCTCGCCCGTACCCGGGCGGCCGTAGTGCAGCACCTGCGGATCTTCGTGAAACCCTCTGCCGATTCCATGACCGCAATACTCACGCACGATGGAACAGCTTTGTGCGCCAGCATGCCGCTGAATGGCGTGGCCGATATCGCCGAGTTGCACACCCGGCCTGACCAACTCGATGCCCTTGACCATGCATTCATAAGCCACATCGCAAACACGTCGAGCCCGGACGCTGGGCTCGCCAACCAGGAACATTTTGCTGGTGTCGCCGTGCCATCCGTCCTTGATCACGGTGATGTCGATATTGACGATATCACCATCTTTCAACACCTTGTTACCGGGTATCCCGTGACAGACGACATGATTCACGGAAGTGCAAATGGATTTGGGGAAGCCCCTGTAGTTCAGCGGGGCGGGCGTCGCATGCTGGATCTCAGTGATGTGCCGATGGCATATTTCATCCAGTTCTCCGGTACTGATACCGGGGCGAACATGCTCTTTGATTAATTTCAGCACTTCGCCGGCGAGGTGCCCAGCGACACGCATTTGCTCGATCTCTGCCGGGGATTTCAAGATCGTACCCATGTGACTCCTTTGCAACATTTTCACACACCCCTTGATAGGATTACGCTAGCACCCATCTTAAAGGACTGCTGCACGGCGAATCTGACGATAGCGTCTTATTGTAGCGTTTCACGCGGACATTGCCCAAAAATGAAGGCACGAATGACGCGAGTATCCATATCAAAGACCACAACCAGGATTGCATAGAGATTCCCGGCGGAAATCGTCAGCAAGGAAGAAGGCCCGAACATGCGAGAAGAAGACAGTAACACCGATTTGGCAATGTCGTGGCCACGCAGGATGATCAGACGCCTGCTTCCCCTTGTTCTGATCATTTCCGCGGTGTTGGTGGTCGCCATGCTCGTGAACATTAACCGCAACAAACGGCCAGAACGAATCGAAAATACGGACAAGGCCGTCATGGTAGATGTCATCCAAGCCGAAAGACGATCGCTTAACTTCGTGGTGAACACGCAAGGCACGGTGGCTCCACGTACCGAGACCATCCTGGTGTCCGAGGTGTCCGGTAAAGTCAGTTCGGTGTCTGCCGCATTCGTCGCTGGCGGTTTTTTCCGTGCTGGGGAGGTGCTGTTGCAAATCGACCCCAGCGATTACCAAACCGCACTGAAAAGGGCCGAAGCGGCTCTCGCCTCGAGACAGGCCAGGCTGGCTGATGAGCAGGCCCGATCAGACCAGGCACTCCGAGACTGGCGAAACCTGGGTCGGACCGGGGAACCATCCGAACTCGTACTTCGAAAACCTCAATTGCAGGACGCAAGGGCTAACGTCAGTGCTGCGGAGGCCGATGTCCAGAAGGCCCGACGTGATCTACAACGAACCCGGATAACGGTGCCATACGATGGGCTGGTGACCGAGAAAGGCGTGGATATCGGCCAATTCGTGGCCCCCGGCACGCCCCTCGGAGTCACTTTTTCGGTCGACACAGCAGAAGTCCGACTGCCCATATCGGTAAATGATGTCGCGTACCTGGAGCTGCCCTCAGTCATGGAGGCGAGCGGCAAGTCTTTTCCGCAGGTGCAGCTCACCGCCGAAGAGGGCAATAGCATTCGCCGTTGGCAGGCGCGCATCATCCGTACCGAGGGCGTCGTGGACACCAATAACCGCATGATTTACGCCGTCGCCGAGATCACTGACCCCTACGGCGTCCTCGGCATCAGCGAGCAGGATGAATTGAAAGTCGGCACTTTCGTGCGTGCGGGCATCGAGGGCATAGCGGTCGAGGACATGATCGTGCTGCCGAGATATGCCATGCAAAACGACGCTACGGTGCTGATTGTGAACGATAAGAACCTGCTCGAGATACGTCCGGTGCGCATCGCACGTGCAGAACCGAGGGTGGTGTATATCGACAGCGGGCTCTCCGGTGGCGAGCGGGTAATCACCACCAATCTTGATGCTCCCATTCCGGGCATGAAACTTGCGATCGAGGACACCACAACTCAGCTTGCAGGAGAGGAAACGCCATGAGCCGAGGACCCTATGAGGCTCTGATTACGTGGTTTGCCCGCAATTCCGTTGCGGCCAACCTGCTCATGCTGATCCTGCTGGCCGGCGGGCTGTATACCGCGTTCACGATCAAGAAAGAGGCGCAGCCGAAAATTCCGACCAACTTTGTCACAGTCAGCATGCCATTCCTGGGCGCCAGCCCGGAGGACGTCGAAGAAGGCATCCTGATCAAGGTTGAAGAAGCCATCCAGGACATCGAAGGCATCGAGGAAATCGTATCTACCGCTCGGCGCGGCAGCGGCACGGTCAGGATCGAGGTCATGGCTGAATATGACGTGCAAGATGTCATGAACCAGATCAAGAACCGGGTCGACGCGATCTCAACATTCCCGGACAACACCGAAAAACCCATCGTTTCCCGAACCACTTTTGAGTCGAGGGTCATGTTCGTCAGCGTGTATGGCGAGATCGGTGAACGCACTCTCAAGGAGTATGCCAAACAAGCGCGCAATGAAATCGTCACACTGCCTGGCGTCACACGCGCTCAAATCCTGGGGTCGAGACCCTATGAGATCAGCATCGAAGTCAGCGAATACACGCTGCAATCATTCGACCTGACACTTGCGGAGGTCGCCCAGGCCATCCGTCGCGGTTCACTCGACCTCCCCGCAGGCACCATTCGCTCCGAGGCCGGCGACATCCAGGTGAGGACCAAGGGCCAGGCTTACGTGGGTTCGGATTTTGAGGACATCGTGGTTCGAACCAACGCCGACGGTACCCGGCTCCTGCTGAGCGACATTGCCGATATCCGCGATGATTTCGCCGACGTCGGGCGCTTTTCTCAGTACAACGGAGAGCCCGCCATCACCATCCAGGTCCAGTCCGTCGGAGACCAGAGCGAACTCGATATCGCAGCCACCGTCCAGGCATGGGTGAGCGAGAAAAAAGCCAGTTTGCCCTCAGGGGTAGGCATTTCCTCCTGGGCGGACATCACCTACTACCTCGAAGGCCGCCTGGACATGATGATGAAGAATCTGGTCTTCGGCGCGGCCCTGGTGTTCCTGTCGCTGGCATTATTTCTCCGGATCAAGCTTGCCTTCTGGGTCATGGTGGGTCTGCCCGTGGCATTTCTCGGCACCTTTTTCCTCATGCCCATGTTCGACGTCACCGTGAACCTCATCAGCCTGTTCGGCTTTATCCTGGTGCTGGGCATCGTCGTTGACGATGCGATTGTCATCGGCGAGAGCGCATACACCAATATGCGCGCCAAGGGCCATTCGGTGGACAACATCATCGAGGGTGTGCACAAGGTCGCCGTGCCCGCCACCTTCGGCGTATTAACCACCATTGCCGCATTCATGCCGATCCTGCTGGTCAGCGGCATCTCGGGTGAATTCTTCTCAGCCATCGGCTGGGTCGTCATCCTGTGCCTGGTGTTTTCCATTGTCGAATCAAAACTGATTCTCCCGGCGCACCTTGCGCACATGAAAATCCGCCATTACGAAGAACACACCAGCAACCGCTTGATCCGGTTCCAGCGTTTCTTCAGCGAGGGAATGCATCGTTTCGTCGACAATGTCTATGCCCCGTTTCTCGATAGGGCCCTCAAGCGCCGGTACCTCACCCTGTCGGTATTTGTGTCATTGCTTATCCTCTCCGTAGGCCTGGTCGCTGGCGGGATTCTCCGGTTCGTATTTTTCCCCGACATCACCGCGGATTTCCTGCGCGTTGATCTGCAGATGAACGAGGGCACACCCGCCGGTCAGACACACCTGGCCATCCAGAGAGTACAGGACGGGCTTTGGGCCGTGGACCAGGCGGTTAGTGAAGAACAAGGGATGGAATCAGGGGCCGTGGTGTCCAGCCTGCTGGCCTTTGCGGAAGGCGACACCGCGGGCACAATCGTCGCGGAACTGGTCAAGGAAGAGGCGGCGGCCTTGTCGGGGCCGGAAGTCCTGCGCCGCTGGCGGGACGCCGTGGGCGAAATACCCGGTGTCAAACAACTCGGGTTTCGCGGCGCCCAGGGCCCGGGGGGCGGTCCATCCATATCGATTCAGCTCATCGGCGCGAACATCGACCAGGTCGGTCGCGCAGCGAACGAGTTGGAGAGGCGCCTGGAGGCTTATGAGGGCGTTTACGATATCCGCAACAGTTACGAGCGCGGACGCCCGGAGATCAAGCTCAACATCAAACCCGAAGCTGAATCCCTCGGACTCACGCTACAAGACCTGGCCCGCCAGGTCAGGGCCGGATTCTACGGTGAAGAAGTGCAACGAATTCAGCGCGGCCAGGACGAAGTCAAGGTGATGGTGCGGTTCCCGAAGGGCGAGCGAGACTCGGTAGGCTACCTGGACAACATGCGAATTCGCACCCCAACAGGCGGGCGGGTGCCATTCCAATCCGTGGCAGAGGTGGAATTGACCGAGAGCCCCTTGTTCATCCGCCGATTCGATCGGGAGCGAGCCGCCCGACTCACCGCTGAAGTCGACAAGGAGCAATTCGAACCTGAAAAGATCCTTGATGACGTCATGCGCCGAGAGTTACCTGACGTGTTGTCCAAATTCCCAGGAGTACGTTCCAGGTTGAGCGGTGCCAGCCAGCAGGCCAGGGAGGCCCAGGGTGAACTGGCCAAGGGCGCAGTATTCTCCCTGTTCCTGATTTTCGCGCTCATGGCCATCCCGTTGCGCTCTTACTCCCAGCCCCTGATCATCATGTCGGTGATTCCCTTCGGCTTTATCGGGGCCATGGGCGGACACTGGCTGCTGGGTATTCCCGTGAGCATGACCAGCTTCTTCGGGGTCATTGCGCTTTCCGGAGTTGTGGTCAACGACAGCCTGATCCTGGTCGATTTCGTGAACAAGGAGCGTCAGCTAGGCGTACCACTTGAACAGGCAGTGAAAGATGGCGCAAGCGCACGATTCAGACCCATTATTCTGACCTCGCTGACCACCTTCCTCGGCTTGGCGCCCATCACGCTCCTGGAGAACAGTCTGCAGGCCCAGTTGGTGATACCGATGGCCGCGTCTCTCGCTTTTGGCATCTTGTTCGCGACCATGATCACGCTGCTTCTGATTCCGTCGCTGTACCTGCTGCTGAACGATTTCCAATCGGGGTGCCGCAAATTATTCGGCAGGTTCATGCCCTCCTCCGGCGACCTGCGCCACCCACATCCCAGTGCCATGCGCATGCAAATGGGTGATGACTGATTCAACCGTGAGTACCGGGACAATACGAGCGCATCTCGATGAGGCGGAGCGCACCCTTGATGGACAGTCCGCTGCGCGCCTCGATGCCGAGGTCCTGTTGGCCTATGCGCTTCACTCGCCCAGAGCGCAGCTGTATGCGCATCCGGAGCGGGTTCTGAGCACAGAGCAAAGCGCGGCCTTCAAGCAGCTGATCAATCGCCGCGCCCAAGGAGTGCCCGTGGCGTACCTCGTCGGTGAAAGAGAATTCTGGTCACTGCCATTGAAAGTGACCTCTGCTGTACTGATACCTCGCCCCGAGACCGAGCGGCTGGTCGAGCTCGTCCTGGAAAAAATCCCACCGGGCAGCCCATGGCGGGTGGCGGACCTGGGCACGGGCAGTGGTGCGATTGCCGTGGCGCTGGCCACCGAGCGACCCGAATGCGAGATACACGCAGTAGACTGCGACGCCAATGCTCTGGCCGTGGCGACAGAGAATGCTGCCCGCCTACAGCTGAGGAACATCTCCTTACACCTCGGTTCCTGGTGCACTCCTCTCCAAGGGCATTTCGAAGTCCTGGTCACGAACCCGCCCTATGTCGAATCTTCGGACGCACATCTTCAGCAAGGGGATTGTCGTTTCGAACCCCGAATTGCACTCAGCCCGGGACCGGATGGTTTGTCCGCATTCCGGGAAGTGATCAGGGAAGCCAAACAGCATCTTGCGCCCGGTGGCTGGTTATTTCTCGAACATGGCCCGCAACAGGGGGCCGCGGTAGCGGGTCTGCTTCGCGAGTCCGCTTATATGCGCGTGAAAACCGAGAGTGATTTGCTCGGCCATGAGCGGGTGACCCGGGCCCAAGCGCCTCCTGCAGAGTAAGCAAGCTCGCACAACCAGGCCGTGAGCCGGCCGCCAATGGGTCAGCGCTCCTCGTCGGAGTCTTCTTCATCCCCCGCCCGCTCGATCAAGGTGGCATCGAGATGCTTGGCGTGCTTGGCACCCAGCTGACGGAGCTGCTCGGTTTGACGAACCAGGTTGCCAGCGCCCGCGGACAGCTGTCCATACGCATCGTCATAGGCCTTTCGGGCCTGGTCCAGGCGGGCGCCAACCTGCCTAAGATTTTCCGTGAAACCAACGAACTTGTCATAGAGCAGGCCGGCCCTGCTGGCAATTTCGCGGGCATTGGTATTTTGCTTGTGGACCAGCCAGACCGAGGCCACGGTACGTACGGTAGCCAGGAAATTGGCGGGTGAGAGCAAGGCTACGCGATGTTTGAGCGCGAGCTCTGGCAGCGTGGGATCGTGCTGTAGCGCAGCAATCAGCGCCGCCTCGATCGGCACAAACATCAAGACGAAATCCAGCGCGTTAAGCTCATCGGCATCCGGGTAGTTCTTCTTTCCGAGCCCCTCGATATGATTTCGAATCGATTGGACGTGGTCTTTCAACCACGCTTCCGATTCTTCCGCGTCATCGCTGGCGTGATAGCGCGTCCAGGCCGTCAGTGACACCTTGGAATCGATCACGATGGTGCGACCCTCCGGAAGCGAAAGCACCAGATCCGGCTGCAGGCGTTCGCCACCCCGACCCTGGACCGAAACCTGGGTATGGTAATTCTCGCCCTTTTTCAGACCGGCTATTTCGAGAAGGCGCTCGAGCTGCTGTTCACCCCAATTGCCCTGGGCTTTGACGTCGCGGGTCAGCGCTCGCGTCAGGTTTTGCGCCTCCTCGTTCAACTGCTGGTTAAGGGTTTCCAGCTGTTTGAGCTTTTCCTGCAGGGCGGCGTGCTGACGGATGTCCTCCTTGTGCGTGTCATCAACAGTGCGCCGGAATTCCCCAATGTCCCTGACCAGTGGCTTGAGCAATACATTGAGCTGTTGTTCGCTGAGCTGAGTAAATTGACGGGATCGCTCCTCGAACACTTTTCCTGAAAGGCGCTCGAAGGCCTCGGTCAACCGCTTTTCTCCTTGCTCCAGGCTCGACTTCTCCTGGGCGAAATGAGCCGCCTGCTCTTCCAGGCGAGTCGTCGCAACAGCCAACTCCTGACGGACTTCGGACAAGGCCATGTCCCGCGCCTGGAGCTCCGCCTCAAGCTGCTCCTGCCTTGGCGCCCAACGTTCCTGCTCGCGTTGTGTCGCGCGCTGCACCGTGAACCACGCCGCCAGGCCGCACAGCAAGATCCCCACCAGCACACCCAGCACCAGACTGCCAGGATCCAGTTGCATCATCCATTCAGTCATTTTCGGTACGCTCCGAAGCACCTTGCTTGATGTCCTGCCAAAGCTGCTCCATCTGCTCAAGGCGCAGGGACAATAAGGCCTCGGCACCCCCGGCCGCCACCTCCATGGCTCTGAACCGGCGTTCAAACTTTTCGTTGGCATGACGCAGGGCCGCAGCAGGATCCAGGCTGAGTTGACGGGCCAGGTTAGCGGTCACAAATAAGAGATCGCCGATTTCGTCGAGCAACTCACCGCGATCACCGGAGCGCAGGGCATCCCTCAGCTCCTCCAGCTCCTCCTCGAACTTCTCCACGATGGGTTCGGCTGTGGGCCACTCAAAGCCTGCCTTACCGGCTCTCGCCTGCAGTTTCACCGAGCGCTGCAATTCGGCCATGCCACGTGGAATGCCATCCAGCATGCTCTGCGCACCCTGCTGAGCGCGCTCCTCCGACTTGATCCGATCCCAGCTATCGGACTGCGCTTCGGCCGTCTCGATCTCAGCATCACTGAACACGCCGGGATGGCGACGAACCAGTTTCTCATTGATTGCCGTGACCACATCGGCATAGGTGAACAACCCGGCCTCCTGTGCGATCTGCGAGTGAAACACCACCTGTAAAAGCAGGTCCCCCAACTCCTCGGGAAGGTGTTTCATATCACCACGCTCTATGACGTCGGCCACTTCATAAGCTTCCTCAATGGTATACGGTGCAATACTGGCGAAGTCCTGCTTGATGTCCCAGGGACATCCCTGCTCGGGATCGCGCAGGCGGCGCATAATATTGAGGAGTTCATCCGTCTCGTGTTTCATGATTCATTGCCGTAGTGGGACGCGACTGGAAAGCGGATCGTGATCGCTGCACCCCCCAGTTCGCTGACTCCGATATTCAGGTCTCCACCATATGCGCTGATGAGTTCGGTGACAATGGTCAGGCCCAGGCCATGGCCCTCGATCTCTCCCACCTCATCGCCGCGTTTTCCCCTCACCATCCAATGCTGAGCCTCGGACGCATCAATTGGCGCGCCATCATTCTCGATTTTCAGCCAAACATGCTCACTGTTCGTTCCAGCGCTTACACCAACGCGCCCGCCTCCGTACTTGCAGGCGTTTTCGAGCAGATTGCCGATAATCTCCATCAAATCACGCTCCCCACAAGGGCATTTCAGCGTCGGGGCTATCCTGACATCAAGGATTCGCAAATCCTGCGAATACACTTTCCGAACCGTTTCTGCGAGCCGTTCGACGAGGGGCAGGATCGCGATGGGCGCGGTGTGCGTCCGGCGCGCCGCGATGGCGGCACGCTGCAATCGGTGAGTGATCATCCTTTGCATGTCCTCCGCTGCGCTCCGCATGGACTCCGTCTCCGGGCCACTGGTTTTCTCGAGACCGGCACGGACGACGGACAAAGGTGTCTTGAGGCCATGAGCCAGCGAATCCAGCGCCATACGATAGCGGCGCTGATTTGATTTCTCTGACGTCAATAAATGATTCACGTTACGGATGAGCGGTTCGAGCTCCAGCGGGTATCGTCCGGTCAGCTGCTCCCGGCGGCCAGATTCGATGGCGGCCACGTCCGAGGCCACCTTCCGCAAAGGAGACAGGGCGAGCCACAAGAAAATGAACTGGGCGATCCCCAGCGCCACGCCAACGCCAAGCAGGGACCACCACAAGCCATCGCGAAAAGACCGGATTCGTTCTTCCAGCAGTCGCCTTTCAACCCATACCGTAACGGTAAAAGGCAATAACCGGCTGTCGGCCAACTCCCAAGCCACCCCGTACTGGTAGAACACATATTGGCCCTGCGCCCCCCCGTCTCGAAACCGCTTTTCACCCGGTGACAAACTGGCGAAGTCGGGCGGCTCCTGGCCCAGTGCAGAGGGCGACAGCCAGCTCGAGGTCGCATCGCGCACCTGGATATATACCCCCGAACCGGGTTGGGTCAAACGCGGATCTCCCAGTCCCTCCGGGACGGTGATTTGTCCCTGCTCGGTCACATCCAGAGCGCCAAGTGCGAGATAGACCCAGGTTTCCATCTGCGCCTGCAGTTCGGACACAGCACTGTTCGAGTGCGCCCGCTGCAGCGCCATCCCAACACCACCGAGGAGCAGGGCCAGCACCAGAAGCCCAAGCAGTGAAAACCGCGTTCTGAGCGAAAAAGGCGCACTGATGAGCCCGGCTTTCAATGGCTGAACGGGTTCCTCGGTCATGGTCATGACACCTTGGCGGGGCCTTCCAACGCGAGGCGATATCCCCGCCCGCGCAGCGTTTCGATGGGCTGGAGATCGCCATTCGGATCAATCTTCCTGCGCAGCCGACCGATGAACACCTCGATCACCTTACTGTCCCGATCCAAATCTTCCTCATAGATGTGTTCAGACAGCCGCGCCTTGG
>CAXQNK010000093.1:0-9635 GCA_964225175.1 Candidatus Nitrosopumilus sp. | reverse complement strand
TAGACTAATGCAAACGGTAAGCCTTGACAAATTTTCTTAAAAAATTTGCGATGGGCTATAATTCGCGATCTTCATTGGATTAGTCACAGGCGAGTTTCAGTCTTTCGTATGGGTCATATCGCAAATTCAATTCTCGATGTCGTAGGTAAAACACCTATGATTCGACTCTCCCGGTTCGGTGAGTCAGTGGCGCCGAACCTGCACGCCAAGATCGAATCCATGAACCCCGCGGGCAGCATGAAGGATCGGTCGGCGCTGGGTATGATCGAGGCCGCTGAGCGACAACACGACCTGAAACCAGGCGCCAAGATTATCGTGGCAACATCTGGCAACATGGGCGTGGGAATGGCCATGATCTGCGCAGTCAAGCAATTCCAGTTGATCTGCCTTGTCGATCCCAAAATTTCAGCCGCCACGGAGAGCTGCCTGCGCGTGCTCGGCGCCCAACTCATCAAGGTCTACAAACGCGATCATACGGGCGGATATCATCTGACCCGGCTGGAAAAAGTGGAGGCGATACTCCAAAAGTATCCGGGTTCGATCTACCTTGATCAGTACAACAGCCCCGCCAACATCAATGCGCATACTGCAACTACAGGACCGGAGATTCATGATGCGCTGGATGGGAATGTCAAAGCCATCATCATGGTGGCGGGGACAGGCGGCAGCTCAATGGGCGTGGCGCGCTACTTCAGGAAGGTGTCTCCAAAGACTGAAATCTGGCTGGTGGATGAGGAAGGCTCAATTGCCCTGCCGGGCAACGCCGGCAGCGGCATGCGTTACCTCAATGGCATGGGTACCAGCGTAGCCCCTGAAAACTACGACTGGCCAAATTTTGACAACTACGTGGATCATGTCGTCTACGTCAAGGCGGCCGAGTCGATCAACGCGGCCGCGGTGCTGGCGCGGAGCGAGGGAATTCTCACCGGAGGAACGGGTGGTGCCGCCTTGCACGTGATGCGGGATTTCGCGGCATCGCACTATCAGGAAGGTGACAACCTGGTCGCCCTCCTGCCGGATCACGGCAGCCGATACATGGACACTCAATTCAACAAGGACTGGCTGACATTGCAGGACATTTACGTTCCAGCCATCTACGAAGACACACTGAATTCATGAGCGAGACCTTGCTGCTGACCCAGTCAGATCTGGTCGCATGCGGTGCCGCCGACGTGGATCTGGTCGGTGCCTGCCTGGAGGACATGTTTGTCGTTCATGCTGACGGGCATTTCACGGCCCCGCCCAGCAGTTTTCTGAAACGCCCGGAATGCCCGCATGTGGCGGACCGCATCATTGGCCTGTCGGCCCATCTTGGCGGACGTTTCGACATCGAGGGCATGAAATGGATTGCGAGTGCGCATCGAAACCCCGCCATCGGCTTGCCGCGTGCCAATGCAGTCATCGTGCTCAATGATGCTGAGACCCGACTGCCCATTGCGGTCATGGAGGGCGGGTTGATCAGCGCAATGCGAACGGCGGTGGTTCAGGGACTGGCAGCCCGTTACCTGGCGAGGGCAGATTCGCGTTCTGTCGGCCTGGTGGGCGCAGGGCGCATCGGGGCACTGGTGCTGTATGTTCTGCACCACTGGTTTCCTGATATCAACGACTGGCGGGTTTTTGATCTGCTTCCCCGGCGAACGGATGCTTTCGCTGAGCACATGGTCTCTCTGGGCGTCGACATAACACCGGTGAGTCGTTTTGAGGATGCATTGGCCCCAGCCGATATCGGGGTCGTGGCCACGACGGCCGAGGAGGCCTACGTGCCTCCTGAATGTTTCAAGCAAGGCGCGTTGTTCATCAATGTTTCCCTGATGGACCCGACTTTTGAGCTGGTCCAGGGTGCGGACAAGATCGTTGTTGATGACTGGGCCCAATGCATCCACTCCGATCGCGTTCTGGCCCGGATGCATCGCCAGGGCCTGCTGAGTCGGGAAGGCATTCATGCGGAGTTTGGGGAGATTGTGCGAGGCGACCTGCCGGGACGGGAATCCATTGATGAGCGTATCTTTTTCAATCCCTTCGGGCTGGCCATCGAGGACCTGGCCGTAGCTCAGACCGTTTACGAACGGGCCAAAGCATCCGGGCTGGGCACTGCGGTCGATTTGATCGGGTCGGAATGGGACGTGCTATTCACTCCACCACGGGAAGACCTGTGATCGCCCAAGTGGGCCGGTACTCGCCTTGCCCGGGCATCGATCCTGTGGCCGCGCGAGTGTCCATTCGCCCCTTTTTCTGATGCTCGAACCTGTCCAGGCTCGCGATCGGCTCTCAGAGATCGACATGATTCGAGGCTTCGCGCTGTTCGGTGTACTGCTCGTAAACATGTTCAGTTTCGGGGCGGACTCCATGGCCTGGGACGATCGGCATGACCAGATCACTCAGGGTATTGTGCGGCTGTTTTTTGATTCAAAGTTCTGGACCCTGTTCAGTCTCCTGTTTGGTTTCGGGCTGGGCATGCAGTTGCAGAAATTCGCAAGTCGAAAGTGGTCACAGTCGATTCTAATCCTGCTGCGAAGGCTTGCTCTGCTGTTCGTGTTTGGCATGTTGCATGCGTTGATTTACGAGGGTGACATCCTGATGCTGTACGCAGAATTGGGGGTGGTGCTTTTGCTTATTCACCGGTTTCCGCCACGCCTGCTGGTCATTCTCGCAGTGGGCTTGCTGCTGACATTTCCCGTTGCCCATTGGCTTACGCCTGAGCGGTTTGACGATCCGGCGGCGCAGAGCGTTGAACAGGCGCGGGCGTTCTTGCTCGAAGAGCGTGAGTACAGTGTGTACCTGACAGGATCTGTGGGGGACATATTGGCCTACAACGCGGAGGTAATTCCGGAGAATCCGGTCTCTGACTACTTGTGGCCTGACTCGGGGTTTGCTGTCCTCGCCTTGTTCATCATGGGCTATCTGCTCTGCCGGTCTGGAATTTTTGCAGATGGGCGGCGATACCGTGTCTTGTTCGCCAGGGCCGGTGCCTGGGGCGTGTCCATCGGTCTTCTTGCCACCGGTGGGCTCTGGGCACTGATGAGCCAGGCGGGTTACCACGCCTATTGGGTGACAGAAGGCCCGCCAGTCGTACAACTGGCCGGTGATCTGCTTTTCGTTATCAGCATGGTGGCATTGGCCGTTGCCTATGCCGCTGGGCTGACACTCTGGATGCAGACGCAGGGCGGGCGGAAAATCCTGCTGCCACTGGCCAGTGCGGGTCGCGTGGCGCTAAGTCTCTACCTAACCCAGGCCCTGATTTTCACAACCCTGTTTCATGGCTATGGTTTTGGTCTGGCCTTTCGGATGGGACCGTTCTCTGTTGCTGTTTGTGCCCTGTGCATTTTCAGCGCCCAGGTTTGGGTTGCACATGCCTGGTTACAGCATTTCCGCTTCGGCCCCTTTGAGTGGCTCTGGCGGAGCTTGACTTACCTCAGTTGGCAGCCTCTACGACGCTGATCCGCGATCACGCCTTTGCGCATTTGCGCGTGACCAGGACGGCGCCGACAGGGAGTCCCTGGCATTCGAAAATCTCAAAATTTCGGGGGTCGCCAAAAACCTCCGGCACTGCGAGGAATCGGACCTCTGGTTCCAGCAGAATCTCAAAGCGATCCATGCCGAAGGGCAGGCCTTGCCCAATGGCCTTCAAAGCCGCTTCCTTGATCCGCCACAAGCGAAAGAACAGGGCAATTCGCTCGCTGCGGGGAGAGTGCTCAAGTGTTTCTAGCTCCCGTGGCGTGAAATACTGTTTTCCCATGGCCAAGACATCCAGCCAGTGGTTCAAGGGTTCGATATCGACGCCGATTAAATGGGACTTTGACCAAGCGCCGACCATCCCCTGAGCGCAGGATGCGAAGCTAAAATTGATTTCTGGCGCTTCGCGGAGCGCGGGCCGACCATTCGCATCATGCTTCCACTCAAAATCAGCCATGGGTTTACGCGAAGCCGCTGCCAAGGCGGCGCATAATCGCTGGAAAGCGCGACGCTGCATGTATTCATGACGATCAACTGCGTGGGTGAACCGCTCTGCGCGTCGTATTTCGCAGGGCTTGAGCAACGTGCGACAAAGTTCGGACACCGCGTCCTCGTGTATCACGGGCATGTACACCGCCTTGAAAGCATCCACTCCGGGGAAGGAAACGGGGCGGCTTGATGTGCGCAAATAGCGCTCTGCGCCGGGCAGTGAATCCCCGGCTCTGTACTCATTATTACGCGGCATGCCAAATCTTCCGCAGGGTGTGACGCTGGTCACTGAATATACCAGCATCCCCTTAATTGGTGGTTACCCTCGTGTCGCTTTCCGCTTTGGTGCCGTCAACTTGAAGTCATCGCGGTTCCCTGATTGAATCATCGCTTGAAGTTGCAGAGGAAAAGTCCATGAGCTCTGAGCATGACCCTGACGGCAGAAGGCTGCCCATCAAGCTGGATTCCACGTCCAATGGCGAATTCCTTCCTATTCCACTGGATCGATACGCCCAGCTGGCCAATGAATTGGCGCACGAGGCAGCGGACCGCCATGCGAGGCATCTGGGTCAGTCCCGAAGGGAATTCCTGGTGTCTTCCTGTGGCGCGGCTTCCACCTTGCTGGCTTTCAACACGGCCCAGGCCAAAGCAGGGCGAAGTGGCGGCAGGTTCGAACTGGAACCGGACGCAGTGACCGAGCCGGTGGCGGCAGAGGCCGCGATTGCCGGCGATGAATTCATACTCGATGTTCAGGGGCATTTCGTTAATCCGCAAGGGGCCTGGTTGTCACTTTTGCCAGAGAAAGCGAGGCCGCTGGCGGGGATGCCCGCAGCATCCTGTGCACTGGGCGCAGAGGGTTCAGGGCGTGATTATCTGAATTGCCTGGGTCCAGATGCATTTGTTAAAGACGTTTTCATGGACTCTGATACGGACGTCATGGTGTTGTCTTTCGTGCCCAGCACGCGTGAGGGAGAGCCCCTGACCATTGAAGAGGCGTCGGCCACGCGGGCGATTGTTGATCGCCTGGACGGAACTCACCGTTTATTGCTGCATGGGCGCGTGAACCCCAACCAGGTTGGTGATGTAGATGACATGCCACGACTCAAGGAAGATTTTGGCGTGTCGGCGTGGAAAACCTATACCCAATGGGGCCCGAAAGGCGACGGCTATTTCCTGACTGACGAAACGACAGGGCTTCCATTTCTCGAACGGGCCCTGGACCTGGATGTTCCGGTCGTTGCAGTCCACAAGGGCATTCCCTTCGGCCGGCAATCCTACCAACACTCCACGTGTACGGATATTGGCCCCGCTGCACAAGCATTTCCCGGGTTGAGTTTCCTCGTCTATCACTCTGGATTCATTCCCGGACAACCCGAGGGCCCCTATGATCCTGCGAGGAATGACGGCATTGACGGGCTGATCCGAACAGTTCTCGAGAGTGAATTAGGTCATGGTTCCAACGTTTATGCCGAGCTGGGGTCAACCTGGCGCTTCCTCATGCGAGATCTGGATTCTGCCGCGCATGCTCTGGGAAAGCTTCTCAAGTACCTCGGTGAGGACAACGTGCTGTGGGGGACAGATTCGATTTGGTATGGTTCACCACAGGATCAGATCCAGGCGTTCAGGGCCTTCCAGATCAGCGAGGCATTCCAGGAACGTTACGGATATCCAGCGCTGACACCTGCCATCAAGGCAAAGATTTTCGGACTCAATGCGCTCAGGCCCTATCGGCTCGAACGTCCCCGAATTCAATCACGACTTAAGGAAGACCCGGTGGAACTTGCTCGCCTGGAATACGGTCCGATCGCAGACCCCCATTTTCAAACTATGGGTCCCAAAACGCGCCGGGAATTTCTCAACCTGATGCGCTGGACGGGCGGTAATGTGTCCTGAGTGCCGGGAGGTTTAGGGACCGGACGCTGTTAACCCGTGAATGCAGGCAGCCCATCTGGTTCCGACAATCGACATTCAGTGGGTGCGAGAGAGCCCAGGAAGGCGCTCGGTGTCTCTGATGACCCGCGGCCACGGCGAACTTAGCGGTGATCAGCAGCCGCCGTGAATCAGCACTCGCCATCGAGTGATGCGATCCAATTGCTGATCAAGCTGACCCCTTCGCTGTGGACAGTGCCCCGGCCGAGTTCCGGCATGGCGATGGCGGGGTCTGCGTGTTGCATTCGGAAGACCAGAATGGATTCCTCCGGCCGCCCGGGGTAAATGTCATAAGGACGATCACCGCTGCCCCTTCCAACGGCGACCGGTGTTTTGCAGATGCCGAACTTCCTGTCCAGGGGCGCTTCCAGGTTCAAGTGGAGGGCAGAGGTATCCGCAGCGCCTTCCGGGTTGTGGCAGTGCGCGCAATTGGCGTCCAGGTAGGCCCGTGCGTTCTCCGCCAGGGATCGGGCATTGCGCTGCGGCCTGGCAAAGTCCGGATCTGATAATCCTTCCAGTCGACCCGTTTGCGCCCAATGGGCCAATTGTGTGGTCTCGTCGGCCCACCATGCATAGGGGCGGTCGAGCTGCCATGCTTTGGGTCCGATGGGTCGAATCGCTTTGCTGTCATGCTCAGTCACATGACATCCGCCGCACTGGTTGGCGTCCGGGACGATATAGGTGAAATGCGTGTCTGATTGTGCGCCTGCCATGTGGACGGATATCTCGTCGCCGGCCAGTACCAGAAACGCGTCCGACTGCTCGGTGTTCCAAACGTAAGGCAGCGCCCGCCAGCCTGTTTCATACCGAATCAGAAGCCGTGTTTCCAGCAGCATGTGGGTGTCGAGATCCAGCCCCGCCTCGGCGCCGGGAACCGGCTCCAGCCCCGTCCGGATGACCGTGAAATTCCTTTCATGCCAATCTGCAGCTTTTTCGTAGTGAAATGTTTTGCTGATGATGGTGCCGACAGGAAACTCGAAGACGCCCTGTTCCCGGAAGTTGGCCGCGCTGTCCCCAGGCATCCAGAGGGTTCTCAATTTGAGTGCGTAGTCGGAAAACAACGGCATATTGAGCGAGTAGGGAACGACACCCTCGCTCAGCAGCAGCCGCTGCTTGTCAGCCCGAACAATACCCCATTCGCTCAAACGCTCCGGTGGCTGGTTCTCGGCATGGATAGTGGGCGCTCGGAGTGCCTGCTCACAAGCGCCCAGTAAGAGAAACAACGGAATAAAAGCCAATCGCGCCATGCAATTCACCCGAGCGGGGCCTCGAGTACCACGGGTGGGAGTTTCTTATGTTGGCATTGGTGCTGGTCCTGGTCCAGTTCAATCTGGGCGCTGTCATTGGGAAGGTCGGCATTGAGTACCTGGGCGGTACCATTATCGACGCAAATGGCGTACTCGGGCAGAAGGTTGCCATTGGCGTCGGCCTTGGCCTGATTGAAATAGCCGTCCCAAAGAATGTCAGGAAGCTGCCCCCCCAGACCGAAGAGTGCGATCTTGAGTGCTTTCAAGTCCAGGCCGTCAGGGGAAGAGCCGCCATCGGAAAGGCGGTTGCCATAAATAAAAATAGTCTCGGGAAAGGGGTCGTAATCCTCGCCCATCTCGCGGATTCCCTCCCAGCCTGTGGCGTAGTAGCTACTGATGATGATGTTGGCTGTGTCGTTTCCTGAAATGTCATTATCGAATATTTCGACCCGGTCATTGGAATTAATCACGATGCCTGACCCGGCGGGCACGCTGGAGACCGGGGTGCCTTCGGCGCCGTAGTTTTCGGTGTTGTTGTCCCTGATCGTGTTTTCAAAAATGCGAGTTGAATGTCCGGGCTGTGGCAAATCGGGCATATTGAAGACAAGGATTCCCCCTGTGTTGCCCACCGCTTTATTGCCGTAAACATCGGCATAAAAGGTGTTTTCAATTTCGATGCCGGCCACGTTGTATTCGGCCCGGTTGTTGCGAACAATGACATTTTTCGACTGGCCAACATAAATTCCCGCGTCTGAGGCTGCGATTGCCACGCATTCCTCGATCAACACGTTTTGTGTCTGAACGGGATAGATGCCGTAGGCACCGTTGTCCTCGTCCGGTCCGCCGGTCCACTCGGTGCGAACTCGACGAATCACGATATTGCGACCGCCATTGATCTTCAGGCCATCTCCGGCAGTGTCCTCGATTGCCAGGTCCTCTATGGTGAAATCGCTGGCGTTAACCAGCAGGCCTTCGGCACCCTGCAGTTGGTTTTTGAAGGACAGTATGGACCGGTCCATGCCCGCGCCCCGGAGTGTGACGCCGGATACATTCAAAGACAGTCCGCGGGTGATCACGTGTTTGCCCTCTGGAATCAGAATGACATCTCCGGGCTTGGCCGTGATCATCCGGGTCTGAAGGTCTTTCTGAAATTCAGCGCTCGCTCCATCAGCGGGAGGAGGGGGGCTCTGCTCGCAGGCGGCAATCCACACGAAGGCTGCAGAAATGGTTAGAATTCGGCAAAGTTTCAAGAGACACTCCACGCAACATGATGCTGCCCATAGATTACCATTGAAACCGCTCCGACCCCCGACCATAGCCTGCCTGTTTGTCACTGCGATTGCTTGCCTGACACTGGTCTATTGTCTCCGGATGGGGTGGTTACAGGTGACGGGGCCGGCCAAGTTTATCTCCTCTGCAGGGTTTCTCGCCACGGCGCTGAGTGTGGGCGCGATGAGACATGCTTTTGGACGCATGATTTTTCTTGGGTTGACCTTGTCCATGGCGGGCGATCTGCTCTTGCTGGGCCAGTCGCAAAGCTGTTTTCTGTTGGGTCTGTCCAGTTTCCTTGTGGCGCACCTGGCCTATATCGTGGCGTTCATCGTGTATGGACAGAACAGGCTGTGGGCTGCGCTATCGGCTTTGCCCATGCTCCTGATCGCTGGATCGGTCCTGCACTGGCTGAATCCTTTTCTCGGGCCTGGGCTGAGATTCCCCGTATATGCCTACACCGCTGTGATCACGATCATGGTGATCGCGGCAATCGGCGCCCGGGGCGCGGGCGCGTCCCGTTGGCTTCTTGCCGGGGCGCTGATGTTTTACGGTTCGGATCTCTCCGTGGCGATGCAGCGAATCGTGATGACTGAATTTCCAACGTTCATCTGGGGCTTGCCGCTGTATTACGCAGCGCAAAGCAGTATTGCACTGTCGGCATCTCGAAATACCGGTGGGCTTGGCTTAAAGCGCGCCGGGTCTTCGTGAGGAGGTGCTTTGTACATCGGTGCGAGGTCTCTTGCACACAGGAGTGCCCGGGCGTGTACAAAGCTGTTCAAATAGCAAGTCTTTGGGTTCTATTGGCGTTTTCTCATCTCTCGCTGGCCAGCATGGCGGGTGCTGAAATATGCGTATCGGCCAGCGTCATTGAACCGACGTTGGATGCGCCGGTCGGTGGTTTTTCGGAGCGTTGCGTGAAGGTTTCAGGCGCGGCGGACGAGAGAACGGGCTCCTGGTCGGGTCAGGCGCAGGAAGAAATATTCTGGGGCGGTTGCAACACTTCGGGCACCGAACAGGCGTTCGCCATTCAATTCACCTGGAATTACGCCATCGTGACCGATGCCGGTGAGGGAGAACAGGCCAGTGCGAGGGCTCATGTCAGCCTCTCAGAGGATGCGTACACAGAGGGCTCGGGTCAGGAGACATTGGTGATCAACGATACCATGCCGGATCAATTATGCCTGGACGGCGTGGTTGAAATCGCGGTGTCGGCCCGCGCTCTAAACGCGGCAAGTGAGAGGCCGA
>CAXQNK010000092.1:0-4063 GCA_964225175.1 Candidatus Nitrosopumilus sp. | reverse complement strand
AGTTCATGGGACGGCCCGGGCAGGACCGCAAGCTCCTGGAATTCGCCCGGGACTATCAGAGCCGGATCAGTCTGGCGCCTCCCGCAGTGCTGTCGTCGCCGCCAGCTGATGACGTTTCGGGATCGTGCTGATGGGTGTTTGCCATGTGGTGCTCCGGCCCCAGGTCAGTGTTGTGTCGCTGGCGTGACAAGTGCGGCCCGGGCACAAAACTCGTCAAAACATGAATCGTAACGTTGTCATTTCTGACAGTGTGTCATAAAATCAGGCCTCAATAGTTATGCACATTGGGAGGATGACTCATGAAAATGAGATGCACAGGCGCGCGCGCTCGCGGTGCGCTAGGGTTTTTGCACACAGCAATACTTGCGGTGGCTTTGCCCCTATCGGGCCAGGCTTTTGAGCTGGATCGTACGAGTTTACCCATCGCAGAGCCTGAACGGCCCAAGTACAAGGAGCTGGATGTTCGCAACGTAGAAACTCCGCCACTATTCAAGGTCGAAGCCCCCGCGGGTGCGCCCAATGTGGTGATCGTGTTGATTGACGACATCGGTTTCGGGGCCACAACGCCGTTTGGCGGGCCAATCAACACGCCGACGCTGGGAAAACTGGCTTCGCAGGGCCTTCGATACAACAATTTCCACACCACGGCATTGTGTTCACCAACCCGGAATGCCCTGAAAACAGGCCGTAACCACCACACGACCAACACCGGTTCGATTATGGAATCCTCGACGGGGTTCCCCGGAAATACGGGGCAGGTGCCTAACAGCGTGGCGCCCTTGGCCGAAATGTTGCGCCTGAATGGATACAGCACAGGTGCGTTCGGCAAGTGGCACGAGACGGCAGCGTGGGAAACCAGTATTTCCGGTCCATTTGATCGCTGGCCGACCCGGCAGGGTTTTGACAAGTTTTACGGTTTCATCGGCGGCGAAACTGATCAATGGTATCCCCTGATTTACGATGGCGTGAAGCGCATTGATCCTCCTGAAAAAGAGGGTTATCACTTCACTGACGACATGACCGACCAGGCGATCAACTGGGTGAAGGCGCAGCAATCGATGACGCCGGACAAGCCGTTCTTCATGTACTACGCGACCGGTGCGGTGCATGCGCCACATCACGTCCCGCGTGAATGGGCGGACAAGTACAAAGGCCAGTTCGATAAGGGTTGGGACCAGGTCCGCGTGGACACGGTCGCCCGACAGAAGGAAATGGGCGTTATACCAGAGTCCACCCGGCTGGCAGGTCGCCCGGAGGACCTCAGCGCGTGGGAAGATCTGCCGGAAGACCATCGCAAGCTTTTTGCCCGACAGGCAGAGGTCTACGCGGGCTTCATGGAACATACGGACCACAACATCGGCCGCCTGGTCGATGCACTCGAGGACATTGGCGAGTTGGATAACACCTTGTTCATTTATATTGCGGGTGACAATGGAACCAGCGCCGAGGGAGGGTTCATTGGTGTTTACAATGAGATGACGTATTTCAACGGCGTTCGAGAAGAGGTAGAAGATTTGCTGCCTCTGCTGGATGACTGGGGTGGTCCTTACACCTTCCCGCACATGTCGGCCGGATGGGCCGTTGCATTCGATGCGCCCTTCAAGTGGACCAAGCAGGTGGCTTCAGACTTTGGTGGCACCCGAAATGGCATGGTGGTGCACTGGCCGGACGGCATCGAATCAGAAGGTGAGATTCGCCAGCAGTTCTCCCATGTGATCGATATCGCCCCGACGATCCTGGAGGCGGCGAGCCTGCCCGAGCCTGTTTCGGTAAACGGCACCCGGCAGATTCCCATGGAAGGCACCAGTATCCTGTACAGCTTTAACGATGGTGATGCGCCGGAGCGACACACCGTGCAGTACTTCGAAATGTTTGGAAACCGGGCAATCTACGAGGACGGCTGGTTTGCCCGAACCATCCACAGGGCGCCCTGGCAAACGGGTAAGCAAAAGCCATTGCAGGATGATGTCTGGGAGTTATATTACGTGGCGGATGACTTCAGCCTGGTCAATGACCTGTCGTCAAAGAATCCGGAAAAACTGGCAAACATGCAGGCGCTCTTCATGGCCGAGGCTGAGAAGTACAATGTACTACCGATTGACGATCGTACGATCGAGCGCATGAACCCAGCGCTTGCTGGTCGGCCGGATGTGCTGGGCGATCGTAAATCCCTGACCATGTATGAAGGCATGAATGGCATGATGGAGAACACCTTCATCAACTCAAAGAACCGTTCCAAGACCATCACAGCTGAAGTCGAGCTGCGAGATGCCAGCACCACGGGGGTCATCCTGACCCAGGGCGGTCGTTTCGGTGGCTGGTGCTTGTACATGAAGGATGGTCGGCCGGTGTACACCTACAACTGGCTCGGTCTGGAGCGCTTCACCGTGGCGGCCGACGCGGCAGTTCCCGCCGGGCCGGCAACCATCACCATGGACTTCGACTATGACGGTGGCGGTCTTGGCAAAGGTGGTGATGTGACCCTAATGGTCAACGGAGAATCTGTGGCTACGGGCAGAGTCGAAAAGACCCAGCCCCTCCTGTTCTCAGCGGATGAAACCGCGGATGTTGGCCTCGATAACCAGACACCGGTAGCCGACGATATCGGGATCGGCCCCGTGGAGACGCGCTTCACCGGAAAGATTGACAGGGTGACGCTGGAGATCGAATAGGAGGCCAGGCTGCAACTTCCGAGAGCATTTGGAAGCGCAGCGCGTTAAAGAGGTATTGATCGGGGCGCTAAAGCTGATCTGGCTGAGGCGCCCCGGTCACTTTTGATCTTTCTCGCTTGCTCTGGAGCGCGGTCCGCGCGCGTAGAACCTGCGCGTTGTCCACCACGCGAACAGCCCGACCAACACCATCACTGTTCCGTAGCCGATGGAGAGGATCATCTCGCCGCTCATGGGTCGAATCCTGCCGCGATTGTGGTTCTTTGCGCGGTGGCGGAAAGGTAGGGGCGGGCGTAAAACAGGGTCAGTATGATCATCACGATCAGGCCGGCGACCATTAATGCACGGGTCCACGCCAGCGTTCGTCCCAGTTCGCTGGGCTCCAGTTCCGAACCGGGCACTTTATGTAACTCCTGGCGATAGTCGTGTTCTTGCTCGGACACCTCGCCACCGCGCGACACCGTGATGATGGTCAGCAGGCTGACGGCGGCGCCGACCAGAATGGGGTCAAGGTATACAGGGAATTCCACGCCGCCGATCAAGGACAAGGCGTTGGTTGCGAGGTTGGACGCGAAGCCGGCCACCATGCCCCAGAATGCCCCCGCCTCCGTTATGCGCGCGCTCCAGATACTCATAAAGGCTACGGGCCCCCATGCCGAGGCAAACATCGGTCCGGCAAAATAGGTGATCCAGAAAATGTTGCTCGGCAGAATCTGTGCGAATATCAAAACCAGTAAACCCACGGCTACCATGGTGCGTCGGGTGGTTTTCAATAGTTGATCCGGGTCGCTGGAATGACGCAGCAAGTCATTGCTGACGCTGAACCCAATCAGGGACAGGAATGTGGAAGCGGACGAGAGCCCCGCCGCCATGATGCCCGTCACCAGCAACACGCCCGCCAGCGTGGGCATGAGGTTCATCGCAGCCCAGATCATGACGCTGTCGACGGGTTCGATGTCGGCCTTGCTGAGGTTCACGCTGGTCGCGCCGAAGGTGATCACAAGGTACAGCACAAACATCGCGAGCGCGGCGCCGCAGGCGGAACGAATGACCACATGCTCGCTGCGCGCCATGAGGTAACGGCTGGATTGCCAGGGGCTGACCGCAACCACCATACCCCATGCAAACCCAAGGATCAGCGCCCACGCCAGGGCCTCGCTGGGAGTTTTCCAACTGTAGTCCGGACCAATGACGCCATGCCAGGAAATCAAGTCGGGCTTGGCCTCGAAAACGGCCAGTTGCTCGACGCTGGCTCGCCAACCACCACTCGCGTCAATGACAAAAAACAGGGCGAGGAGGGCGACGGCCGTGAACAGAAGGAACATGAGGGTATCGGTCAGGATCACCCCCCTTGAGCCCGAGTAGAGGGTGAACAGGGTATAGCCAAACCAGGC
>CAXQNK010000091.1:0-10350 GCA_964225175.1 Candidatus Nitrosopumilus sp. | reverse complement strand
CTCTCAAAGACTGAAATTGACGATGAAGCCTATCAATCGTTTTATAAGCACGTCAGCCACGATTTTGAAGATGCCTTGGCGTGGACGCATAACAAGGTAGAAGGGGCACAAAATTACACCAGCCTGTTGTATGTGCCAAGCCGGGCACCCATGGACATCATGTTGCAGCGTGATGAGCGAAGCGGTCTGCGGCTTTATATCAAACGCGTGTTTATCATGGATGCTGCAGAGCAATTGCTGCCGCACTACCTGCGCTTCATTCGTGGGGTTGTCGATTCAGATGACTTGCCGCTCAATGTCTCCAGAGAGTTGCTCCAGGAGAACGAACTCGTCGCCAAGATTCGATCGGCTCTTGTTCGCCGCTCGCTGGATCTGTTGGCGCGCCTGGCTGATAACGAACCTGAGAAATATGCGAATTTCTGGAGTGAGTTCGGCTCAGTGCTCAAAGAGGGCATCGTTGAGGACATGAGTAACCGGGAAAAGCTGGCTGGACTGCTGCGTTTCGCCTCCACCCAGGACCCGGAGGCCGGGCAGACGACCCGCCTGTCTGATTATCTCGCCCGCATGCAGGAAGGTCAGCAAGAAATCTGGTTTGTAACTGCGGAGAATTTCAGGGCGGCCTGCAGCAGCCCGCACCTTGAGATCTTCCGAAAAAAGGGTATCGAAGTCTTGTTGCTCTCTGATCGGATAGATGAATGGATGATGGGTTATTTCACGGAATTTGAAGGCCATGCGTTTCGCTCGGTGGCCAAAGGAGAGGTCAGCCTGGACGATGATGCCGAGACGGAAAACAGCAAGGACGAGGCGGGTGAGCACGATGACTTACTGCAACGCGTCACCGAGGTGCTGGCTGACCGCATTTCCGAGGTGCGGGTCAGCAAGCGGCTTACCGAGTCTGCATCATGCCTGGTGATGGGCGAGCAGGATCTTGCCCTGCACATGCGACAGATCCTTGCACAGGCCGGACAGGAATTGCCGGCTAGCCAGCCTGCGCTTGAGTTAAATTTCAAACATCCGCTGGTTCAAAAACTGGAGTCTGCGCAAGCAGGGCAGTTTTCTGATCTCGCTCATCTCCTGCATGAGCAGGCCCTGTTGTCAGAAGGCGGGCAATTGGACGATCCGGCCGGATTTGTACAGCGTCTCAATCGCATCATGCTTGAGGCCTGATCGGGCCGGGCGGCCATTGTGCGACGGGCCTGATGGAACGAACAGTTCGAGTCGATAAATGGCTTTGGGCGGCGCGGTTTTTCAAGACCCGCAGCAAAGCGCGCGCCGCCATTATGGGCGGGAAAGTACAGCTCGATGGTAATCGGGTCAAACCCGGGCGGATTTTGCGCATGGGCGATGAGTTGGTAATCCAGCGCGGCGAGGAGCAATTTACCGTCAGTGTCCGTCTCCTCCGGGACCGTCGCGGCCCGGCGGCCGATGCGCGAGAAATGTATTTCGAAGACCCCAAGGCCAAGGCACAGCGCGAAACCGAGGCTGAGGACAGGGCGCGGGACCGGGCATTGTCAAGAGAGCGTCCTTACCGACCGAGCAAGCGGGATCGCCGGCAACTCATTCGGTTTAGTCAAAAGCCTGATTGAAATGACCCCTCGCCTCAGTGCTTCTCAGAGGTGGCTTTGAGTTCGTAAAGCAGTTCGAGCGCCTGTCGGGGTGACATTGCATCCGGATTCGCCTCCTCCAGTTTTTTCAGGATCACATCCGCCGCACAAGGGTCGGTTGTCGTGGATTCTGTCGCTTGAAAGAGGCTCATTTGCGGTGTTTCTGCTCCTCCCGCCTCCAGCCGCGAGAGATGGTGTTTCGCGTTGGCCAGCACGGGCGCAGGTATTCCGGCCAGAGCGGCTACCTGGATTCCATAACTCTGGTTGGCCGGACCCTCCTGGACGGCGTGCAGAAAGACGATTCGGTCGTTGTGCTCCACGGCCTGCAGATGCACGTTTGCCACGCTGTCTTCGAGTTCGGCAAGCTGGGTCAGTTCAAAGTAATGAGTGGCGAACAGGCAATAGGCGCGTACATTCTGAGCGAGGTGCTGTGCACAGGCCCAGGCGAGCGCCAAGCCGTCAAAAGTGCTTGTCCCGCGACCAATTTCATCCATTAAAACCAGGCTCTTGTCGGTTGCGTTGTGCAATATGTTTGCGGTTTCCGTCATTTCCATCATGAAAGTGGAGCGGCCCTGCGTCAGATCGTCTCCGGCGCCAATGCGGGTGAAAATTCTGTCGATCGGCCCGATGCGAGCTTGCGTTGCAGGGACCCAACTGCCGCAGTAGGCCAGCAATGTGATCAGGGCGGTTTGTCGCATGTAGGTGGATTTTCCTCCCATGTTCGGGCCGGTAATCACAAGCATGCGACGTTGAGGAGAGAGGGATATGGCGTTGGGCGTGAATGGTTCTCCCTGAACCTGTTCAATTACCGGGTGACGTCCTGCTTCGATATCTATGCCCGCCGTGTCGCTCATGGTGGGGCAGCACAGTCCGAGTGCATCTGCGCGCTCGGCAAAGCAACACAGCACATCAAGTCGGGCGACCGAGGCAGCCATGGACTGGAGCCCTTTAAGATGAGGTTGCAAAGCGTCCAGGACCCCATCATAGCAGTGCTGTTCCCGCGCAGAGGCGCGCTCGCGACTGGACAATACGCGGTCTTCAAATTGCTTGAGCTCATCGGTGATGTACCGCTCTGCGGCTTTAAGCGTCTGTCGCCGGGTGTAGTGCGTGGGAACCTTATCCGTATGGGCATGCGTGATTTCAATAAAGTAGCCATGCACCCGGTTGTACCCGACCTTGAGGCTTGGAATTCCGCTGGCTGTTTTTTCCTGTTCCTCGTATTGGCGCAGAAAGGAATCGGCGTCCGATGACAGGGTTCTGAGTTCATCAAGTTCCTGATCATAGCCGGTCTTGATCACTCCCCCGTTGCGGAGCAGCACCGGCGGTTCATCTTCAATGGCCCGGGAGAGCAGCTGGAGGGTCTCGGGAAATTCGCCGAGCGAATCGGCCAATTCTTCCAGTTCGGTGCGATGTGCTGCCTTGCAGGCTTCGCGCAACTCGGGCAGGGTGCCGAGACCCTGACGCAGGGTAGTCAGGTCCCGGGGTCGCGCGGACCTCAAGGCAACGCGGGTCAGGATGCGCTCGAGATCTCCCATGCGTCGCAGCGCCTCTCGAAGCGCCCCGTGACTTGCGCTTTCAAACAGCGCGGCGACGGAGCGGTGCCGAGTCGCGAGGCGGTCCCGGTTCCGGATTGGATTGGCTATCCAGCGCCTCAGCAGGCGCCCTCCCATCGGTGTTACGGTCTGGTCCATTACAGCCACCAATGTGTGTTGATCCTGACCGCCGGGATGGGTTAATAATTCGAGATTTCGCCGCGTGACCGCGTCGATGTGCACATATTGGTCGGCCTGCTCAAGCTGCAAGCCGTTGATATGAGGTAACTCGGAACGCTGGGTATCGCGCACATATTCGAGTAGCGCGCCGGCCGCCCCCACCAGAGGATGATCCGGGTTGATTCCGAATCCGGAAAGGTCGCGCGTCTGGAATTGAGAGCACAACAGATTAAAGCAAGAGGTTTTATCAAAACACCAGGGGGCCCGTCGGTTGACTCCTGTCGGCCAGGGCATGGCATCCAGCAGAGGTGAGTCCTCGGCCAGCAGTACTTCAGCGGGTTGCAGGCGTTCGATCTGTGACTCGAGTTCAGCCCGGTTTGCCACCGAGCGGCCCCGGAACCTGCCGGCAGAAAGGTCCAGCCAAGCCAGTGCCAAATCATTTTCCGTCCCAGATATGGCGGCAATCAGATTATCTGAGCGTTCCCGCAGGAGGGCTTCCTCGGTCAGGGTGCCCGGCGTCATGATACGAACGACTTCTCTTTCCACCGGACCTTTGCTGGTGTTGGGGTCCCCAGTTTGTTCGCAGATGGCGACGGACTGACCTTTTCGGAGCAGCCGAGCCAGGTAGGACTCCGCGGCATGGTGGGGAACGCCGGCCATGGGGATGGGCGAGCCGTTGGATTCGCCACGTGTTGTCAGGGTAATATCCAATAGCTGGGCGGCACGTCTCGCGTCGTCATAGAACAGTTCGTAAAAATCGCCCATTCGGAACAGCAGAAGAATGTCTGGATGGTCCGCCTTGATGCGAAGATACTGCCGCATGAGCGGGGTGTGACCACGCGTCGTGGCTTTTCCGGATTGGGCCATGGCGGGAGTGTAACCGAATGCCACGATGTGGTCGAAATCCGGCCCTTGATGCTCTTGGAGGAGTTTGAATGGTGACCGATCATTCCGATCAGGCCCTTATCGAGGCGGCAGAACGCCTGGCAGGGGTATTGCGAGAGCAGCGTTGGACCTTGGCAACTGCGGAATCCTGCACGGGAGGCTGGATTGCGAAAACATGCACGGACTTGCCCGGCAGTTCAGATTGGTTTGATTGCGGATACATTTCCTACAGCTACAGAGCGAAAGAGCGACAGCTCGGTGTGATACGCGATGACCTTGAGGCTCATGGAGCGGTGAGCGAGCCAATCGCTGCGCAAATGGCACTGGGCGCGCGGCAACGAAGTGGAGCCGAGTTGAGCATAGCCGCGACCGGGATTGCCGGGCCGGGGGGCGGTTTGAAGGAAAAACCTGTTGGTACCGTCTGTTTCGGCTGGTCTGTCCGCGGAGGTGTGTTGGTCAGCGACACGCAGATTTTCCAAGGGGACCGTGAGATGATTCGGCGCAAGACGGTTGTCCATGCGCTCCTCGGTGCCCTTGAGCGTGTTTCTGAGCTTTAGACGGAGGCTGTTTTTCGCAGTCAACCCTCCACATCCGGCCTCGCGCCGTTGCGTTTAGACTGAAATCAGGTCGTCTTTCTCAGGTCGCGAAGTGAGGTTGGATTTCCTGCAACCAAACATGTTCTACCGGGTGGCACATCGAAAACAAAAACCAGCCAGTTCGATCGCGTCGCCGCAGCCGCTCCGTTTCCCGGAATCTCGCTCAAGCTGGACACCCTGGATTGCTTCGGTTCAGTAGCGCCGGGTGGTTGGTTTGCAGCAGTTTTCCGGAATCGTTTCTGGTATTCACGCGTCGTTTTGTTCGCGCGCTTGCCCGTGTGATGGATATGGCTGAAGTGAGACGCTGTGCATCCCAGGTCATGCTTTATCGCAATTTGAGAAAGGCCTGTAACAGAATCAATGTCAACGCAATCTATTGGCGCCTGGATCACTTCAGTTTGCTGCATGCCCAACGATCCAGAGTTGGATCGAGTTGAAAGGTGTTGTGCGCATTGTGCGTCAAAGAGAGAGTTTTGCGTGCTGGATCGTCGGTTTTTGACTTGACCAATCGATTCAACTTATTGCCACGGAGCGGCTGTGTCATAATGCCCGCTTGCCGGCGAAGAACCCAAATCTGTAGGAGAAATCAAGGTGGATGATAACCGTAAACAGGCCCTTTCAGCGGCTCTGACCCAAATTGAAAGGCAGTTCGGAAAAGGCGCCATCATGCGCATGGGTGATGGGTCAGCAGCATTGGACGTGAGCGTTGTGCCCACGGGTTCGCTGGGGCTGGATGTCGCCCTGGGTATCGGCGGCCTTCCGCGTGGGCGGGTGGTGGAGATCTACGGCCCGGAGTCAAGCGGTAAAACGACCCTGACCCTGCATGTCGTGGCCGAAGCCCAAAAGTTGGGCGGGACTGCTGCGTTTGTCGACGCAGAGCATGCGCTTGACCCTCAATATGCCGAGAAACTGGGCGTCAATGTTGAAGATCTGCTCGTTTCGCAGCCAGATACCGGAGAACAGGCGCTGGAAATCACCGATATGCTGGTGCGTTCAGGCGCCGTCGACATCGTTGTGGTCGACTCGGTGGCGGCCTTGACTCCGAAAGCCGAGATTGAGGGCGAAATGGGGGACACACACGTCGGGTTGCAGGCGCGCCTCATGTCCCAGGCCCTCCGAAAATTGACCGGCAACATCAAGCGCTCCAATTGCATGGTGATTTTCATTAACCAGATTCGAATGAAAATCGGCGTCATGTTTGGTTCACCAGAGACCACGACGGGCGGCAATGCATTGAAATTTTATTCTTCTGTGCGGCTTGATATTCGCCGAATCGGGGCAGTGAAGAAGGGTGACGAAGTGATCGGTAACCAGACTCGCGTCAAGGTGGTCAAGAACAAGATGTCACCTCCGTTTCGCCAGGCTGAATTCGAAATTTTGTATGGTTGGGGCGTTTCCAAGCCCGGAGAATTAATCGATTTGGGTGTGACGCATGACCTCGTGCAGAAGTCGGGCTCCTGGTACGGCTACAAGGAAGACCGAATCGGGCAGGGCAAAGAAAATGCCCGGCAATTCCTGATCGATCACCCCGAGGTGGCCGATGAGATTGAAAGCGCCCTGCGTGGCATCCTTTTGCCTGAGCCGAAGCGCGAGCAAGAGGCGGCCGTGGAATAGGTGGGAGAAGATGCGCTCGAAAAAGCCAGGCCGCAGGATGAACACAAGGCCTACGCAATAGCGATGGGACTGCTCGCCAGGCGTGAGCACTCAGGATATGAGTTGCAGACTAAACTTTCACGTCGCGGTTTTTCAGCAGACACCGTGAGCCATGTTGTTGAGCGTTTAACGAAGAACAATTACCTCAGCGATTCCCGATTTGCCGACGCCTATGCAAGGAGTCGGGCCGGGAAAGGGTTTGGACCCTTGAAAATTCGTGCGGAATTGGCGCAAAGACGGGTAGATTCCTCGCTTGTTGATCAGGCACTGGACCTTCATCGGGGTGAGTGGATCGATAACGGTGTTCATTGGGTTGAAAAAAAATTCGGCGTCACAGTTGATCGCCAGACAGAGCTCAAGGCTTATCGAGCCGGGATGCGTCGTGGTTTTTCTCATGCCCAGATGAGAGAGATTCTGCGCCGCTTGAAAAACCCCTCCTGAGGTGGCAGTTCATTCCCCAGGTATCCTTTAAGCGGTTAAACTTGCCTCATGATGAGACGCCGTGTGCTGGCATGGCCTGGAAGAATCCAATTGAAAACGACATCTCAAATTCGAAGTACTTTTCTTGACTATTTCAATTCCCAGGGACATGAAGTGGTTCCTTCCAGCGCGCTGGTGCCTGCAAATGATCCCACGCTTCTTTTCACGAATGCGGGCATGGTGCAGTTCAAGGATGTTTTCCTGGGCGCGGAACAGCGCGGCTATCAACGAGCGGTGACCGCCCAACGGTGTGTTCGAGCCGGCGGTAAACATAACGACCTCGACCAGGTTGGCTACACCGCGCGTCACCACACATTCTTTGAAATGCTGGGCAATTTCAGCTTTGGAGATTACTTCAAAAAAGATGCGATTCGCTTTGCTTGGGACCTGTTGACCGATGTGTTTGAAATTGACTCCACGCGGCTTTGGGTCACGGTTTATGAAAGCGATGACGAGGCATTCGAGATATGGCGTGATGACGTCCATGTTCCCGCGGACCGGATCATCAGGATTGGCGATAAACCTGGCGGGCAACGATACGAAAGCGATAATTTCTGGGCAATGGGTGACACAGGGCCTTGCGGCCCGTGCACGGAGATTTTCTACGATCACGGGGAAGATATTCCTGGCGGTCCGCCGGGTTCAAAAGACGAAGATGGTGATCGCTTCGTTGAGATATGGAATCTGGTTTTTATGCAGTTTGACCGTGACGCCAAAGGTGAATTTACGGATTTGCCCAAACCATGCGTGGATACAGGTATGGGGCTTGAACGGATCACGGCCTTGCTGCAGGGCACTCATGACAACTACGCGATCGATCTCTTCCAGCACCTGATTGCCGCTGCGTCGAGATTGACGGGCACTAAAGACCAGGACAGCAAAGCATTGCGAGTGATTTCCGATCACATACGGGCATGCGCTTTCCTGATCATGGACGGTGTGCTGCCAGCTAACGAGGGACGGGGCTACGTGCTTCGACGGATCATCCGCAGGGCCGTGCGCTATGGTTTCAGGGCCGGGCAGAAAAAGCCGTTTTTTAATCAGATGGTCGAGCCATTGTGCGAGATCATGGGAGAAGCCTATCCCGAGCTTGCCAAGCAGAAGGCTCAAATCGAGCAGGTCCTGCTGGATGAGGAGGTCCGGTTTGCCAAGACTCTGGATACCGGGCTGGGCATCCTTGCCAAAGTCATGGATAAGGCACAGGAGAGTGACCAGGTCATTGCCGGTGACACCGCCTTCCTTCTCTATGACACTTATGGTTTCCCCCTTGATTTAACGCAGGACATCGCCCGGGAAAGTGGCATGATCGTCGACTTGAGGGGGTTTGATTCGGCCATGAGCGCACAGAAGGAACGCGCTCGGAGTGCGGGGAAATTTCAGCAGGCAGAAGCGATCAGTGCAGAGCTCATCAAGAATTTGCCGACAACGGTGTTTCATGGATACGACACGCTCAAACTCGGTGACGTGCAGGTTGTAGGGATCCTCGTTGACGGGCAGGGCGTGGAGGCTATTGCTCAGGATGAGCAGGCCATTCTGATCTTGGACCATACCCCCTTCTATGCCGAATCGGGCGGACAGGTGGGCGATACGGGATACATCGATTCCAGCGAGGGTCGTTTCAGGGTTGAGGACACAATTAAGTTGGCAGGAACATTCCATGGACACGTAGGGCGTGTGGAGTCGGGACGTATCGAAATTAGCCAGGAGGTCATCGCTGCCGTCGATGAAGCGAGGCGTGGAGCCATCGTTCTGCATCACTCTGCAACGCACCTTCTTCATGCCGCTTTACGCGATATCCTGGGTGAGCACGTGGAGCAGCGTGGCTCCCTCGTTGCGGCCGATCACTTGCGATTTGATTTTTCCCACCCGAGGCAGGTCAGCACGAAAGAGCTTCAGCAAATCGAGCGAAGGGTCAATGCGGACATTCGTGAGAATCCGCCGACCACTGTAGCCATCATGGATTTTGACTCAGCACTTGAAACCGGAGCGGTTGCCCTGTTTGGTGAAAAGTATGGTGACAAAGTCCGGGTGATGAAATTTGGTGAACTGTCTGTGGAGTTGTGCGGAGGGACCCACGTAAAGCGGGTGGGTGACATTGGCCAATTCAAAATTCTTGCTGAATCTGCGATTGGTGCGGGTATTCGTCGCATCGAAGCCGTTGCGGGTGCAGCGGCGCTGGATAGCGTTCAGCAAATTGAGGCCCGTCTGCAGAACATCGCATCGTTACTCAGGGTTGGGTCCGATAAGGTCGACCAGCGGCTGGAGCAGATTTTGTCCAAGTCCAAAGAAATGGAAAAGGAAATATCCGCATTGAAATCCAGCCTGGCGAGTTCGGGCAGTAATGAGTTATTGTCTGGGGCGGTAGAGGTCAATGGCGTGCATGTGCTCGCTGCGCGTCAAGATGGCCTTGATGCCGCTGGTCTGAGAAACAGTGTCGATTATCTGAAAAGTCAATTCACGACATGCGCGGTCGTGATTGCCAGTGTGGAAAATGGTAAGGTTCGAATTGCTGCGGGTGTCACACGCGATCTGCTGGACACGATAAAGTCAGGGGAGCTCGTAAATTTCGTAGCGCGACAGGTCGGAGGCAAAGGCGGGGGTCGACCCGATTTTGCCCAGGCCGGGGGTACTCAACCCGAAAATTTAGAGGACGCGCTAGCGTCAGTGGCAGCTTGGGTTGAGAGGAAAAGCAGTTAGCGTCTACCGGGGGGAGATGCTCGTGTCGCAACGGTGTGAAGATTCCCAAGAGGAGTCGTCGCCTGGGTCCAGAGGAAGGTACTCATGCTTATACTTACACGGCGAGTGGGTGAAAAACTCGTTATCGGAGAAAACGTGACCATCACGGTCCTCGGGGTGAAGGGCAATCAGATTCGCATCGGTATCGATGCTCCTCCTGAAGTGCAGGTGCATCGCGAGGAAATTTTCCAACGCATCCTGGAAGAGCGAAAAGCAGAGGGGTGAGCCAGGCCGCCGATTAGCGGCCGGAGTCACATCTGATCCATGTTTCCCCGCGGTGCGGTATCAATCTGCGTGTTCGCTCCGAGGCAGCTAGTTGAGTACAGCTGCCAAACCGCGAAACCCTCTATGGGCAACTTTTTTTTGAACCCCTAACAGATCTGCGGAACATCGGGCCTCAGCCAATGGAAGTCACTGAAGGTCACAACGCTTACTGCACAGACATCTGACATGGTAGAATCTTTCCCCCACGCCAACTGCGAAAACCACGCTTCTGTAGTTCGATATGTGGGGCGGTGAGGCTATCGAACAGGGCCTTATTATTGCTTGTCGGTGTGGATCAAACGGAGAGGTGGCCGAGTGGCTGAAGGCGCTCCCCTGCTAAGGGAGTATGGGTCAAAAGCCCATCGAGGGTTCGAATCCCTCTCTCTCCGCCATACAGTCTGATCTCCGGTAGAGAAATCT
>CAXQNK010000090.1:0-6227 GCA_964225175.1 Candidatus Nitrosopumilus sp. | reverse complement strand
TGATGGTTTTGGGTTGCATTCAGGCCCAGGTCGGCAGCTGTCTCAGAGGAAGCTTAACACTTGCCGTAACTGCTTGAAATACGTCGCGATACGGCCGGGCATATGCGTTACCATAGATTGTCACAATTTGCGATTATGATGAGCTGATGAACAATTTTTCGCTGGCCGAAATAACGGGTTCCGGCAGGCGCGCGGCACGATACAACCGGTGGCGGCGGCGCAAGGATGGCATCGCCCGAAAAGTCATCGCGCTTGGTGGCATGGGCGTGATTCTCGCCGTGCTTTTGATTTTCCTGTACCTGCTGTTGGAAATTTTGCCTTTGTTCCTTTCCGCGAGCGCTGAGCGCCAGGTCATCGCAAGCAAACCTGCCTGGGTTGGGCAGGGGACCGTTCTCATTTCAGTCGAGGAGCAGCTGCAGGTCGGGCTGCGCGTGGATTCCGATGCCCGCGCAGAATTTTTTTCGATGGCGGAGGCCAAGCCCATTGATGTCATCGATCTGGTGCCGCCGGGTTCCGGGTCGGTTCTCGCAGCAGCTACGGCGGGTAAAGAGGGCGGATTGGTATCTCTGGTGCTGACAGATGGCAAGGCCGTTACCTTCACGCACACCTACACTTCCTCCTTCGAGGGAGGAGTCGAAAAGCGACAGATCGTACCCGCGGTCAGATTTCCCTACGGCAAGGCGCCGAAAGACATGGGTTTTGGGCGCAATATACAGGGCCTCGCAGTGTCAGACACCTCCGCCGCATGGGTGCTTGCAGCGTTTTCAGCGGCCACGCTGCAGATTGCCTGGCATGAAAAGCTAACGGATTTCCTCTCAGGGGAGGCCCGTCTCGAGCAGAGCCGCTACGCGCTGGGTGTCGATTACGCGGTGACTGCCATCAGCATCAGCGGCGATCATCGCTGGTTATACGCCGGGGATGATCAAGGCAACATCCACCGCTACCAGTTGCCGCGGCTTCAGTACATGGAAACCGTTCAGATCAGCAGTCATGCGATCAGCAGCATGGAGATGCTGCTCGGGGGAGTGTCATTGCTGGCAGGTGATGTGCAGGGGAATGTGGCCCAGTTATTTCCCGTTCGGGACGCCAATAACGAACCCTACCTTCGTTTGATCAGGGTGTTTCCCGGCAAGGACTCGGCCATAGCGCAGATCTTGCCGGAGCACCGCCGTAAGGGTTTTGCGGTTTTCGACCGCGCAGGTGAACTGAGAGTTTATTACGGCAGCTCAGAACGCATGGTGCTGCAGCGCACTGTGTCATCCGGAGTGCCGCTGGCTGCAGGGCTTGCGCCGCGGGCCAATGGCCTCTTGCTGTTGGAATCCAATGCTGAGCTCAGTCTTATCAGCCTCAACAACCCTCACCCGGAGGTCTCACTGAAATCTCTCTGGCGCAAGGTTTGGTACGAAAATTACGATACGCCCCGTTTCGTGTGGCAGTCCTCAGCTGCCAACAATGAATTTGAACCCAAGTTCAGCCTGACGCCGCTCGCGTTCGGCACCTTGAAGGCGGCGGCATATGCGTTGTTGTTCGCTATTCCACTGGCGGTGCTGGGGGCAGCCTACACGGCGTGTTTCATGGCGCCTGGCGTACGCAAGCTGGTCAAACCGGTGATTGAGACCATGGCGGTGCTTCCCACCGTGATACTTGGATTCCTGGCGGGTTTGTGGTTTGCTCCGTTCATTGAGACTCATCTCACGGGTGTGCTCCTGATCGCGCTGCTGCTTCCGCCCGCCCTTTTTCTATGCGCATATCTCTGGACATATCGGCCGAACAGTTGGGCCCAAAACAGCATGGAAGGCTGGGAAGCGATTCTGATTCTGCCCGTGTTGGCCGCACTGATTGCGCTGATTCTCTGGATCGCTCAGCCCCTGGAGCAGTGGTGGTTTGATGGCAGTCTGAGCGCATGGCTTACCCGCGAGAAAGGTATCTCCTATGACCAGAGGAATGCGCTGGTCGTCGGTGTTGCGATGGGTTTCGCGATCATTCCAACGATTTTCACCATTTCCGAAGATGCCTTGTTCAGTGTGCCCAAACAGTTATCTGAGGGTTCACAGGCCCTTGGCGCAACCCGGTGGCAAACGTTGCTCTGGGTCATTGTTCCGACCGCGAGCCCTGGAATTTTTTCCGCCCTCATGATTGGGTTTGGCCGCGCCGTAGGCGAGACGATGATCGTGCTCATGGCAACCGGAAATACTCCGATCATGGATTGGAGCCTGTTTGAGGGCATGCGAACACTCGCGGCCAATATCGCGGTTGAAATGCCTGAGGCCGAGGTGGCCAGCACGCATTACCGAATTCTGTTCCTGGCCGCCTTCGCGCTGTTTGTTTTCACGTTCATGATCAATACGCTGGCTGAATTGGTCAGGCAGCGGCTACGGAATCGCTACGGCTCGTTATGAAGCAAGAATCCATACAGCGCTTCAGTCAATGGGTCTCCAGCGGAGCGCCCTGGATCTGGCTGAATGCTGCTGCACTGAGTGCCTGCATATTACTCATGCTGGGTCTTTTGACTCTGATTGCATGGCGGGGGCTGGGTCATTTCTGGCCGACACCGGTGCAGGAATTCGTTCTGGCAGGCAGTCAAGGGGAGGTATCCCGGGTTGCAGGAATGATCCGCGCTCGCGAGACTGTCTCGGCCGACCGCTTGCGCGAATCGGGAGTTGTTGTTGACCCTGGCGTCCAGGAAATAGAGCAATTTCTGGTCAAGAGAGGCAATCGCGACATTGAGGACGGTGATTTCGTCTGGTTATTGGCGACACAGATCGAGAAGCGTGCCCAGCCTTACAATCTTGCGGTGATCGAACGCACGGAATGGGGCGTCTTCATCGGTCGCGTTACGGGTCTGCGCGTGGAGGGCGAGTTGCTGGATTCGTCCGATGTCTGGGGTGAGTTCAAGCAACGCTTGAGCGCAATGGTTGCTGCGCGCGAGCAACTCGAGAAGCTGGAAAAAAACCGCATCGGCGAGGTCAATCATCGACTTGAGCGATTGCGCCTGCGGGAAAAAAGATTGTCAGGTAGGCCACTCCCAAGTCGAGGAGCGATCTCAGAAATCGAAGCTGAACGAGCGGCGCTTCAGGCGCAATACACTGAGCTCGTGGAAGAGCATCGTGCGCGCGATGAGGCCATGGGTCACGCTGCGGCAGTAGTGACCACCGCGGACGGACAGAATCATGAAATCGCACTGCGAGACATCTTGGATGCCTGGCGCCCAAATTCCATGAATATGGCGCAGAAACTTGGTCACTACTTTCTCAAGATCTGGGAATTTCTCAGTGATTCTCCACGGGAAGCAAACACTGAGGGCGGCGTCTTTCCGGCAATTTTCGGCACCATACTGATGGTGCTGCTCATGACCTTGCTGGTGACGCCGCTGGGCGTCATGGCGGCTATCTATCTGCGCGAGTACGCTCGCCAGGGCTGGGCCACCCGTGCCCTGCGCATCGCGGTCAATAATCTGGCGGGAGTTCCCTCGATCGTTTACGGTGTGTTCGGGCTTGGTTTCTTTATATATGCCGTCGGTGGGACGATTGACGAGTGGTTTTTTGCCGAAGCCTTACCCGCGCCCACCTTCGGGACCGGTGGACTGTTCTGGGCCTCGCTGACCCTTGCCCTGCTGACGCTGCCGTTGGTTATTGTCAGCACGGAAGAGGGCTTGTCACGCATTCCGCGCAGTGTTCGGGAAGGTAGCTTGGCGTTGGGCGCGACGCGGTGGGAAACCATATCACGTACCTTGCTGCCGATGTGCAGCCCGGCGATCATGACAGGTATGATTCTTGCCATTGCGCGCGCGGCCGGCGAGGTTGCACCACTCATGCTGGTTGGCGTAGTGAAATTAGCGCCTTCCCTGCCGTTGGACGGAAATTTTCCCTATCTGCATTTGGAGCGAAAATTTATGCACCTTGGATTCCACATTTATGACGCGGGCTTTCAAAGCCCGAACGTGGAAGCCGCACGTCCATTGGTCTACGCGACCGCATTTTTGCTGGTAATTGTCACCGTGCTGCTTAATATCCTGGCCATCACGCTGCGTAATCGCCTGAGTGATCAGTATAGGAATGTGGAAGCCTGATGAGCGAATCGCTGGACCTGAATTTGCCTGAAGTCGAGGACGACTCAATTTTGTTTCCCGGCCTGGATATCGGTCAGGTTGCCATGGAGGTGGAAGCGCTCAATCTCTGGTACGGGGAGACTCAGGCTCTGGACGACATTAGTCTGAACATCGCGGAAAAGCGCGTGACGGCATTCATCGGCCCCTCCGGGTGCGGAAAGTCCACTTTGCTGCGCTGTTTTAATCGAATGAACGACCTGGTCGATGGCTGCAAGGTGACCGGGCGGGTCCGGTTGAATGGTAGGGACATTTTGGCGCCTGATACCGATGTACCGGATTTGCGCCGCAAAGTGGGCATGGTGTTTCAAAAACCTAATCCTTTTCCGAAGTCAATTTATGAGAATTTGGCTTATGGACTGCGCATCCAGGGCGTTAAACGCCGGTCCCATCTGGACGAAACGATTGAATGGGCGTTGCGCGGCGCTGCGCTCTGGGATGAAGTCAAAAACCGCCTGGACGAATCTGCATTTGTTCTCTCAGGAGGACAGCAACAGAGGCTGGTGATTGCCCGGGCAATTGCCGTGAGGCCCGAGGTCATACTCCTCGATGAGCCTTGCTCCGCGCTTGACCCAATTGCCACGCTTAAGATTGAAGAGTTAATCAATGAGCTTAAGAAACAATTCACCATCGTGATAGTGACCCATAACATGCAGCAGGCCGCACGGGTATCCGACTTCACGGCATTCATGTACCTGGGTCGAATGATTGAACTGGGCGAAACCGACCAGGTGTTCACCAACCCCAGGAAAAAGCAAACCGAAGACTACATCACGGGCAGGTATGGTTAACCTGAGCGTGCCACAAGAGAAGAGCCATGAATGATTTGCGCCTGGGGGAGCACATCTCCCGCCAATTCAACGAGGACCTCGAAGAGGTCCGGAGCAAAGTCCTGCAGATGGGCGGTTTGGTGGAGGAGCAACTGGTTAATGCGGTTCGCGCCCTGGTTGAGAACGACTCCGATTTAGCGCAACGGGTCATGAAGACTGATGCGCGCGTGAATGCCCTCGAGGTGGAAATTGACGAGGAATGCACCCGGATCGTAGCCCGCCGGCAACCCGCAGCCAGCGATTTGCGCCTGGTTATGGCGGTGATCAAGACCATCGCAGATCTGGAGCGTATTGGAGACGAGGTCAAGCGGGTTGCCAAGATGACTCGCGACGAGTTGGAGGGGTTGCTGGACGAGGAAATTCGCAACGAACTGGAACACATGGGAGAGCTCGTTAAAAAAATGCTTCATTCCGTACTTGATGCATTTGCACGCACGGATACCCACAAGGCCGTGGAGGTGGCGCGATCTGATCGGCGCGTGGATGTCAAATACCAGTCCATCAGTCGGCATTTGATGACGTACATGGCTCAGGATCCGGAGTTGATCCCGATGATCATGAACGTCTTGTGGGCCGCCAGGGCAATGGAGCGTATGGGTGATCGCTGTGAAAATATTGCTGAATATGTGATTTACCTTGTGCATGGCAAAGATGTTCGTCACGTGACTCTCGAGGAATACGCTCCCGGGCTTGTCGGCGAAACATAGAAAACGTGCTGCCGGAGCAGCACGTTGTTATCTCATCCACGGCTGACTGTCTGGGGTATACAGAGAGTTTGTCGGTGTCCAGTTGCGGGTAAAAGTCACATCCTGATCAGCCGGGAACCCTCCGATATATCCGTTGTTCTGGACGAAATCCGAATATTTTTCTGAGCTCGAGTCAGAATCGCTTCAGAGTGGTTGGATACGGCGAATTGAACAAGGTATGGAACAGGAATTATCGGTGGGATTCGAATGGCTCTTCTGACCCGGCTACTGCCGGGTCAGATCAGCATTGTGGTCAGGACGAAGCTTCGAGGCGTTCGATCTTTTTCTGGAGTTTTTCCAGTTCACGATGCAAGTGACGACTTCTCTCCTCCCTGAGCTCATCGAGCCTTGCTAATTGCGCCTCGGTCAGGTGGCCCATGGCCGCATGAACGCTTGCGGCCGACATGCGGATCAGATCTGCTGTCAAAGCGCCCTGTCGATCTGCAAGTTCCGATACCGCATCCGGATTGTATTCCTCTGCCGAGATCAGGTCATGCAGGGCGTTCTGGCCAACGCGCATGTCCTCCAGAAGTGCCTTCGCGTCTT
>CAXQNK010000089.1:0-22500 GCA_964225175.1 Candidatus Nitrosopumilus sp. | reverse complement strand
GGCCTGCAGGTCGAACAACAGCAACACCCTGTCGAGCACGATGTCCTCGCCGGCAAGAAACGCCATAATGGCTTCATCGGGTGCAGTGGGTGTGGTGGTTTTTTTCCAGAGAAAATCATTCATGGTAAAAGCCCCTCACATTCGGGCAATCCAAGGGCCAGATTTAGGTTCTGCATGGCCTGTCCGGCGGCACCTTTGGACAGGTTATCGACAACCGAAACCAACGCGACACGGCGCGGGTCCCGAGCATCGCACGCAAACCCCCCGACTCGACCGACTGGCCTGTGGCGGACCTGACTCACCTCCGGCGGCTCCGCGGCGACTTCCACGAACGGCTCGTCCGCGTAATGGTCGCTGTATATTTTCATCATTTCTGCGGGCTCAACTGGATCCTCGAGCTCCAGGGACAGTGTCAGGCTGATCCCGCGAAAGAAATCCGCGACATGCGGCATAAACCGAACCGGGCGCCCCAACTGCGCGCTAATTTCCTGCTCATGAACATGACCAGTCAGCGCGTAGGGCAGCAGGTTTTCTGCCAGCCGAACGGGATCATTGCGTTCTGAGGGTGTACGCCCTGCTCCGCTGTAACCGGACACACCAAAAATTACCGGGTCCGCGGTCAGCCGGCCCTCAAGGGGCAGCAACGCCAGTTGCGCCGCAGTCGCATAGCATCCCGGGTTAGCGATATGCCGGGCGCTTTTTATCTGCTCCCGATTGCGTTCGGGCAGACCATATACCCAAGCGGCATCGAAACGGTGATCGGCGCTCAGGTCGAGGATGACTGCATCAGGGTGAGCGATCTGGATTGCCCGGGCCCACTTCGATGCGGCACCATTGGGTACCGCCAGCACCCAGGCATGGGCCTTGACGTCCTGCAGTTGGTCAATCTGCTGTTCGACGAAGACTGATGACTCATCAGGCCACTCGGGACACACATCGCGCAAGGCCTGACCCGCCCTGGATCCGGAACTGGCAAAAGCCAGATCCATTCCGCGGTGCTTACCCAGCAGTGCAAGGAATTCAGCACCGGTGTAGCCCCGGCCACCGATGATTGCGACCTTTGGGTTCATTCGCTCTCTTCCTGCCAGCCCGAATCGCGAAGCATTGCGTCCGCGACCAGCGCCGCGCGCAGCTCCGAGCAGTCAACCCCGACGGAAAATACCACCCAACCCGCCTGCCGGGCCGTGGTATCGGCCTGCTGGAAATACCAATTCAGCACGGGATTGGACGTGCGTGCTCTCCAGTACATGGCTGGAAAGCGGGCCCGGAGAACCTGCCAGAGCGCTGCACCCAGGCCCTCACCTTGCGCATCGGGCGTGACCACGAATTTATCGAGATAGGGCACATCATCCAGTCCCCGCGTCACCACGGCGGTCGCCCGGCCAGACTCTGAAATCAAAACCAGTGGTTCGGCGAGTGAAGTGGGCCAATCCTCGCGCAAGCGGCGACTGAAGGATTCCTCGATTCGCGCGGTGACCTGATCAAGAACTTTCGATTCTGGGCGATCATGGATATGAATCTGTTCCCCCCTCCTCACCAAAGTGCCGGCTCCGCGATAGGTAAAGAGTTCGCGGGTCAGTTGATTGGCCGAGGTGATCGATACCGAAGCGCTCCTGGGCAGGCGGGTCAACAACTCATGGATCTGCTGCAGCTTGAGCCGCATGCCGGAATGCACCCAGGGCTCCCTCATAAGCGCGTCGTAATCATTGTCGAGGCTAATGGCTGAAATGACCCGGCCGTCCCGGTCCAGTAATCCGCCGGTTGGCGTCAGGAAAATGATCTTGTGGGGCTGAATGGCCCAAACCAGCTCTCGCGCGGCGACGTCAGCATTGATATTCAGCACCTGGCCTGAGGCCGATTCTCCCAGGCAAGTGACAACCGGCAGGGCACCACTGGAAATGGCGCGACTGACAGCGCTGAGATCAACGGATTGGATATCCCCGACCAGCATCAGGTTTTCCCGATCGAGGAAATCGCAGCGGAACACGCCATGCTGAATTCCCCTCGCCCGAATCCCGCGAGCCTCGAGGGCTTCGACAAGGCGCAAATTCTGGTGATAAATCACCGGCCGCGCCACCTCCATGACCGCCTCGTCGGTGACACGCAACCCACCAATCTTCCGTGTTTCGATTGCAGCCGATTTCAGCGCTTCGTCCACCTGCGGTCCAGCGCCATGCAGCACGACGGGTCGCAAGCCAAGGCGGTGCAAAAACGCCAGTGCGGATGCAAGCTCATCGAGATGTTCCTGGAGGATGCCGCCACCGACCTTAACGACCGCGAACCGGGTTTCTTCGACCTCGGAAAACTCCTTCAGGTACTGACGGGCTTCCCGACTCGAACCGAGCTGGGCCAGGAGCTCAAGAACAATTCGACGCACTTCAGGCATGAGCACCGACCAGGTTGGCGTACAGGTGAAAAGCACGTTCCAGTTGATCAACACTGACCCACTCATCAACCACATGCGCCTGTTCAATGTGTCCCGGGCCGAGCACCAGCGCCGGCGTCCCACTGGCCGAGAACAGCGAGGCCTCCGTCCAAAAATCGAGTCCGTCACCCATTTGCAGTCCCCTGGCCATGGCGAAATCCAGCGCCTCGCGCTCTCCCTCAGCCCGGTCCGGCAATGGTGGCCCCGAGAACGGCACAGCCCACTGTGCATGCTCACCCCCCGGCTGCGCCGAGATGTCTCCGAAAAATTCTGCGGTATCGCTCCCGGGCGGCAGCCGCGCACTCCAGTGGACTTCAAGCCGGTCGGCAATGACATTGGATTTCACGCCGCCCTTGACCGTGCCAATATTGAAACAGCTCAAGTGGCCGGTACCCGCAAGGCGCGCGGACTCTTCGAGGGCGGCAGCAGACCAGCGTGAAAAACGATGAATGGCCGAGTCGGACAAGGCTCTCGCCTCTGAAGAATGTCCCGACACACCGCAGAATTCGCCCGTCACCGAGAGGTAACCCCGATGGCGGGTTTGCGCCAGACAACCGGTGGGCTCGGCAACGATCACCTGACGATAGGGGTCACTGTGCCCTGATTCGGTGAACCTGCGCACGCAACAGCCCTGAGCACCCTCCTCGTCGGTGGTGAACAGCAGCGCCATAGGTACTGAACTGGTCTGTGCCAAGTGCAGCAGACAGGCCGCCGCGCCCTTGATGTCACAAGCTCCCCGGCCGTACACGCGCCCCTTGGACTCAGTCATTACCAACGGGTCGAATTTTGCCCCCGACAACACCGGGACAGTATCCAGGTGAACGTTGAAAAGGAGGTCTGGAGTGCCGCGAACGGCAAGATAGCTGACCCTGCCAAGATCGTGATCAATCACCCGCACGTCAAATTCGGAGCCGAGCGAGGCTGAAATGTAGGACCAGATCGGTGAACCCTCATTAAGGTCCCGAGGCGGATTCTGGGTATTGAAACCGATCAGGACGCCAAGGTGGTGCAAAAGCGGTTCGAGGTTCACCGGGAAGCCTTCCTTATCCTGGCCGCAATGGTCGAACTCTTGCCCAACAGTTTAATGAAGCCCTCAGCTTCCTCGGGCGTCCAGTCGCAGGTCTGGGCATAGGTCGCCGCATCGTCCTTCAGGATATTGTCAGAGTCGACCGCAATCGCGAGCATCGAACCCCCCTCAGTGCGAAGCGTCACTTGACCGGTGACCGCCGCCTGTGAACTCTCTAAGTAGGCCTCGAGATCACGCTTGTGCGGCTCATAGAAGAAACCGGTATATACCAGCTCGGCCCAGCGCTGCGCGACCTGGTGCCTGAATTGATTTTGCAGACGCGTGTTTACCGTGTCCTCGAGAGCCTGGTGGGCCGTGAGCAATGCATCGATGCCAGGACATTCGAAAACGATTCGACCCTTGAGACCGATTGTGACATCCCCGGTGTAGATGTGCCGCCCGATACCGTACGCGCCGAGTTGCTTGTTGAGCCGCGCCAGCAGCTCCGGACCGCTGAGGGCCTGGCCATCCAAAGCGACGGCTCGCCCTCGATCGAAGCCGAGGTTCAGCTCAAGCGGTTCTTTCGGCCATTCGGCCCGCGGGCGAACCCATGTCCGCGTCTCGGGGCCGGGGGCATCAAAACAATCTATTTCACTGCCTGAAATGGTGACACCGAGGAGATTTTCATTGATGGAATAGGCGCCCGAACGACCGGGCGCCTCATACCCCGCCTTCGCCAAGGAATCCATCTCGTAAGCACGAATATCGGTGACGCGTTTCTGTAAATCTCTTACGGGCGCATGAATCGCATAGTCACCCAGACTTCGAACAGTTTGATCAAAACGCAGCTGGTCATTGCCCATGCCCGTACAGCCATGCGCAAAATCCCGGGTCCCGAGCTCGTCGCACAATGCGAGACAGCGCTGCACGATGAGATAACGATCAGAGCACAGCATCGGATATTCGCCGAGAACACGGGCCTGGCTCCAGACCAGGGGGACAACAAACTCCTCCCAGATCGCATCGGACACGTTGATTTCGTGGTGTTCCTCTGCGCCCAGGGACATGGCACGCGCACGGATCGCACCGCGCTCAGCATCCTCGATTCCGCCAGTATCGACAAAAACCGTGTGGACGGAAAAACCCTGTTCTCGAAGTGCCAGGACACAGTAACTCGTGTCCAGACCCCCTGAGAACGCCAAAACCACTGTGTTCTCTGGATGTTTCAAAGTCTCGCTACTCCTCATCAGTGCCGGCACGTTTCGCGTGCGCCGCACCGAGTAATGTCATCATTACGGCCTTCTGCACATGCAGCCGATTCTCGGCCTCGTCAACGGCAACGCAATAATCGGCATCCATGACGGCATCGGTCGCCTTGATGTTTCGACGCAAAGGAAGGCAATGACTGAACAGCGCATCGTCTGTCAGCGCCATCTTGTCCTCGTCCACGATGAAATGACGATATTTGCGGCGTAATGCCCATTCTGCCTCGGGCCGGCCGTAGTGCGGCAATGCGCCCCAGCTCTTTGCATAAACCACCTCAGCGTGTCGATAAGCGTCGTCGATATCGTGACTGACCCGCAGTGAACCGCCTGTGGCCTGCGCATTTATCCGCGCTGCAGACATGAATTGATCATCAAGCAGATAGGCGGGCTCGGGGCACAACAGGGTGACGTCCATCCCGAACTTGGTGGCGATCATCAGGGCGGAATTGGCCACCGCGGTGTTGAGCGGCCGGGGATGCCAGGTCCAGGTCAGCAGGAACCGGCGCCTCTCCAGTCGTCCAAGTTGTTCTTTGAGGGTCAGCATCAATGCCAGTTCCTGGCAGGGATGCACTATGGTTTCCATGTTAATAACGGGCACCGAGGAATGCTGCGCCAAACTCCTGATGACCGCATCCTCCCGGTCATTGCCCCAGTCCTTGAAACCGGGAAACGCCCGCAACCCGATCAGATCGCAGTATCGCGAAAGAACCGCTGCCACCTCGGCGATGTGCTCTTCTGCCGCGCCGTCCATCACCGAACCCGGCCGAAATTCGACACCCCAGGCGTCTTTGCCGGGCTGCAACACGATGGCGATCCCGCCGAGTTGTTGCATGCCAAGCTCGAAAGACGTCCGGGTTCGCATGGACGGGTTAAGAAACAGCAAGGCGATGGATTTGCCCCTCAGGGACTCATTCATGGGCTGCGATTTCAGCTCGCCGGCCAGGCGGAGGAGCTCCTCGAGCTCTGGTTTGTCCCAATCTGCCGTGCTCAGAAAATGTTGCATGCTATAGCCTGTTATCGCATCCGATTCTCGAGGTATAAAAAAACCCAGCCTTGGCTGGGTCCTGTTTGCTGTCTGAATCTAACGTCGCAAATGGCTACCCAAGCCACGATGGCGGGCGCGTACGTCGGTCACGACGGCCCATCAGGTTGCCCAAGGTTTTTGCTGCGATCATTGTGACCCTTCGATTCGATTCCTTTCCTTCGGAATGTACGTGCTTGTCCCCTGCATTGCAAGCGCTTATTCCCGCTGCTGAGCCAGCCCGGATGTGTGTCTGACCCGAGCGATTATCTCCTGTCGGCGACCACTCATTCGATGGCGCGCTCCCCGCCAAGCTACTCGGGTAGACTGCGCAATTGTAACGCCGGGAAGATCAGCCCCCGGGACAGGACCGCGCGGGCATGATCCGATATCATAAGCCGCAATTGAAAAGGGAAGCGTTCATGCGTCAGTGGGCACTGCCATTAGGACCGATCGCCGCCATTGTCTGCATGGCGGCCTTAATGGGTGCGGGGCTTTCCATGGCCGCGTCGGTGACCGCAGCCGTCACGCTCTGGTGCGCAGTCTGGTGGATCAGCGAACCCATCTCCATGGCGTTCACCTCCTTGCTTCCACTCGCCTTGTTCCCTCTGCTGGGAATTCTCAGCCCGCAGCAAGTTGCGCATGCCTATGGCAGCCCGCTCATCCTCCTGTTACTGGGCGGTTTCATGATCTCCAAAGCCATGGAAGCCTCAGGAGCCCACCGGCGAATCGCATTGTTCATGGTCAACCTGTTCGGCGGGCACGATGCCCGCCGCCTGGTCCTTGGTTTCATGACGGCTGCGGCCGTACTGAGCATGTGGATCTCCAACACGGCAACCACCTTGATGCTGCTTCCTGTCGCCCTGGCGGTCATTGAACGGACGGAGCGGATCCTTGCCGTACCCTTGCTGCTCGGCATCGCTTATGCCGCCAGCATTGGCGGAATCGGCACCCCTATCGGCACACCACCCAACCTGATCTTTATGCAAATCCATTCCGACCTGTTCGGAAGCAGCCCCACATTTCCAGAATGGATGGTCTGGGGATTACCGGTCGTTGTGCTAATGGTGCCTGCAGTGGGCCTGTGGCTGACCCGTGGCATTTCACTCCGTGAGCCCGTGGCCCTGCCCAAAGTCGGGCGCTGGCGAGTCGCCGAAAAAAGAGTTGCCATCCTGTTCACCCTGACCGCGCTCGCATGGGTCACCCGAGAGGCGCCCTTCGGTGGCTGGAGCGGCGTCCTGGACCTGCCACACGCCAATGATGCCTCTGTCGCGCTGCTCGCTGTCATTGCCATGGCGGTGACTTCCAATGGCGAGGGAGAACGGTTACTGACATGGAAATCGGCCGCAAAAATTCCGTGGGGCGTGCTGATTCTTTTCGGGGGTGGGATTGCCATCGCGAATGCCTTCATGGAAAGCGGCCTCGCCGACCTGCTCGCCAATCAATTTCACCTGCTCTCAGTGGTTCCGGCATGGCTGCTGATTCTGCTGATCTGCCTCTCGGTCACCTTTTTGACCGAAGTCACCAGCAATACGGCCACTGCCAGCCTGCTGATGCCATTGCTGGGCACCGCCGCGCTGGTTCTCGATGTCCCGCCCATGCTGCTCATGGTGCCTGCAGTCATGAGCGCAAGCTGCGCATTCATGCTGCCCGTGGCCACTGCACCCAACGCGGTGGTGTATGGCAGTGGTCGAGTCAGTATCAGGGAGATGGCTCGGGCCGGGTGGGTGGTTAATCTGTTTGGCGCGGTGGTGATCTCCACCGTGTGCGCTTTCCTGCTGGGTTAACAGCGCATCATCAGCGACGCTTGGGCAGGTACAGGTCAGTGATCGTACCCTCGAACACCTCGGCGGCCATGGCAATGCTCTCTGACAGGGTCGGGTGCGGATGAATGGTCAACCCGATGTCTCCGGCCTCTGCGCCCATTTCGATTGCCAGCGCACACTCAGCAATCAGGTCCCCCGCATGCGGGCCCACGATGCCAGCGCCGATGACGCGCGCAGACTCTGGATCAAACAATAACTTGGTAAAGCCCTCCGGACGCCCAATGCCGAGCGCACGGCCGCTAGCCGCCCAGGGAAATTTCCCGACCTTGTAGGGTATGGAAGCCTGCTTGGCCTGCGTTTCCGTCAGCCCCGCCCAGGCGACTTCAGGATCCGGGTAGGCAACCGAGGGGATGACGCGCGCCTCAAAGGCAGTTTTCCGTCCCGCGCACACTTCAGCCGCCACCTTGCCTTCATGGGTGGCTTTGTGTGCGAGCATGGGCTGGCCAACGATATCCCCTATGGCGAAGATGTGTCCGACGTTGGTACGCATTTGCCGGTCGACAGGAATGAATCCTTGCTCAGTGACTTCGACCCCGGCCTTCTCGACAGCCACAGCGTGGCCATTAGGCGTTCTTCCTACCGAGACCAAGATACGATCGAAGATCGGGTCTTCGGGGATATCCTCACCTTCGAAGCTGACCGCAAGGCCTTCCGGTCCGGGCTGCACGCCCGTCACCCTGGTCCCCAGGTGAATTCCCGCATACCGCGCGGCAACATGCTTGTGAAGCGGCCGCACCAGGTCCGGGTCCGCGCCAGGCATCAGTTGCGATGTCAATTCAACGACAGTGACCGCACTCCCCAGGGCCTGGTAAACGCTGGCCATTTCCAACCCGATGATACCGCCCCCGACGACCAGCAAACGTGATGGAATATCCTTGAGCAACAGCGCATCCGTGGAATCCATCACACGGGGGTCATCCCATGGAAAGCCCGGCAAGTGCAGGGCCTGGGAACCGGCTGCGATAATCGCCTTGGAAAAACTCACAGTCTCGAGGCCCTGCGCGGTTTCGAGTTCCATTTCGTGGGGACCAGAGAAGCGACCATTGGCCTCGATGACGGTCACCTGCCGTTTTCCGGCCATCCCGGCAAGCCCCCCGGTCAACTGCGAGACGACCTTGTGTTTCCATCCCAGCAGTGCATCCAGTTCGATCTCGGGCGGGCCAAATTTAACACCATGCTTCGAAATCTGGGCGGCCTCGTCGATCACTGCAGCCGCGTGAAGCAGGGTCTTGGAAGGGATACAGCCGACGTTCAGGCAGACCCCGCCCAGTTCGGGGTATCTCTCAACCAAAGCCACGCGAAGGCCGAGGTCCGCCGCACGAAATGCGGCCGTGTAGCCGCCTGGGCCCGCCCCCAGCACCAGCAAGTCAAAATCAGCCTCGATCGATCCACTCGCATCGAGTTCAGGCGACTTGGCCGCAATGGTTGTTTCCAGGGCAGGTTCGTCGGTGACCGCTGCCCCCGCGCCGGCCGGCTCAACAGCTTCGATCACGGCAACCACATCCCCTTGAGAAACCGTCTGGTTCAGTGACACGTTTACCGAAACGATCTTGCCTGCGGCGGGAGATGGCACTTCCATGGTGGCCTTGTCGCTTTCGAGCGTCACCAGGGACTGCTCTGCGGCTACCTCATCGCCCGGGGCAACGAGGATCTCGATGACGGGGACATCATCAAAGTCCCCGATATCCGGCACCCTGATTTCCACCTGCTCGCTCATACGTCGCTCTCGATCACCAACTCGTTACCATCCTGAGTGAGGCGAAAATACTTCAGAAAACTCATACCCAGCAACGTTTCTGTGAGCGGGCCCTCTGTGATGGTCCCGGACACATTCTTTAACTGCAGCGGCCCGATCGTGACGGAGTCGATGCGGGTCATCCACCCGGTCACCATGCCGCCCGCGGTCAGGATGGGAATTTCCGGCCCAAAGTCCAGCCCCAATTGACGGGCCAGGGGTTCAGGTACCGCGACGCTGGTTGCGCCAGTATCGATGAGAAACCTGACGGGCTGGCCGTTCAACGCGCCCTTGGCGAGATAATGCCCGGACCGATCCTGGTGAACGATAACGCGTTGTTGACCCGCAGAATCGGTGCGAACTTCGACGCCGCCACGGGTTCCGGTCAACCCCCCGAACAGAGCGGTGAGCGCGGTCAGGAACCCAATTGCACCCAACCAGTAAAACAATCGCCATTGCCTGGTCGGGGCTGGATCGATTGAGCGGGACAACTGCTTCATGACGACAGTCCCGAGGAATCCACTTTCTCGAGTTGTTCCGCCAGCGCCCGCGTGAACCGCGCCGCGCTTGCGCCATCAATCACCCGGTGGTCGTATGAAACCGCCAGGGGCAATATCAGGCGTGGCACAAATTGCTGTCCGTCCCAGACCGGTTCCATCCGTGACCTCGATACGCCGAGAATAGCCACCTCTGGAGCGTTGATGATGGGGTTGAAGGCCGAGCCTCCAATGCCACCGAGGCTGGAAATTGTGAAACTGGCTCCCTGCCAGTCCCGGGGACTGAGTTGTTTTTCACGTGCACGCTGACTGAGGTCTCCCAGCTCACGAGCCAATTCGGCAAGGGATTTCTCGTCGCAATTACGAATAACCGGGACCACCAGCCCGTCAGCCGTGTCGACGGCGATCCCAATGTGATAGTACTTTTTCAGCACCAGTTGTTCCCCATCCGGGTCCAGTGAGGCGTTGAATTCAGGAAACTTCTGCAGTGCCGCCACGGCAGCCTTGATCAGGAAAACCAGCGGGGTCAGTTTATAACCGGCCTCGGCAGCGGCCTCCTTGCCTGCTTGGCGCAACTCTTCCATCACCGTGATGTCCGCATGATCATGGTGCGTGACATGGGGAATGCTCAGCCAGTTGCGGTGGAGGTTTTTGCCGGAAATTTTCCTGATACGCGACAAGGCCTTGTGTTCGATCGTTCCGAACTTGGAGAAATCGATCACTGGCGCATCGGGTAGATCGAAGGTCAGGCCGCCGCCGGCAGGACGCGCATCGCCCGCCATGACGGCCTTCACATAGGTGGTTACATCCGCACGAACAATACGTCCCTTTCGCCCCGATCCCGTGACCTTGAACAGGTCAACGCCAAGTTCGCGGGCAAAGGTCCTGACGGCCGGGCTCGCGTAGGGCACTTTGCCGGGCAGGGTAGCGTTGGCATCCATGGGCACCGGGGGTGATTGCCTTTGGCCCGCCCCTGGCGCGACTACCATCTTGGTCGGCTTCGTCTTGGGCTCTGACCGCGGCACAGTTTCTGTCTCTGCTGCTTGCGAGGAACCGGGCTCAGAGTCGACCGCCCCGGTCTCCTCCGTGCCCGACACGGATTTCTCGGCATCAATCCGGGCGACCACGTCACCCTCCGAAACTTCGTCGCCGACACCCACCTGCAGTTCCGCAATGCGACCCCTGACGGGTGAGGGCACTTCCATCGTGGCCTTGTCGCTTTCCAGGGTCAGTAAAGAATCATCAACATCCACCATGTCGCCCGGAGCGACCAGCACTTCGATGACAGGGACATCAGTGAAGTCACCAATGTCAGGAACCCGGATTTCGATGCGCTCACTCATGGCGTTAACCCTTGAAGGGGTCCGGCTTGCCGGGGTCGATACCCAGGCGCTCTCGCGCTTCGAGCAGAGCGCTGAGCTCGAATTTGTTTTCGCGGTACAGCGCGTACAGGGCCGCGTAGGCCACCTGGTGACGGTCGACTTCAAAAAACCAGCGCAGATTCTCACGGGTATCCGAACGCCCGAACCCATCCGTCCCGAGAACGATGTATTGATCACGGGGTATAAAAGCGCGGATCTGATCGGGGAAACTGCTGACATAGTCCGTGGCTGCCACGACCGGGCCGGGATGGCCCTCCAGGCAGTGTTCTACCCAGCTGGTCTGGGTGCTGTCCGGATTCAGCCGGTTGTTTCTGGATGCAGCCTCACCATCTCTTCTCAGTTCCGTGAAACTGGTTGCGCTCCAGACATCTACCGCAAGCTCGAAGTCTTGCTCGAGCAGGTCTGCGGCGGCAATCACCTCCCGCAATATCGCTCCGCTGCCCATGAGCTGCACGCGGAGGTCGCCTTGTTTCCCCGCCCTGAACAGGTACATACCCCGACGAATGCCCTCTTCCGCACCCTGAGGCATGACCGGATGTGTGTAATTTTCGTTCATTACCGTCACGTAGTAATAAACATCCTCCTGCTCCTGGTACATACGGCGCAGCCCATCTTGCACGATGACTGCCAGTTCGTAAGCGAAAGTTGGATCGTAGGAGACGCAGTTCGGGATCTGAGCAGCGAGCATGTGGCTGTGCCCATCCTCGTGCTGCAGCCCCTCACCATTCAGGGTCGTGCGGCCCGAAGTTCCGCCGATGAGGAAGCCGCGCGCCCGCAGGTCCCCCGCTGCCCAGGCGAGATCACCGATCCGCTGGAACCCGAACATGGAGTAAAAGATGAAGAACGGGATCATTGCAGTGCCGGTGGAGCTGTAGCTGGTGGCAGCCGCAATCCAGGACGACATGGCCCCGGCTTCCGTGATTCCCTCCTGGAGAATCTGACCTTTCCGATCTTCCTTGTAGAGCATGAGCTGATCGGCATCCACCGGGGTGTAAAGCTGGCCCTGGTTGGCGTAAATCCCAAGTTGCCTGAACATCCCTTCCATGCCGAAAGTGCGGGCCTCGTCCGCCACGATCGGCACGACACGCTCCTTCAGGGCCTGCTCGCGAAGGATGATTGCCAGGACCCTCACAAAGGCCATGGTGGTGCTGATTTCGCGCTCACCGGTCGCCTCCAGCAAGGCTTTGAACTGCTCGAGCTCCGGGGCCTGTAATCGATCCGTGACGCTGTTGCGCCGTGGCAAAGCACCACCAAGGGCCTGTCTGCGTGACCTTATGTATTCCACTTCAGCACTGTCATCGCCGGGGTGGTAGTAGGGAACATCCTCGATGACCTCATCGGGAATGGGCACTTTGAAACGATCCCGGAACTGTCGTATCGATGCGAGATCCATTTTCTTTTGTTGGTGCGTAATGTTCTGGGCCTCACCCGACTCGCCCATGCCATGGCCTTTCACCGTTTTTGCGAGCACGACCGACGGTTGTCCCTCGTGCCTAACGGCGCTGTGATAGGCAGCAAACACCTTGTAAGGATCATGACCGCCCCGGTTCAGTCGCCAGATGTCGTCATCCGACATGTTGGCAACCATCTCGCGCAATTGCGGATTGGCACCAAAGAAGTGTTCTCGCGTGTAGGCGCCACCCTTGGCCTTGTAATTCTGGTACTCACCATCGACCGCCTCCTCCATGCGTTTGAGCAAGACGCCATCTTTATCCTTTGACAACAATGGATCCCAACGCGAACCCCAAATGACCTTGATCACATTCCAGCCAGCGCCACGGAAAACACCCTCGAGTTCCTGGATGATCTTGCCATTACCTCGCACAGGTCCATCGAGCCGCTGGAGATTGCAGTTGATGACGAAAACGAGGTTGTCGAGATTTTCACGTCCGGCCAGCGAGATGGCGCCAAGGGATTCAGGCTCATCAGTTTCGCCATCGCCGAGGAAGCACCAAACCTTGCGCTCTGAGGTATCGGCAATTCCGCGATTGTGCAGGTATTTCAGGAAGCGCGCCTGGTAAATGGCCATAATCGGCCCGAGGCCCATCGAAACGGTCGGCAATTGCCAGAAATGGGGCATCAGCCACGGGTGTGGGTAAGAGCTGAGCCCTTTGCCATCGACCTCCTGGCGAAAACGATCGAGTTGCTCCTCACTGATTCGTCCCTCGAGAAAAGCCCGGGCATAAACCCCCGGCGAGGAGTGGCCCTGGAAAAATACCAGGTCGCCACCGCTGGGATGATCAGGGCCACGAAAAAAGTGATTGAAGCCCGTCTCGTACAAGGTCGCAGCAGACTGATAGCTGGCAATGTGCCCGCCAAGCTCCCCGCCACGATTTCCAGCCCGCAGCACGATGGCCATGGCATTCCAGCGCACGATGGAGATGATTCGTCGTTCCAGCTCCCGGTCACCGTCACTGCGTTCTTCAAGGTGGGTGGGGATTGTGTTGATGTAAGCCGTGGTGGCGTCGTACGGCAGATGCCCACCAGAGCGGCGGGCCAGGTCGACGAGGCTCTCGAGCAGGAAATGTGCACGCTCCGGGCCGTCCCGCTCAATGACTGCTTGCAGCGCTTCCTTCCACTCATTGGTCTCGAGCGCATCAATATCTTGATCGGTATGCTTCAGCTTGCCGTTCATCGGGGTGGCATCCTCTCTTTGAGTCCTAATCGCCGCACCAGTCGCGATTGAGATATCAGGTTTCCTAACGTCGAATCAAGCAGCAAGCTGACAAAATAGCTGTGCGACCGGCACTTCCATCATCACAGATCCAACTCAGCCTGATGATCAGCATGCCCGTCCGCACCAACCTGCACCAGCCTCAGCGTGTTGGTACCGCCTTCCTTGCCCACGGAATTCCCCATGGTGATGAGCACGCGATCACCCACTGCAAGGCGTTCTTTTTCCACGAGGTTGGTGATGGCTTCGGTAACCGCCTCATTGACATCATCCCATTTCTGGACGTGCGCGACAGGAAAAACATCACGGTACAAGGCCATTCGACGCCGAGTCGATGCCAGGGGTGACAATCCAAAAATGGGTACCGCGGTCCGGATCCGAGACAACCATTGCGTGGTCGAGCCTGATTCGGTGAGGGCAATAATGGCGTGGATTCGAACATGTTGCGCCATGAACATGGCGGCCATTGCGATGGCCTGATCAATTCTTTGCAAACGAACGTTAAGCCGCCGCGCATCCTCCAGCGTATCGCAATGACGTTCCGCCCCTAGACACACTCTGTGCATCGCCTCGATGACTTTTACCGGGTGCTTGCCAACGGCGGTCTCGGCGGACAGCATGACGGCATCCGTGCCATCAATCACCGCATTGGCCACATCCAGCACTTCAGCCCGAGTCGGGATGGGATTCTCGACCATTGACTGCATCATTTGCGTGGCCGTGATCACTACTTTGTTACGCTCAAGCGCTTTGTTGATGATGCGTTTTTGCAAGCCGGGTAATTCCGCGTCACCAATTTCAACGCCGAGGTCACCGCGAGCAACAAGGACCGCATCGGAAGCGTCAATGATGGCTTTGAGATTATCAATGGCCTCGGAGCGTTCGATTTTCGCCACGAGTTGGGCGTCACTACCCGCCTCGCGCAAAAGCCGCCTGGCCTGCTGCATATCATCGGCCGAACTCGCGAAAGAAACGGCAAGAAAATCGACACCCATGGACGCGGCCCGCCGAATGTCATGAATATCATGTTCAGCAATCCCCGGAATGGAAAGCCCACCGCCCATCAAATTGAGGCCTTTGCGGCTGCCCAGGACGCCGCCCTGAACAACCTCGCAATGGATACGTTCATCTTCGATTGCCGTGACCCGCATCGTGATCAGCCCATCATCGAACAACAGGGTCTGTCCAACTTTGACGTCACGTGGCAGTTGCTTGTAGGTCACCCCGACACCGCTGCCATTTCCCGGCTCGGGTTGCTCACCTGCATCGAGAAAGAAAGGGTCTCCCGAATCCAGCGTGACCGATCCATTGATAAATTTTTCCACCCTGATTTTCGGGCCGCGAAGATCCGCCAGGATTGCCACTTCCTTATCCAGCGCAATGGCGACCTCCCGAACCAGCCGTGCGCGCGCGGATTGTTCTTCCTCATCTCCATGCGAAAGGTTGATCCGCAGCACATTGGCTCCGGCCTTGATAATTCCTGAAAGCGCGTCACGCGAGTCGGTTGATGGGCCTAGTGTGGCGATGATTTTTGTACGGCGCATTTGCATTTTGGGCAACCTGATTAATCGTCTATTATGCGGCAAATGTAAGCGCTTTACCAAGCGAAATCCCGGAGTCCTTGTCAGTGCAGGCACCGGCTCAGCCAAATAGGCGAGTTTCCTCCGATTGGCTCTTTTATCCGAACTGAGGTTAGAATTTTAAGGTTTATTTCGTCTGATTGTCCGGAATTTCAATGAAGTCACTGATACTCCCCGCAACCCTCCTGCTTTTGGCGCTCTCGTCTGGCGCCCGCGCAGCCAAGACTGACATCGTCATCCTTCAGAATGGCGACAGGATCACGGGCGAAGCGAAGAGCCTCGAGGCAGGCGTGCTGCGATTCAGCACTGATCACATGGGCACAATCAACATCGAATGGCGTTACATACGTCGCATCATCAGTAACAAGACCCAGACCGTGGAAATGACCGACGGCAAGCGTTTGGTGGGCAAACTGGTTAAAGGTGAAAACGAGGAAGACCTCATTATCAAGTCTGACACTCAGAGCACCCGAGTCAGCACGCTTGACATCGTGTCCGCCTACCCACTCGGTGCCAGCTTCAAGGACCGGATGATGCTGGACCTGAGCGTTGGGGCGGACTACACCAGCTCAACACAGCTTGCCAACGCATCCACTGCCGTCGACTTCCGACTCACTAATTTCAAGCGTATCTGGGAGAGCAGCCTCAGGACATATCTCACCAGGCAGGGAGATCAATCAGATGAGGATGGTCAGGATGATAAGAAGACCGACCAGACCCGCATCGAGGCCTGGGGCTCAGTGGAACGCCTTCTGGGAAATCAGAAATACAGAAAGTGGTTTTCAAAATTCGAGTCCAATGAAGCCCTGGATCTGGACTTTCGTTTATCCATCGGCGGCAGTTTCGGGCGTTACCTGGTCAAGACCAATAACAAGTGGTTTGACGTCTCTATTGGGCTACAGGCGCTGGAGGAGCGTATTCGACCACCCGAAGCCGATGAGAGCACCGTCGAGTGCTCCGCCGTCACACCGTCTCAGTGCATTCAGCGTAACCCGGAGACCAATTTCGAGTTGACCGGAACCGCCCGTTACCGCTATTGGCGCTTCACCAGCCCGGAACGCTCGCTGGACACCTATGTCACGCTGTATCCCTCCATCTCTAACGCCTATCGAGGTCGATTGCGCGCAGAGACTCGCACCACATTCAAGCTGGAGCTCGCCAGGGACCTGTTCTGGTCCCTCGAACTCTACGGGAATTTCGACAATGGCAAGGGATTGAACGTTGTTCCAGACGAAGATTGGGACTACGGGGTGACCACCTCGGTGGGCTGGTCCTATTAAAGACAGCCCGACGGGCAATACGACCGGGCCGCAAAGCGCCTTTGGTGTATCGCCGACAGTGTCGCGCAAATACAGAGCCCAGGAGAGTGTTGGCACCTCTCTCATGTGCTAGACTCGCGACCCTCGGATCTCGCGAGTTCAGAGCGAGCCGGCGAGGCCAATGAGGCCCGCGTAAAAAATTTCACCAGCTTGGGAAGAATTCAATGAAAATGCACACCACCCGCAGATGCGCACTAATCCTCACGACATTGCTCAGCTTGATCTGCAGCACGGCACAGGCCGAACAAAAACCCAACATTCTCGTTATCTGGGGCGATGATGTCGGCTTCTGGAATATTTCGTACAACTCACGCGGCATGATGGGCTATGAAACGCCGAACATTGACCGAATTGCCAACGAGGGCATGGGATTCTCTGACTACTATGGCGAGCAGTCATGTACAGCCGGCAGGTCGTCTTTCATCATGGGGCAAAGCGTATTTCGCACCGGGCTCAGCAAAGTTGGGCTGCCCGGCGCTGACGAAGGGATGCAGGAAGAAGATCCCAGTATTGCCGGGCTGTTAAAGGACCAGGGTTACGCCACCGGACAATTCGGCAAGAACCACCTTGGCGACAAAGATGTTCACCTGCCGACCAATCACGGATTCGATGAATTTTTCGGAAATCTCTACCATCTCAACGCCGAAGAGGAACCTGAGCACGAGGACTATCCCGCCGACGTCGTACTCGCCGATGGCAGCACTTTCCTGCAGAAGTTCGGGCCACGCGGTGTGATCAAATCCTATGCAGACGGCCGGATCGAAGACACGGGACCGTTGACCCGCAAACGCATGGAAACCGTGGATGATGAGACGGTCGCCGCTGCGTTGGACTTCATCGATCGCCAGCATGCAGCAGGCACGCCGTGGTTTGTCTGGTGGAGTGGTACCCGGATGCATTTCCGAACCCACATCAAAGACGAGGTTCGTGGCATATCGGGGCAGGATGAGTACTCCGACGCCATGGTGGAACACGACCGCCACATTGGCCAATTCCTGGCCAAACTGGATGAACTGGACATTGCCGACAACACGATTGTGTTCTATTCCACCGACAACGGGCCCCACATGAATACCTGGCCAGATGCGGCCATGACGCCATTCCGCGGCGAGAAAAATACCAATTGGGAGGGCGGTTGGCGTGTGCCCGCCTTTGTGCGCTGGCCTGGCAGGATCGCTGCCGGCTCCTACACTAACGAAATCGTTCATCACATGGACTGGCTGCCGACCTTCCTGGCCGTTGCCGGCAAGGACGACATCAAGGAAGACTTGATGGATGGCTACCGATCCAAGGCGCTCAATAGGAAGTACAAGGTCCACCTGGACGGGTACAACATTCTGCCCTTGTTGACTGGTGAGACCACCAAATCGCCGCGTAAGGAGATTTTCTACTTCTCAGATGACGGCGACCTGACGGCACTGCGCTATGGTGACTGGAAGCTCATTCTCATGGAGCAGAGGGTCGAAGCGACGCTGCAGGCCTGGGCTGAACCGTTCGTACCCCTGCGTGTGCCCCTGATTTTCAACCTCAGGCGCGATCCGTTCGAGCGGGCGCAGCTCACCTCGAACACCTATTATGACTGGTTGATCGACCGCGTCTATCTGCTGGTGCCTGCGCAAGCCTATGTTGGCAAATTCCTGGCCACATTCAGGGAGTATCCGCCGAGACAGAAAGCAGCCAGCTTCTCCCTGGAAAAAGTCATGGAGGTTCTGTCCGATCCGGGCGGCCACCAATAACACCAGAGGAGATTCGCAACGCAAAACGGTGGAGATGGGCATTTCCACCGTTTTTTGAAAGACCTACGGCTCATCACCCTGGGTGCGCTGGCTGATTGAGCAGCCAGGACACATTGGTCGCCAGGCACCGTGATAGCCAGCTCTCGCACGGCCATCTTCGATAGGTGACTGTCGCACGAAAAACCCAAAAACGGGTAATATTGTGAACATGAACAGATACTCGCTCCCAGTCATTGCAGGCCTTGCCTGTGCCTTTGCCACGACCCAACTGGCCCGGGCCGAGGCACCTCGTTTGATCCTGCAGATCACGGTGGACCAGCTTCGCGGTGATTTCATTCAGCGCTACGAAGACCGGTTGGGCGAAGGTGGATTTCGCCACCTGCTGGACCAGGGCATTTATTACACGAACGCGCACTATCAGCATGCCAACACAGAGACCATCGTCGGCCACGCTTCGCTGTCTACGGGCACGGTGCCTGCGGCGCATGGCATGGTCGGAAACGTCTGGTTCGATCACGAACTGGGGCGCCTTGTGTATAACATCGAGGATCCGGACTACCGTCTGCTCAGCGCCGACGCCGATGTCGATGACAGCACCGAGATCGACCCTACCCAGCGCGCTGCCAAAGTTGATGGCCGCTCGCCGAACGCCATACTGTCCTCTACTTTTGGTGATGAACTGGCCCTCCACCATGACGGCAAGTCAAAGATATTTGGTGTTTCGGTCAAGGACCGAGGCGCCGTGGCAATGGCGGGCCATGCCGGCAAAGCCTTCTGGTTCTCCAAGGCAAGTGGTGAATTTGTTACCAGCAATTATTACTACGATCGTTACCCCAATTGGGTGACTGAGTGGAATAAACAACAGATACAGACCCAATTTTCTGGCCAGTCGTGGAACCTGCTGCACGATCTGTCCAGCTACCGATTTGGTGATTCTGATGACAGGCCGTGGGAAACCAATTTCCCTGGCTGGGGGCGCACTTTCCCACACGCCTACGGAGAGGCCTCGGACAAATATTTCACCACGCGGCTGACGCTGGGACCCGCCGGTGACCGGTTGGTGCTCGAATTCGCGCAAGAACTGCTCCAGCAGGAAGACCTGGGCAAGGATCATGTTCCGGACTACCTTTCTCTGAGCTTCTCCTCCACCGATTATGTTGGACACCTGTTCGGTGCCTCGAGCCTCGAAGCCGAAGATCACTTTCTACAGCTCGACCGGACGCTGGCCGACCTGCTTCGCATCATTGACGAGCAGGTTGGGCTTGATCACACCCTTATCGCCTTGTCCGCCGACCACGGCGGGCCGGACACTCCGGGTTATGCGAACCAAACAGGCCTCAAAAATGCGCACTATTTCGATACCGATTCCATGGACCGGCAACCGGCCATGACCCGATTGAAAGAGCGCTTTGGCATCAGTGAAAACCTGATCACCGGATACTTCCACCCCTACGTGTACCTGAACCGTGAACTTATCGAGGAGCAAGGCCTCGAACAGGGACAGGTGGAAAAGGCCGTCGCATCAGAATTGCAGAAATTCCGCGGAATCAGTCGGGCTGTTCCCACCACGGCCATCGCGGCCAACCAGGTTCCGGATACTGTACTGATGCAGTCCATTCGCAACAATTACAACGCCAAGCGCTCCGGCGACATCTATGTGGTGTTCGAACCTAATGTATTTATCAATGACTTTGACGGCCTGATCGTCGCTGCGACGCATGGCTCGCCCTGGCGTTACGACACCTATGTCCCGGTCATTTTTTCCGGGCCCGGTATGACCGCACGTCGCGTCTTTCGGGCGGTCACACCATATGACATCGCACCGACACTTGCGGCGAAACTGGGTACCAAACCGCCCTCAGCAACCATCGGCCAACCTTTGGCCGAAGTCCTGGAGTGATGACCCGCGCAATCACACAGCACACCCGGATCGACAGGCCTGGAGCCAAGACGGAATATGATCCGAAAAACTGCGCTTCGCCCAATGAACTGGTGTAGATGCAATTCAAGTCCAGCGGTTTCAGCGGCTGGGCCGTTCAGTCAAGAATCATTCTGGTCACGAAATGAGTGGTGGCGCCGCCGGCGCGGCGCAATATAATTCACCTGCGCTCAGCCTTGAATCCCAGACTTGACTTCATGACTTCGATACACGTTCCCACTCTCTTGGTTTGTTGCCTGGTGACCGCATGGCGAGTGGCTTGGGCAACCGAATTCGTCGGAAGCGAGACCTGCGGCGGATGCCACCATGCAGAATTCAAAGCCTGGCAGGGTTCTCATCACGAACTGGCCATGCAGCACGCAAACACGAATACCGTGTTGGGAGATTTCGATGATGCGCGGTTTAGCTATGCCGGCGTGACTTCGCGATTCTATCGAGAAGGCGATCTGTTCATGGTTTACACCGATGGTCCAGACGGAGAAATGCGCAGCTTCACCATCACCCACACTTTCGGAGTCTATCCTCTGCAGCAATACCTGATCGGATTCCCCGATGGCAGATACCAGGCTCTGGGAATTGCATGGGACAGCAGGCCTGAAGCAGCCGGAGGGCAGCGTTGGATGCACGTCTACGAGGGACAGGAGATCACCCATGAGAGTCGCCTGCACTGGTCGCGCCCCAGCCAGAACTGGAACTTCATGTGTGCCGACTGCCATTCTACCAACCTTGAAAAAAACTATATCGAGAACAGCGATCAATTCAGCAGCAGCTATTCAGAAATCAGCGTAGGCTGTGAGGCCTGCCATGGGCCTGGATCCAGACATATCGAATGGGCGGCACTCGCCGCGCCGGGACGACCCGCAGATGGTGACAAGGGGTTTTCACACCTGCTGAATGAACGGCAAGGCGTCTACTGGGTTCCCAACCCGGAAACGGGAAACGCAAGCCGCAGCGAGCCAAACGCGGAACGTCGCGAGATCGAAGTCTGTGCCAGCTGCCACTCGCGAAGAGGCATCATCAGGGAAGGTGCTGCGCGAGAAGCTTCTTTTCTGGATCACTACGTACCGGCATTGCTGACCGAAGGCCTCTATCATGCCAGTGGGCAGATCCAGGATGAAGTCTATGTCTGGGGTTCGTTCATCCAGAGCAAGATGTTTGCGGCGGGCGTCACTTGCAGCGACTGCCACGAACCGCATTCACAAGCATTGCTCAGTCCCGATGATGGCGTTTGTTTACAGTGCCACCAGCCAGACCGTTACCAGGTTGTAGACCACCACCGCCACTCACCCGAATCCAGCGGCGCGCGCTGTGCGAATTGTCACATGCCAGAGTCCATCTATATGGTCGTGGACCCAAGAAGAGACCACAGCATGAGAGTCCCCCGGCCCGATGAGTCCCTGAAATTCGGCACGCCAAATGCCTGCAATCAATGCCACACCGACCAGAACACCACCTGGGCGGCCCAACACTTCACCGCCTGGTACCCATCGCCCGGAGATCCTTACCAGTCATGGACCGAAGCATTGACCATGGCGCGCGAGAATGACCCAAGGGCCGCCGGCGCACTTTCTGAGTTGGTGAGGGATACTGCTGTGCCCGATATTGCCCGGGCAACTGCCATCCTGGAACTGGGACGGTTTTTGAGCCCCCAAACGGCGCCTGCGCTCCAGGTTGCCCTGCGCGATGAAGCCGCGCTAGTAAGAATGGCCGCCATGCGGGTACTTGATCAACTTCCCGTGGAAACCGCGCTGCCCGTTAGCGCACATTTGCTTCAGGATGATGTGCTCGCCGTCAGAGCAGAGGCTGCCCGGGTTCTGGCCAGCGCGTCCCGAACCCAAATGAATGACGCCGGAAAACAACTGTTGGACACCTCGATCATTGAGTACACAGCCACGCAGCGCCTCAATGCCGACCGGGCGGAAAGCCTGATGAACCTGGGTAATCTTTCCGCGGCATTGAACAAGGCCACGGAGGCCGAGCAATTTTACCGACGGGCCCTTAAACGTGAGCCCGATTTCATCCCGGCCTGGATCAATATCGCTGATCTGTATCGTGCCCATGGCATGTCCAGTCTTGCCCTGGACACGCTACAAAC
>CAXQNK010000088.1:0-35826 GCA_964225175.1 Candidatus Nitrosopumilus sp. | reverse complement strand
CCGGGGCGCAACCAGTCGATACAGAGACCTCTCTGAGCGGCACGTCCCGCTCCTTTCTCCAAGTCTCGGAAGATTTGGAAAAAGCCATGAACGTTCTCGCAGATGAAAGAGACCGATTTCAAGTTGTCCTTGAGAGCATGCAAGAAGGTGTTCTCGCCCTCGATGCTGAAGGCCGGGTTTCGCTCGCGAATCGTGCTGCACGTTCGCTCCTCGGTCTCGATGATGATGTCCACGGCAAGAGCCTGCAGCAACTCACAACCGTCGAGGAGATTCGGCAGCTTGGTGTCATGAGCAATCCGGAGGCCCAGAAGTTCATGAGCAATCCGGAAGCACAGAAGTTCATGAGCGATCCGGAGGCCCAGAAGTTCATGAGCAACCCGGAGGCCCAGAAGTTCATGAGCAACCCGGAGGCCCAGAAGTTCATGAGCAACCCGGAAGCACAGAAGTTCATGAGCAACCCGGAGGCCCAGAAGTTCATGAGCAACCCGGAAGCCCAGAAGTTCATGAGCAATCCGGAAGCCCAGAAGTTCATGAGCAACCCGGAAGCACAGAAGTTCATGGGCAACCCGGAGGTCATGAAATTCATGAGCAATCCGGAAGCCCAGAAATTCATGGGCAACCCGGAGGTCATGAAATTCATGAGCAATCCGGAAGCCCAGAAATTCATGAGCAGCCCGGAGGCACAGAAATTGATACAAACCGAGGCGCTCAAGCGCCTCCAGGTTGACGGTGGACCTGCTTGCCTGGGTTGTGACGATACCGGCACCAAGCCAACGAGAGAAAAGAAAAAGTAAAGCGCCCAGTCTCCGCGGTCTTTAAGACATCAATCAGCCGCCTGCCTTGCGCAGGCGGTTTTTTGCGTGTTACTGCATCGATTGTTCGGCTAGACTGGGGTTATCCACCAAGGGGAGCACACCATCTTGCGCGCAGGTATTAGACGTTTACTCTTTTCTTTTGCAATGCTGCTCTCGATTACTGCGTCCGGTTTTGAGTTGGATCGCTTGGAATCGGAAGACGTGCGCCTGATCTACATTGATCCGATACAGACCCATCTGTTGCCTCATGTCATGCGGAGTTATCACAATTCGATAAGCTTCCAGAAAACGCTCTTCGGCTGGCTACCCTGGGACAAGCCCTCCGTCATTCTGATGGACACCGCTGATTACAACAACGCGGGCGTGGGTGTCTCGCCCTTCAACGTGCTTTCAACGGAAATCTCACCCTCGAACCACATCTATGAAACCACGCCGGAGAGTGAACGATTTTTCAACATCATGAATCACGAGGCCGTGCACCTCGCAACCCTTGACGCCTGGAATGAGACGGACCGCAAATGGCGAAAATTCTTCGGTGGAAAGGTCAAGGAGACGAAGGTCCACCCAGAAACCATCATATATGCTTACCTGACCACCCCCCGGCTCGGAGCACCCCGGTGGTACTCAGAGGGCAGCGCCACCTTCATGGAGACCTGGATGACCGGGGGCATGGGACGGGCACAAGGCGCCTACGACGAGATGGTATTCCGCGCCATGGTGCGCGATAGAGCGCCCTTCTACAGCGCGCTTGGGCTGGTTTCAGAAGGCATGTCCATTGACTTTCAGGCCGGCGTGAATGCCTACCTCTACGGGACCCGCTTCTTCAGTTACCTGGCGCTTAATGATTCGCCGGAGCAGGTCGTCCAATTACTTCGACGCGACGAAGGCAGCCAACGTTATTACTCGAGGCAGTTCCTCGATGTATTCGGCAAACCCATCGAGGAGGCCTGGGAAGACTGGATTGCCTGGGAGCATGAATTCCAGGAAGAAAACCTGGCCCGATTGCGAACAACACCGCTGACGCACTCGCGGCGGCTTTCAGACCGGGCGCTGGGTTCGGTATCCAAGAGTTTCATCGACCCTGTGAATCGAACCATGATCGGCGCATTCCAGTACCCCGGTGTATACGCCCATGTCGGCGTGCTCAACCTCGATTCGGGCGTGGTTGAGCACGTGGTAGACATCAAGGACCCGGCGCTCTATCGGGTCAGCTCCCTGGCTTACGACGCATCGACTCAAACCGTGTTCTATACCAGTGACAACAACCAATATCGCGACCTCATGAGCGTCCGGCTGGATACCGGCGAGGTCACGCGCTTGATTGGGGATGCACGCATCGGCGACCTGGCTTACAACCCGACCGACCGCAGCCTGTGGGGCACGCGCCATCTCAATGGCTACGTCACCCTGGTGCGAATGCCCTATCCCTATGAGGAATGGGATCAGGTGCACACGTTTCCATACGGCATCGAGTTGTTTGAACTCGATGTGTCGAGCGATGGCAGCATGCTCTCGGGAACCTACACCGAATTTGGCAGCAAGAACGAGTTACAGGTCTTCCGGATTGAAGACCTGACACAGGGACGCATCGAGCCGATTGCAGCGTTTGATTTTGGGCAGGCCGTTCCGGAGGGATTTGTGTTTACGCCCGACGGTCGCTATCTGTTCGGGACGTCTTACTACACGGGCGTGTCCAATGTATTCCGGTTTGAATTGGAAACGGGCGAGGTGGAGGCCGTCAGTAACGCGGAAACCGGGTATTTTAGGCCCATGCCGCTCGAGGATGGATCGCTCATCGTGCTCGAGTACACGGGACAGGGCTTTACTCCGGTTCAGATCGATCCGGTGCCGCTCCAGAGCCTTGGATCGATTCGGTTCCTCGGCAACGAGATCGCGAAGCAGCACCCCGTGGTGCGTGATTGGAACGTCGTGAGCACGCTGGACGACCACGACCTTGAAGACATCCCGCACGAACTGGGCAAATATCAACCGCTCAAGGAATTGGGCATAGGTTCCAGGTACCCGGTGATTGAGGGTTATCGGGGGGATGCGGCCGTTGGTTACCATGTTGGCTGGCAGGATCCGCTGGGTATACACAGCTTCGAGGCCACGGCCTCGTACTCTCCGTCCAGCGAGGGAGGGCAGAAACTCCATGCCTATGTTGGTTACGAGAGCATGCATTGGCGGGCGTATTATGTTCACAATTACGCCGATTTTTACGACTTGTTCGGCCCCACGGAGCGAAGCCGTAAAGGTGATGGCATCATCATCGGTTACCAGAAAAACCTGATTTACGATGCGCCCAGGAACCTCGATTTTTCAGCTACTCTGTCCTGGTATACCGGGCTTGATACGCTGCCGGACAACCAGAACCGACCGACTTTTTTCTTTGACCAGATTCTCAGTTTCGATGCCAATCTGAGCTATCGAAATCGCCGCAGTTCCATCGGCGCTGTGGATCGAGAGAAAGGCTGGGGTTGGCATCTCAGCGCCCGGGCGGACCATTCGGAATTCGATACCATTCCCAAGCTGCGTGCCGGCCTGGAGTTTGGCTTCAGCTTACCCTGGAAGCATTCGTCCATCTGGCTCTACAGCACCGTAGGGTGGGCGGACGGTAATCGTCTCGATCCGCTGACAAACTTCTATTTTGGTGGGTTCGGAAACAATTATGTCGACGATGGTCCCGTGAAAAGATATCGCAGTTATTACAGCCTGCCCGGTTTTGAAATTGGCGAGATTGCCGCAAGGGAGTTTGGAAAAGTCACGGCCGAGCTCAATTTGCCGCCTATTCGCTTTCAGGAGGCCGGTAAACCCAGCCTGTTCCTCAAGTACATTCGGCCCTCGCTGTTCGTCACCGGATTGATCGCTGATCCGAGCAAGCGGTTTGAACGGACGGTGTATTCTGCCGGAGGGCAACTGGATCTCAGTTTCACGCTGGTTCACCGGCTGCCCATGACCTTATCCATCGGGTGGGCCGCAGGGTTTGAAAATGGCAACAAGCGGGACGACGAGTGGATGCTTTCCCTGAAAATCCTCTAATGCGGCTTGATGTGGACTCATTGGCGCCCGCAACGCCGATTGGTCCGGAGTCAGGAATCTCATGACCAAAATACTGCTGGAGGCGCCGGTAGGGCTCTTACCCGTTGTGGTGTTTCTGGTTGCCTTGGTGGTGATGGACAGCTACAAGCTGGTCAGCTTCAAAACCGTTCTGTGGGTGATTATTGCGGGTGGTTTGGCCACGGTTCTGAGCTACTTCGCCAATGGCCATGCTTTCCAATGGCTGGGCATCGATTACGCATCCTTCACCCGTTATGTCTCCCCTGTGATTGAGGAGATTCTGAAGGGCTCAATTGTCATCTACCTTTTTCGTTCGCATCGCATCGGATTCCTGGTCGACGCCGCAATTCTGGGTTTTGCGGTGGGTGCAGGTTTTGCGCTGTTCGAAAACCTGTACTACCTCTATCGAATGGGCGATGCCCAGTTTGGTCTTTGGATTGTGCGCGGGTTCGGCACGGCGGTGATGCACGGTGGTGTCATGGCGATATTCGGCATCATTTCCCAGGTGTTGACGGAGCGCAACATGCGAATCAATCCCGTGTATTACCTGCCTGGATTGGCCGCGGCGGTGATCCTGCATTCGGTCTTCAATCATTTCGCCGTCAACCCGATGCACCAGACCCTGATCATTCTGGTGACCTTGCCGCCGCTGCTGGCCCTGGTGTTCCAGCGCAGTGCGAAGCACATGCACAGCTGGCTCGAGGTTGATTTCGACGAGGACGCCGAGTTGCTCCAGCTGATTCAATCCGGCGAATTCGTGAATTCACGGGTGGGCCGGTTTTTGCAGGATCTGCGGCAGAAATTCGAGGGTCCGGTGGTCGTAGACATGTTGTGCTACCTGAGGCTATACACTGAGCTGGCCCTGCGGGCGAAAGGCGTTCTGATGATGCGTCAGAATGGCCTGGACACGCCTGTGGGCGAGCGAACCCGTGCCAAGTTCGATGAGTTAAGCTACCTGGAGAAAAGCATAGGCAAGACGGGGCTGCTCGCGATGAGGCCATTTCTTCACATGACACGCAAAGACCTTTGGCAGCTCTATGTCATTGATGGCTAGAGCGCATTAAACAGCTCTGGGCCGCTCGCATCGTATTATGCTGGTTCTGATCTGCCGTGCGAGGCGCTACTTCGCCAGGCCCGTCAACGGATGTATCGGAAGGCATATTGACATGTCATGCCTGTCGCCCGAAGGGCCCGAAGCCAGGGAGAGGGGTGATTTTTTCGAACTGAAGCCTTTGCTAATTCAGCCACCTTAACATCAATCCGAGCATTTTGGACACGCGAGGCGTGTAGGGCGGATAGAACATGTGCATCGCACTGTGCTTGTCCGTGAGAACGGGCTTTTGGTTGGAAAACGCTTCGAATCCGAAATGACCATGCGCTTTTCCAATCCCCGAGTTGTTCACACCGCCGAACGGCAGCTTGTCATGCGCATAGTGCAGCAGCGTGTGATTGACGCATACGCCTCCAGCTGAAGTTTGTCGCAATACCCGGTCAACCGTGTCCTGGTTCTGGCTGCATACATAAAGCGCCAGTGGCTTTGGGCGGTGGTTGATTTCTTCGATGACGCGATCCAGGTCGGTGTAGCTCAAAACGGGCAGCAGCGGGCCGAAAATCTCTTCCTCCATGATCTGCGCCGTGGGGGGCACATCGGTAAGCAGGGTCGGAGCGACAAATTGCTCAGCGGCATCGTGCTCCCCGCCGACCGGCGTCCGGGCCCCCTTGGATTGCGCATCTTCCAGTAATGCGAGCACACGATCGAAGTGGCGCTGATTGACGATACGACAGTAATCCGGCGACTGCTTGATGTCCTCGATGGTCTTGCCAAATGCCTTGTGAATGGCTTGACGTGCCTTTTCGATGAACGGCTCGAGCTGAGATTCATGCACATACAGGTAGTCGGGCGCGATACAGGTCTGACCGTTATTGGTCAGTTTGCCCCACATGACATGCCGAACGACCTTGCCCAGCTTTGCGGTCTCGTCAATGATGACGGGCGACTTGCCACCGAGTTCGAGGGTGACAGAGGCAAGATGTTTGGCAGCTGCCGCCATGACGATGCGGCCCACCGCGGGGCTGCCCGTAAAGAATATATGGTCGAAGGGCAACGCAAGGAGGCTGGTGGCGACGTGGTGGTCACCTTCAAAAACCGCCACTTCTTCCGGAGCAAAGGTATTGCGAATCAGTTTGGCAACGACGGCCGAGACATGCGGCGTCATTTCCGAGGGCTTGATGATGGCCGTATTGCCGGCCGCAATGGCTGAGACCAAGGGTCCTATGGATAACTGGAAGGGATAATTCCAGGGCGCGACGATCAGGGCCGTCCCTTTTGGTTCCCGACGAATTTCAGCGGAGGTGCCGAGCATGGTCATCGTCGGCCTGACTTTTTCAGGCTTCATCCACTGTTTCACATTTGCCACGGCCAGCTTGATTTCACTGTAAATGGGCATCAATTCCGCCAGACGCGCTTCGGTTTCGGGTTTACGGAAGTCGGCATGACAGGCAGCCACCACCTCGTCTTCATGCGCGGCGACGGCGTCTCGAAGGCGCTCGAGAGTGGCAATGCGCTGCTCCGCTGTGGATGTTCGCAGCGTCAGGGCATGCGCTTTTTGCATTCGAAATGTATGCTCGATGTCGGCTTCAACCGTTCGTCCAGAGAGTGCGGAATGTGTGCTCATGTGTATTTCCGTCGTAGTGGCCAAGCCCTCAGGGCAGCGACAGGGGTTCGTCGGGCATCAGCAACCCAATGCCTGCGTCGATCGCAGCTTCCCTTAGTGAGGCGACGTCTTCCTGCAAGAATCGATTCACCTCATTCACGCCGTCTTCGAGTGCCTCCATGGCCTGATTTATGTGGAACTCGGCTGCTGCCGAAGGCGGGCCGGCATGTGAGCCAACGTAGTAGCCTGCCATTCCCAACTTGGCGCCGATTTTGTCCGCACTGTAAACGATGCCCTTGGTGTTTGGCAGGTTTCTGAACCTCAGTTCGAGAGCGTCAAGGTCCTTGGCCGCTTTTCCGGTCGCCTTTTTGAGTGAATGGAGCGTGTCGTCATCGGCGTCGTGTTCTTCCTCCTCGCTGGTCTCACCAACCCGGTCCCGGGCGGCGAGGAGTGCGCTCAGGGTGTTCAGATCTTTGCGGGTCTGGTCCAGACGCTCCAGGGCCGTGACCATGGTGGCCTCCAGCGCCTGAAGTTCCAGCTGTGCCTCGTACCGTGCCCGCAGATCAGCAGCCGTCGCTGTGCTGCGGGGATCGGCCAGGGTGGAAATGGCACGCGAGTCACTTCGGTCATCGATAGATAACCTGATCGTGTATTCGCCGGGTGGAACCTCAGGTCCGGGTGGCAATCCATCCTCGTCGGCGCGCGCGTTTGGCCCCGGTGCGGGACGAACACCGTCACGTCGCATGTTCCAGGTGAGGCGATTGATGCCCTGGTGAACCGGTTGCTTGTAGCTGCGAATGGTGGTGCCATTCGCGTCAATGATTTCCACGCTGATCTTGGGCGGTTTTTCCTCGCTCTTCCGAGCTCCGTCTTCGTTCTCGTCCTTCTCTTCGTCTTCGCCCTCCGCCGGTGACGCTGCCGACATGCGTTCCTGTTTCTTCCGCTCCCGTTCGCGTTCCGCGTCAGGGTGAGGCAGATCCTCTCCGCCGGCAAGGAAGGTGACCATCACACCGTATGCCTCGTTTTCGCCCCGATACTCGCCGGAGCCCGTAAACCGGGTGGACTGCGTGGGAAGCCGCGCATAGTGTTGCCCTGCCGAGACCGAGAGAATGCTGAGGGGCTCCGAGAACATCTCCGGTTCGAGATCGCGCAAGGCGCTGTAGTCGTCAATGACGAATATGGAACGGCCATGAGTGCCGAGGACGAGGTCATTTTCTCGCGCCTGGATGGCCATATCCATCACCGATACGGTGGGCACTCCGGCCTTGAAGCGCGTCCAGTCCTCCCCGCCATTGGATGAAAAATACAGACCGAACTCAGTACCGAGGAACAAAAGGTCCGGGTCCACAGGATCTTGCAGGATCGACAAGGCGTAGCCGTCGAGCGAATCGGAAACGAGGCTCTCCCAGCGCTGACCATAATCCGTTACGCGGTAGACATGGGGGCGCATGTCCGACCGGCGGTGGTCATCCAAGACTATGAATGCCGTATCCGCTGCATGCGAGGAGGGGGTGATCATGGGCACCCAGGCGCCCTCCGGAGCTTTTCTCGCGCGCGTGTCCACGCGGGTCCAGTTTTCGCCCCCATCACGCGTCACGTGAATTCGCCCGTCATCGGTGCCGGCCCAGATCAGGCCTTGCTCCAGGGGACTGGCCGCGATGGCAACAAGGGACGTGTAGTTCTCCGCTGCTGTGACATCCGGCGTCAGGCCGCCGCTCTCGCGAAAGGTTTGCCACTCCGGGCGATTTGACGTGAGGTCCGGACTGATGACCGTCCAGTTGGCGCCGCGGTCAGTGGTCTTGTGTACGAATTGACTGCCGTAATACAGCGTCGCAGGATCAAACGGATCCTGTTCGATGGCAGCATTCCAGTTGAAGCGGAGTTCAGTGTCGGCGTCAGGTGGTCCGGGCCGGATCAGACGGCCTTCGCCGGTTTCCAGGTTATACCTGAAAAGAAATCCGCCCTGCGACATGGCGTAACCTGCCAAGGCATTTTCCGGATCCGGCAGAGTATCGAAACCATCGCCGAAACCGACTTCCTGCCAGTGCAGGTTCCGAATGCCGGCAGGCACCCAAACTTCCGCAGGTCCACGCCAGGAACCGTTGTCCTGCAGACCGCCATAAACGTTGTAAGGCACTTCATTGTCCACGGCGACATGGTAGAACTGCGCCAGTGGCAGATTGCGCACGAAGCGCCAGGTATCGCCCCGGTCTCGTGAAATCGCGATACCACCGTCATTGCCGATGATCAGGTGCTCCGGGTCCGAGGGGTTGATCCAGAAGGCATGGTTATCGATATGAACCGTGTTTCCGGGGGCGCAGCAGTCTATTGCGCGATTGTATTCGAAGGTTTTGCCACCATCGATGGATACCCTGAGCCGGGTGGCCATGTTGTACACCCGGTCCGGGTTACGGGGGTCTGCAATGATCTCGGTGTAGTAAAAGGGCCGATCCGCAACATTGTGGGCCTCGTTGACTTTGCTCCATGATTGACCGCCGTCATCTGACCTGAGCAAGGCGCTCTTTTCTGCTTCCACTAGCGCATAGACGCGGTCCGGGTCAGAGGCCGCTATACTGAAGGCCATGCGGCCCAAATCGCCCTCCGGCAAACCGTCCTCCTGGGTTTTTTGCTGCCAGGACGCGCCCCCGTCGTGAGAGATATACATGCCTGAGCCCGGCCCGCCCGACTTGAACTGATAGGGCCATCGGCGGAATTGCCACATCCCGGCAAACAACTTGTTGGGATTCACTGGATCCATCTTGACGTCAGTGGCGCCCGTCATGTCATCGATGTAGAGGATGCGTTCCCAGGTGGTGCCCCCATCGGTGGTTTTATACAGGCCGCGTTCCTCGTTCGGGCCCCACAAGCTGCCCAGTGCGGCCACATAGGCAATGTCGGGATCACCGGGGTGAAGCGCGATGCGATTGATGCGTTCGCTGTTCGCCAGACCCATCAGCGACCAGCTTTCACCGCCGTCGATGGATTTGTAGATTCCGCCGCCGATTGACGTCGAGTTGCGCACATTGCCCTCACCGGTGCCCACCCAGATGATGTCCGGGTTGGATTGGTTGATGGCCAAGGCACCAATGGAGGCCACTCGCTCATCATCGAACACCGCCGACCACGTCAGACCGCCGTTTTGCGACACCCAGACTCCGCCCGTGGCGGCGCCGATCACTATGTGGTTGGGGTTGCTGTTGACCGCATCGATTGCGGCGATTCGACCGCCCACGGCGGCCGGGCCGATGGCCCGCGCCTTCATCCCGGCAAAAAGCTGCGGATCAAAGTCGGCGACAGCCGGCAAGGCGAGCAGCGCAAAGCTTGTCAAGGCCAGGAGGCGGCCAAGGATTTTGGTGTTAGTCATGTCAGGGCTCCGCTGGGGTGCTCAGAAACAAAGCAAGAAGGATAAATCAAAATCGTATGAGCGGCATAAGTGACACACACAATATCGAATTTTGACCTCCCGAAGGAGAGTGTAATCAATTGGGTGGCGAAGCTTCGGGCGGCTGGTGAGAGATACCCAGCGCGTCCAGCTTCTCGACGAGTTGACCACTGTTTCGCGCCGTCAGCAGCTCGGTGGCGCCTCCAATAGCCGCTCCGCCGATGAAGACTTGCGGCACGGTTCCGCTTCCGGTTCGACGCCGCAATTCCTGTCTGATGTCTGCAGGACTGAAGCCATTGAGCTCGGCCGGGGAGTCGGTGTGAATGTACCGATAGGGCACGTGCATCTGGTCCAGGGCGTGCAGGGCCATCTGGCAATAGCCGCACCAGTCCACGCCGAAAACGATCACCGGATCCTGCCCGCTGGTGATGATGTTCTCTGTCCAGGTCTGGACTTCTGGCGTGGAGGGATGATGCATATTCGGATTTCCAGATGATTCGACCGCCTGCCATTGGCAGGCCCATTGTAGCGATTTCGATGCCTAGAGGGTTTGGGTGATTGGCGAATAATTCAATGGGCTGATCTAGAACGGTGCATCTTGGGTAACGCCTTCAGCAGGCCTTGGCATTGGCGCTGTGTGAGTTCGGGTTGTTCCGGCCTGCGGTTTCGTCAGTGTTACAATTGCGCGCCCTGTCCAATTCAACCACTGGATGCGCACATGATGATGTACAGATTTCTATTGCTGGGATTCCTGGCATTTCCCACGACGCTCGCGGCCGCTGATTGGCGGGGGGAAATCGATGCCGTGGTGGCAGAGATGCAACAGCTTGCCGGGGTCGGGGCCGGGCAGGAAGATTCCTCTCGTTTTTCCAGGCTCATCGAGCTCTATTACGATTATTCGATGGTCAGTTACCCGGAATTCGCCACGTATCTTGGTGACCCTCGTGGACATGACCGCTGGACCGATGAGACACAAGCAGCGGTCGAACAGCGTCAACAGCACGAGCGCCTGCTGCTCCGGGCGCTGGACAGCCTGGATCGGGACCGGCTGGATGAGCAGGAGCGGGTCAATTATGACCTCCTCTATGCGAGCACCCGTGACGGGATTGAGGGCCGTCGTTTCCCAAGGGAAATGATGCCCATCAACCAGATGGGCGGGCCGCAGCAAAGTATTGCCCGGATGATGTCGATCATGCAGCCCAAGACGCACCAGGATTACGAGCACATGATTGCGCGACTGGAGTCTGCCGACCGAGGCATCGATACAGCCATAGACTGGATGAGAAAGGGACTGGAGAAAGGGGTCACTCCGCCCCGGGTGACGCTGCGCGACGTGCCACAGCAAATTCGCAATCAACTGGTGGATGACCCGAATCAGAGCCCGTTGCTGGCAGCTTTTCAGAGCAGGCCGGAAAGCCTCGATGCATTGCAGTGGGCGGGCCTGCAGGCGCGTGCGGCCGGTGCATTCAGTGAACGGATTGGTGCGGCGTACGAGCGATTGCTTGCATTTATGGAGGATGAGTACATCCCAGGCGCCCGGGAATCGATCGCCATGCGGGACTTGCCGGATGGCGAGGCCTGGTATGCCTATAACGTCCGGCAAAGCACCACCACTGATCTCAGCCCTGAGCAGATACATCAGATCGGTATCGGGGAGGTGGCAAGAATCCGCTCGGAAATGGACAGGATCATCGAATCGACGGGATTCGAAGGCAGTTTCGCTGAATTCCTGCATTTTCTGCGCACCGATCCGCGTTTCTACCACACCTCCAAAGAGGCCTTGTTGCAGGAGTACCGGGACATTGCCAAGCGGGCTGATCCGGAGCTGGTGAAAGTTTTCGGGAAACTGCCCCGAATGCCCTACGGGGTTATTGCAGTGCCGTCCTACGCGGAAAAGTCCCAGACCACGGCTTATTATCAGCGCAGTTCGATTAAGGCCGGGCGGCCGGGCTACTTCTATGCCAATACCTACGCGCTTGAAACTCGTCCTCGCTGGGAAATGGAGGCCCTGACTCTTCACGAGGCGGTGCCGGGGCATCATCTGCAACTGGCGCTTCAGGATGAATTGGAAAATGTGCCCTGGTTTCGCCGGGTGGGTGGGTACACGGCGTTCAGCGAAGGCTGGGGTTTGTATTCGGAGAGCCTCGGTGAAGAAATGGGCTTTTACAAGGATCCTTACGCCAAATTTGGCCAATTGACTTACGAGATGTGGCGAGCGATTCGACTGGTCGTGGACACCGGGATGCATCATATGGGTTGGTCGCGTCAGCGGGCGATCGATTACTTCAAGGCCAATGCAGGCAAGCAGGAGCACGATATCATCGTTGAAGTGGACCGTTATATCGTCTGGCCTGGGCAGGCTCTGGCATACAAGATCGGTGAATTGAAGATCAAGGAATTGCGGGCCTATGCGACCCGGGAATTGGGCGAACAATTCGATATCCGGGCATTCCATGATGAGGTGCTGGGACGAGGTGCGGTGCCGCTGAGTGTGCTCGATGCCAATCTCAAGGCATGGGTCGAAACGCAGAAGGTCGTGGCACCCTCGCCGTGACCGGAAGCTGCAAGGTAGCGGGTGATGTGTCTGACGTGCCCGCTGGTCTTTCGACGAGAGAGGAAGTGAGTCGTGATCAGTAAGGATTTACCCCTGGTGGAATTGCATCGCCACCTCGACGGCGCCATTCGTCTACAGACGATCATCGAACTGGCTGACGCCCACGGCATCGCCCTGCCAGCCGATGATGTCGAAGGGCTGGCGCCTTACGTGCACATCGACCAGAGCGCACCGGGTTTGATGGCTTTTATTGCGCGCTTTGAATACATGACCGCCGTCCTCGTGGATGAGGCGGCATGCCACCGCGTGGCCTATGAGAACGTGCTGGATGCGGCAAGAGAGGGCATAGATTACGTCGAATTGAGGTTCAGCCCCTGGTTCATGGCGGAGCCTCATGGGCTCGCAGCACCGGCGGTGGTGGCGGCCTGCATCGATGGCGTGCGAGCGGGCGAGCGCGATAGCGGCATCAAGGCCAACGTCATCGGAATACTGAGCCGCCACTACGGGGCGGATACCTGCATGAAGGAATTGGAGGCGATACTGGAATATCGTGATGACATCGTCGCCGTGGATCTGGCTGGGGACGAGAGCAATTTTCCTCCCGATCTCTTCAAGGCGCATTTTGCCCGCGTTCGCGATGCGGGCCTGCGCGTGACCGTCCATGCGGGCGAGGCCGCGGGGCCGCCCAGTGTCTGGTCCGCGATCCGGGACCTCGGTGCGGAGCGGATCGGCCATGGCTTCCGGAGCATTGAAGATCCAAAACTCGTGGAATACCTCGCTCGCCATCAGATTGGTCTCGAGTGCTGCCCCACTTCAAACCTGCATATCAGCGCAGTTACCGACTACCGGAGTCATCCCATTGCGCGGCTGGCGGCCCGGGGCGTGCGTTTTTGTCTGAATACGGATGATCCTGGGATCAGCAACATCGACATTGCGCATGAATATCGGGTCGCGGCGCCCGCCACGGGCCTGAGCCCGGAGCAGATTCTTCAGTCGCAGGAAGATGGCCTGGACATGGCTTTTCTCGACCGGGAAACAAGGCAAAGTCTGCTCGACGCGATTTAACGGCCAGTTTCGAAACTTGCCGCGAGCCACCAGGTCAACAACCCCGTAACGCCGCCCAACAGTGCGAGCGCGATGCCCATTGCCCTCAACAGCCATGCTTTGGATTGTCTGCCCACAAGGTCGGTGTCTGTGGCCTCACCCGGAGCAAACGCTCTCGGTGCATCCACGATCCGCCGTGCGTACAAAACACCAATAAGGCGGGAAACGATAGCGCAATGCACAGAACAACACCCAGAATCCGGGTCAACAGGGCCAGGCGCGCAGTGGGCTCCCCGCCTTCAGACAAGATCCAGGCCCCGCATCGCGCGAGAAACATGGGCGTGCCCAGCAGGAGCTTGGTGCCCGGCACAGCCAGCGCGGTGAGCTAGCCGACGGTTCTGCGTCGCCTGGCCCGATCCCCGGAATGTCCATGTTTCACAATAAGAAGGGTGGCAGATTCGGGCGTTGAAGCCAGTTCATGGGCGACCAGTGTGCCGTTGCCTCGCTCACGTGCAGGGTCAGCGCATGTCGAGACCTGGGCGAGCGGTTGATTGAGCTGTAATGTGGCAGATGGTCGCTGAAAAAGACCACGCTGCCTGCTTCGACTTCGAGCGCGAGGGCGTCATCAGGCCCAGGCCACGGCGTAGCGTCTACGCTGCGCAGCTGACCGGTTCGTGTTTGGGGGTCCACTTCGAATAGGTCGCGCAACGGGGAAAGATGCCCGCCTGGTTGAACCCACAAGCATCCGTTCTCCATGGTGGCGTCCTCGAGGGCGACCCAGATACCCGTCACGCTGGATGGTGTGCTGATCAGGTAACTGGCGTCCTGGTGCCATCGTACCTCGCCACCGATGTGGGGTTGTTTGAATATATACATCGTTTGCCAGAGCTGCGGTTCCTTGTAACCAAGGTTGCGGAGTGATTCGGAGAAAAACTTCGAGCGACAGAATGCGCCGAATTCCGGGACGAGATCATGTAAGGCATGCCCGATCTTGTTGATGGCCAGGTGCTTGGGTTTTGACAGGCGCCCCGTCTCGTCTATCGCCTCCTCTTCCAGGAAGCAGTGCACTGCCTCGGCAGAATCCATGAAGTAAGCGTCTCTACCGCGATCCTGGTCGCCGGTTGAAAATACGTGGCGATGCGCATCGATATCGAATGCACTGACAATGCGATCTGCTGCCTCACGCAGCACGGTCGTCGTGCCTGGATTGAATACGCCCGGCACGGTGACAAAGCCATTCGCCTCGAAATGGGCGTGATCTTCAGGGGTCAGCATTCGAACCCGATCCTTCAACGCAGGAAGTTGGCAAAAAATGCCATGGTCCGACGCCATGCCAGAGCGGCCGCTGTCTCGTCGTACCTTGCCTGGCTCGCGTCGTTGTGAAATCCATGCCCTGTCCCCGGGTACATGTTCAGGCTGTAGGCCACGCCCTGTGCATCGAGTGCCTTGCGGAACTCGGGAATGCTGGCGTTTACGCGTGGATCGTTGCCTGCGTAATGTAGCATGAGGGGGCATTTGACACGGGCGACCTGCTCCGCCGTCAGTGCGCGACCATAAAATAAGACCGCCGCATCAGCCGGGGGACGGGATACGGCGCACTGTAGTGCTACGCCGCCTCCATAACAAAACCCTACGCTACCGACGCGCCCCGTGCATTCGGGGTGTTCCTTCAGAAAAGCGATTCCCGCGATGAGGTCCGCGGTGATGGTCTGTATGTCAGCAGCATAGAAGGCGTCACGGGCAGCTTCCTGGTCGGCGGGCGCTCCGCCGATCAGGCTGAGTCCGTCGGGAGCTAATGCGACGAAGCCCGCCAATGCGGCGCGCCGTGCCACATCCTCGATGTGTGGATTCAGCCCCCGGTTTTCGTGAATGACCAGGATGCCGGGCAATGGCCCTTTTGATCGTGCCGGGCGCGCCACGTAAGCCGTCACAGGTCCAGAATGGCCGTCGTAGCTGATATGGCTCGCGATCAGTCGCTCATCCTTGGGGTCCACCTGCTGACCCATGGCGTAATTCGGGAGCAATGCTGGTAAGAGCGCGCCAGCCGCAGCGGCACCGCCGACAAGCTGGCTCGCCCGGGACAACAATTGGCGACGCGTCATTTGGCCATGAATGTAGTCGTTGTAGAGATGGATCAGGCGTTTGTCCATGTCTTATCCTGCCAGTGTTCGGACTTTATTCTGGCATGCTCTGACTTGGGACGCACCCCGTCCGTTGGGTATTTTCTGCGCTCTGCCTGACCCGTCGCACCACGCCATTGCGAGTGAGTGGATTTGAGTCGAACCGTAAATGTGGTATAAACGAGTCGCGGTGGTAGCACCGCGGCAATTTCGCCATTTTTACCCCGACATCGGATAATTAAAAGTCAAACTAAGCGCACAAGCAGTGCCGGGTAAAAATGAGCCCAACAGTCAACGAGGGTTCTTAGTGATGTTTTTGAATAATAAATTGCGGAGTGCCGCTTTGCACAGCGCGTGCGTCGGTATGGTACTGGGAATGGCTGGTATGGCCATCGCTGACGAGGATTCAGATTCTGGAGTCACGTCATTGGAAGAGGTCACCGTCACGGCGACCCGCCGCGAGGAAAGTCTGATGGAGGTTCCGATCTCCATTGCGACCCTGGATGGTGAACGGCTGGATAGCCTGTTCAGTGGCGGTGAGGACGTTTTGGCTCTCTCCGGTCGTGTTCCCGGGCTGTATCTCGAATCGTCCAACGGTCGCTCCGCGCCCCGTTTCTACGTTCGTGGGCTGGGCAATATTGATTTTGATCTCGCCGCCTCGCAGCCGGTGTCTTACATCATGGACGACGTTGTGCTTGAGAACGTGGTGCTGAAATCATTCCCACTGTTCGATATCGACCAGGTCGAAGTCATGCGTGGTCCCCAAGGCTCCTTGTTCGGACGCAACACGACGGCGGGTATCGTGAAGGTCTCGACACGCCGGCCCACTGAGGAAAACGAGGGTTTTGCCGCAGTGTCCTATGGCAGTTACGGGACCATGGATATTGAAGCCGCGATGGGCGGACAGTTCATTGGTGACACGACGGCCCGTTTTTCGGTGCTTTATCGCAAGCGTGACAACTGGATCAACAATGGTTTCACGGGTCAGGACGACGCGATGGGCAACTATGACGAGAAAGCGGCGCGCTTGCAGTTACAGTGGGCGCCCGGCGACAATTTCCGCGGCTTGCTCATGATGCAAGGCCGTCAACTGGAGGGCACGGCCTCTATCTTCCGCGCGAACATCTTCAATACCGGCAGCAATGAGTTGAATCGGAACTATCGGCGTGACACGGTGTATTTCGATGGAGGAGACAACAACCCGCAGGAGTATGATGGCAGGGGCGTAACCTTGAACCTCGAGTGGATGTTCGATAACGGTGCCAGTTTTACCTCCATCACCTCCGTGCAGTCAGCCGATGGCTACAGCCGGGGCGACATCGATGGCGGCGTGGTGGATTTTTCAGGCGCAGCGACGCCACCCCCGGGCATCGACTATGACCCGGCCGCACCGGTATTCGGTTGCTGCCCAACACCGACCTTCCCTGGCACGATTATCATACCTTCAGTGACCCAAGACGGTGCCGATACCGACCAGGTGACGCAGGAATTCCGCCTTGCGAGTTCACCCGAAGGGCCGCTGACCTGGCAGGCCGGATTCTATTACTTCGATTCCAGCCTGAAGGTTGAGACCGAGTCTTTCGCATCGTTTGGTTTTGCATCCGTACAGAACACCATCGTGCGTCATGACAACTCGGCATGGGCTGTTTTCGGACAAGGCTCTTACCAATTCACGGACCGGTTCAAGCTGACAGCCGGTCTGCGCTACACCGACGACAAGCGCGACTACGAAGTGGCACAGTTCGGCCAGTTATGGCTGGATCTGGGCATCCCCGAGTTCATTGCGCCCCCAACCTCGGTGTCTGATGAGGCCGTGAGCTGGGACCTGGCTGCCAGTTTCGACCTGGGTGAATCATCCTTGCTTTATGGTCGTGTAGCCTCTGGCTTCCGCGGTCCAACCATACAGGGGCGTGATGTTGCGTTCCTTGAAACGCCAACGGTCGCTGACTCCGAAACCGTCGTGTCCTATGAAGTCGGTTACAAGGCGGACCTGATGGACAACCGCATGCGCTTGAGCGCTGCATTGTTCCACTACACGGTGGACGACATCCAGCTCTCGATTATCGGGGGTGCTTCCAACTCCAACCAGGTCATCAACGCCTCGAAGGCAGAGGCCACCGGTCTGGAGCTTGACATGCAGGTACTGCCCACAGACAACCTGTTGCTGACCTTCGGTTTCGCTTACAACGACACAGAGATCAAAGATCCCGACCTGTACGTGGTGCCTTGCGGCTCCGGACTATGTGAAGCTTACGGCTGGCGCAATGCAAACGGGCAGGTGTCCATCAACGGCAACCCGCTGCCGCGCACACCAAAGAGCAACTGGAATCTTACCGCACGATGGGCCATTCCCTTCGGTGACAGCCGTGAGTTTTATGTCTTCACCGATTGGACCTGGTATGGCGAAATCCTGATGCCCCTGTACTACTCGCCCGAGTTTGTGACCAATGATCAAATCGATGGTGGCATCAAGTTCGGAATGCGCGACAACCGGCATAACTGGGACTTAGCGCTGTTCGGTCGCAACATCACCGACGAGGACAACGTGAAAGGGTTCATTGATTTCTCTAACAACACCGGGTTCGTCAATGAGCCGCGCATCTGGGGCCTCGAGTTCAGAAAAGACTTCGGCCTCTGATTGCAGGCAGAAAGATGTTTGGAAATGGCCGGGCTCTCCCGGCCATTTTTTTATGCGGCCCGCAAAACGCTAACCGGCGCATTGCGAATCACGCGCCAGGTGGCCAGCATTCCGGCAAGACCCACGAAGGCCATGCCGACGATGGGTCCGGCAATCAACAGAGGAACATTGAGTTGGAATTCGAGTTCGAAAAGCCGAACCGCCAGCAGGTAGCCGCCGAGGGTTGCACCGGCCGTGGCCAACACGCCAGCAAGGAGTCCGATGGCCAGGAATTCCGCCGCGACCCCCCACAGTACCCGGTTTCTTCGGGCGCCCAAGGTTCTCAACATGGCGCTTTCATAGGTGCGCTCGTCCCGGGTGGCCTGCACCGCGGCCCAGAGCACCATGAGACCCGCCACCAGGGTGAACAGGAATACGGCCTGGACGGCGACCGCGGCTTTGTCCATCACGTCTCGAACCTGGCTGAGAGCTGCCTCCAGGTCGATGGCGGTCACGCTGGGCCACTGGCGCATGAGATCAATCACCACGCGCTCGCGACCCTCAGGTAAATAGAGGCTGTTGATGTAAGTCGCGGGAAATCCCTCCAGTGCAGGTGGCGAAAACACCATGAAAAAGTTAGGTCTGAACGAATCCCACTCGACTGTTCGGAAGCTGGTGACCGTTGCTGAGACCGTTTCTCCGGCGACGTCAAAAGCGACCTCATCGCCGAGTTCCAGGCCCATTTCGCGACCAAAATCCACTTCGACGGATACTTCCGAGGCACTGGTGTCAGGTGCCCACCACTGCCCGGACACCAGGGTGTTATCGGACTGCATCGTATCGGACCAGGTCAGATTGGCATCTCTTCTCGCCCAGCGCTCACCCTGTGGATCCTCGAAAGTGACCTGGGTGATGCTTTCACCGTTCAGTTCGGTCATGCGTGCACGCACCATGGGCGTGAAGCGGGGTGCCTCGATGCCCTGTTCGGCAAGGAATGCCGCCATGCCATCGACCTCTTGGGGTTGAATGTTGATCAGGAACTGGTTGGGCGCATCCGCAGGCAGACTGGCGCGCCAGCTGTCCATGAGGTCATTGCGAACCAGCGTCAGGAGCATCAGGACCATGATGCCCAGCCCAAACGCGACGATCTGCACCACGCTTTCACGACCGCGCCGCGAGAGGTTGGCCAGTCCGTAGCGCCATGCCACGCCGGCTGCGCCCCGGAAATTCTGCAAGGAACGAACCAGCCCCCAGCCGGCAGCGCCCAGCACGGCAAAAGTAACTGCCAGTCCACCCGCGATCCCCAGCATCAGCCGTGTGTCCCTGACAATCCAGGCCAGCAGTAGAAAAATGGTGCCCACGGCAGCGGCCACACTGACGTTGTAACGAAGTGGGGGAGGTGCGACGTCCTGACGGAGCACTCTCAGGGGCGGTGTGCGCCCCATTTGCATGAGATCCGGTAGCGCAAAACCGCCCACGATGGCAATTGCCGTAACCAGTCCCAGCAGGGCCGGTGCAATGCCCGGAGCCGGCAAGGCTCCCGCGATGAGATCTCTTAACAGCCACGCCAAGCCAGACTGGGCGGCGTATCCGAGTGCCGATCCGAGCAATCCGCCAATCACTGCCATGAGGATCAACTGCAGCAGGGTGGTTTGGAGAACGAAAGACTGTTGCGCACCCAGGCACTTGAGCAAGGCGGTTCTGTCCCGGTGGCGCACTGAGTAACGTCTTGCCGCCATGGCAACGGCGATCGCGGCCAGCAAGACACTGATCAGGGAAGCCAGGTTCAAAAACCGCCCCGATCGGTCCATGGCCGAGCGAATCTGCGGGCTGGTATCACTGATGTCGCGCAGGCGCTCTCGATCAGTCAGAAGCGCCTGCAGATCCGATTTGAATTCCGACAGCGTAGCCCGGTCGCCGGAGAACAGCTGCCGGTAACGGACCCGACTGCCCGGTCGGATCAGCTCGGTGCGAGCGAGGTCCTTGTGATTGATCAGTAGCGTCGGGGCAAGGTCGACAAAATTCCATCCTTCATCCGGTCTGAAATCCAGAACCTGGGTGATGCGCAGCGGCGTTCTGCCCACCTCGATCGTGACCGGAACATCAACGCCCAGGCGCGCGAGCAGGCGCGGAGCAGCCCAGGCCTCACCCGGGGCGGGGATATCCCCCGTGGGCGTGGCGGGGCTGAGCAGCTTCGGGGCAGTTTTCAGTGCCCCGCGCAATGGATAGCCCTCGGTCGTGGCAAGTATGGCCGCCAGCGTGTTGGATTCGCCTGCAAACACCACGCTCGGCATGGATACGACCTCGGCGGAATCCACGCCGGCCTCGGTGGCCATGTCGAGATATTCCGGCGGCAGGGCTTGCCCGGAGGAGAGCCGCAGATCTGCCGCCAGTGACTCTGCCGCGCGCATTTGCACGGCCTGTCCTACCCGGTCAGTAAGAAATGCCACCGCGGTCAAAGCGGCCACCGCGACCACAAGCGCAGTGCCCAACACAACGAGTTCCCCTGACTTCCAGTCCCGGAACAGCAGCCTCACCGCAAGACGCAGACTGTTCATGAGCGGGTTCTCTCTTCGCGGTTGATGCGACCCGCGTCCATGTGCAGGATTCGGTCACAACGACTCGCCAGGCCGAGATCATGGGTGACGAGGATCAGCGTGGTGCCGGTTTCACGATTGAGGCGAAACAACAGTTCCACGATTTTTTCACCGGTGCCCTGGTCGAGATTACCCGTCGGCTCATCGGCAAACAGCACCTTGGGTTGAACGACGAAGGCACGGGCGATGGCGACGCGTTGTTTCTCTCCTCCGGAAAGCTGGCGGGGGTAGTGGCCCGCTCGGGCACCGAGCCCGACTTTCTCCAGGGTTTCGAGCGCGGCGCCGCCGGGATCTTTATGATCGCCCAACTCCATGGGCAGCATGACGTTTTCCAGCGCGGTTAACGAGGGAATCAGGTGGAAGGACTGAAAGACGAAGCCCACATGGTCGGCGCGCACGGCGGCTCGTCCATCCTCGTCGAGTGCGGACAGGTCATGGCTTTCCAGTCGAACATGACCTGAAGTGGGAACATCCAGTCCCGCCAGCAGTCCAAGCAGGGTAGACTTGCCGGCCCCGGACACGCCGACTACGGCCACGCTCTCTCCGGCTTGCACGGCGACATCGACGTGATCGAGAATAGTGAGCTCGCCTTCCGGGCTACTGACACGCTTGGTGAGGGCTTTGGCCGCCAAAACGGGGTGATCTGCATTCATGAATTTGCCTGCTCGTTGTGTTTCCTGGTTGTTCCTTCTCTCCAGCGCATCTATTGCCTCCGCGAGCGACTGTAGCATCCTGGTGCTGGGCGATAGCCTCAGCGCGGGTTACAACATGCGACTGGAACAGTCGTGGCCCAGTCTGTTGCAACAACGCCTCGATGACGAAGGCCGTCCGTGCCGCGTCATCAACTCCAGCATTACCGGAGATACGACACAGGGTGGCTGGTCGCGATTGCCCCGTCTTTTGACCCGGCACCATCCAGATATAGTGGTCATTGAGCTCGGGGGCAATGATGGATTGCGCGGGCTGAGTATAGACGTCACTCGCGGTAACCTCGAGAGCATGATTTTAGCCAGCAAGGAAGCAGGTGCCCAAATCGTCCTGGCAGGCATCATGTTGCCGCCCAATTACGGTGCAGCCTACACGGAACGTTTCCAGGCCATCTATCCTGAGCTTGCCGCCCAGCACGACATAGCTTTGCATCCCTTCATCCTGGAGGGGGTGGCACTCGATCCTGAGTTGATGCAGTCTGATGGTATCCATCCCAACGCGCTTGCACAGCCGATGTTGCTCGAGAACCTGTGGCCGCTGCTGTCCGCTGCGCTCGAATAGTCGAAGGCGGGCCACGATCGTTTCAGCAAAGCCAGACCCGGTGAGCTTGGAACACCAGGGCGAACGGGGCCACTGTTTGGGCCGTTTTTTCGCACTTTTTTCACCACTTTGCGGTAATTTATCAGCGTTTAACGGACGGTCCGGCAGATGGGTGGCGCTTGCGCGCGACCAGAGACGGACTTGCCGCGAACGTTGAGCTCATACACACTGCACGCTGACGGCTGCTTGACAGTTGTGCGACGAGGATACCGTGATGAAACACGCCCTGTTTGCCGCCACTCTGAGTATAGCCCTGCTCCCCGGGGCGGTCGCTCAGGGCCCGCCTGGACGGGATGCCGGTCCGCCCGGTGTGGTGATCGCTGTGGCGACGGAGCAGGACTTTCCGCTGGCCGTGGAAGCGCTGGGTAATGCCCGCGCCAATGAGGCCATGGAAATCCGGCCGGAAATCACCGCAAAGCTGACCCAAATCAATTTTGACGAGGGCCAGTGGGTGGAATCCGGTCAAGTGCTCGCCGAGCTGGAGAACGTGGAGCCGATGGCGGACTACGCAGCCAGCCGCGCCACCGTCGTGGAAACCGAGGCACAATTCAAACGTTTGCAGCAGCTCTACAAGACACAGGCGGTTTCTGAATCGCAATTGCAGCAACTCGAGGCTCAGCGCGAAGCCGCCCGCGCCGCATTGGCTGCGGCGGAGGCGCGCCTGGAGGACACCGTCATACGGGCGCCGTTTGCCGGTTGGCTGGGGTTGCGACGGGTCAGTGTGGGTTCTGTGGTGACGCCCGGAACGGTGATCACCACCCTGGACGATACCGGTTCGATCAAGTTGGATTTTGATGTTCCAGAGGTATTCCTGTCCCGCCTTGAACGGGGACTTGACGTCATAGCGCGCAGCGCGGCCTGGCCCGATATCGATTTCCTGGGCCAGGTGACGTCGGTTGACTCGCGAGTGGACCCGGTGACGCGAACCGTGATTGTCCGCTCCAAGATTCCGAATCCGGAAGGCCGCCTTCGCGCAGGAATGTTCCTGACGGTGACGCTGCTGCGCGAGGTCACAGACGCGCTGCTGGTGCCTGAGGCGGCGCTGGTGCCGGACCGCAGCCAGCAATACGTATTCGTGGTGGGAGAGGGCGAACTTGTCGAGCGGCGACTGGTGGAAACTGGCCGGCGGCGACCCGGCCAGGTTGAAATAACGAACGGTCTCTCCGTCGGTGAAAGGATCATCGTTCAGGGCACTCAGAAAGCCCGCGACGGTCTGCCGGTGCGCGTGATCAGCACGCTGGGTCTGGATTCATGATCCTGTCAGAAAAGTCGGTTCGCAGGCCCGTCCTGGCGTCCGTCATTTCCCTGCTGCTCTTGATCCTCGGCCTGGCTTCCATGTGGAACCTGCCGGTTCGGCAGTATCCCGATGTCGATTCTCCCGTAATTTCCATTGACACGCGTTACCGGGGCGCCTCGGCTGAGGTGGTCGAAACCAAGGTGACGCAAGTGATCGAAAACCAAATAGCTGGTATCGAGGGCATCGAGAAACTCACGTCCAGCTCCCGGGACGAGCGCTCAGATATCCGTATAGAGTTCAAACTCTCCCGGGATATCGATGCCGCGGCGAACGATGTTCGCGATCGGGTCTCTCGAGTGGTCGACCAATTGCCTCTCGAGGCGGAACCGCCTGAAATTTCCAAGGAGGACAACACTTCACAGGCGGTGATGTATCTGAATCTCTCCTCAGACCGGCTGAGCGGGCTTGAAATCACCGATTATGCCGACCGCTTCCTGGTGGATCGGCTGTCCACTGTCCCGGGTGTCGCCCGTGTGCGCATTTCAGGTCAGAGGCGCTATGCGATGCGCATCTGGCTGGACCGTGAGGCCCTTGCTGCGAGAGGGCTCACCGTGAGCGATGTTGAATCCTCGCTGCGCGCGGAAAATATTGAGCTGCCTGCAGGCAGGATAGAGTCCGTCTCACGTGAATTTACACTGCGCACGGATACAGGCTTTGACACGGAAGGTGACTTCAGCCGGCTGGTGATTGGCCGTGGCATGGACAACCAGCTCGTGCGGCTTGGCGACGTCGCGGAAGTTCGCGTGGGGGCCGAGAATGAGCGGAGCAAAGCTCGCTCTGATGGTGTGGAAGCGGTCTCGCTGGCCATTTCACAGCTGTCCAAGGCCAATAGCGTGCTCGTGTCCAAGGCGGTTCGCGCCGAAGTCGAAAAACTGGCGCCTGAGCTGCCTGATGGTATGACGATCGGTTTCAACTACGACCGCTCCGAATTTATCGAAGCCTCGATGATAGAGGTTTACCGCGCGCTGGCGGTGGCCATCGCCCTAGTGCTAATCGTGATCTATGTCTTTCTCGGATCGCTGCGCGCAACACTGATTCCAGCGGTGGTGGTGCCAGTTTCCGTGGTCGCAACGTTTATCGTCATGAATGTTCTGGGCTACACGATTAACGTTTTGACCCTGCTGGGGCTGGTCCTGGCCATCGGGCTGGTCGTGGACGACGCCATCGTGGTTCTTGAGAACATCTACCGGCGTATAGAGGCGGGGCAGAAGCCGCTGTTATCAGCGCTCGACGGAGCCAATGAGATCGGTTTCGCTGTGGTGGCCACAACCGGTGTGCTGATTGCCGTGTTCGTCCCGCTGTCGTTTATTGACGGTGATGTGGGTCGGCTGTTCCGGGAATTTGGTTTTACGCTGGCCGCTGCGGTGCTTTTCTCCAGCCTGGTGGCCTTGACCCTGACACCCATGCTCTGCTCAAAAATGCTTCGCGGCACGGAGTTGCGAAAAGGTCTTCCGGCCCTTGTCGACCGCTTTTTCAAGTGGCTGATGCGTCACTATCGCACGCTGCTTGAGCGGGTGCTTAATTGGCCAAAAGCTGTTTTGCTGGGAACCGTCCTGCTTGCGGCACTCTCAGCGGCGCTTCTGGAACGTTTGCCGTCGGAATATGCACCTTACGAAGATCGCGGCGCCTTTTTCATCAGCCTCAGGGCGCCGGAGGGCTCTTCACTGGAATTCACCGATGAGTCGACGCGCCAACTCGAAGCGCTGGTCGAGGCGGAAATGGGTGAGGGTCGATCGGTACGCCGTTACCTGACCCGGCTTCCCTCCTGGGGCAGTTCATCCGTGAACAGTGCGTTGGTGATGGCGCTGCTTGAGCATTGGAACACTCGGGAGGAAAGCGACCGGGAGATCATCGCACGGATTACACAGGGGTTTGCGGATATCCCCGGGGCACGGATATTTGTCCGCACGCCACGCGCACTGGGAATCCGCGGCGATGGCACGCCGCTGGAGCTGGTTCTTGGCGGGCCGGATTACGAGCAGCTCAAGCAATGGCGCGATCTCCTGGTGGCGGAGATGGAGACCATGCCGGAATTGCGAAACGTTGACAGTGACTTTCGCGAGCGCAAGCCCCAGATGAAGGTTTCGATTGATCGCGACCGAGCTGCGGCGCTGGGTGTATCGCTGGTCAACGTGGGACGAACCCTGGAAACAATGTTGGGCTCCCGGGTTGTGACGACCTATGTGGATCGGGGCCGGGAATACAACGTGGTGCTTCAGGGTAGCGATCAGGACCGTTCGAGCACCGACGACCTGGTGAATCTCTATGTGCGTTCCGAGGAGACCAGGAAGCTGGTGCCTTTGTCCAATCTTGTGGTCGTATCGGAAGAGGCCGGCCCGGACGAGCTGAATCGTTATGACCGGATGCGCTCCATTACCCTTTCTGCGGGTCTGGCTCCCGGCGTACGACTGGGCGAGGCCATCGAGAAAGTCTCCGAGCTGACCGCGAAGACACTGCCGGCGAGCGCCCGAACGAGCTGGGATGGGGAGAGCAGGGAGTTCCTTGATTCCGGGAATTCCCTGGCACTGACCTTTGCCCTGGCACTGTTGATTGTCTTCCTCGTTCTCGCCGCGCAATTTGAGAGCTTTATCAACCCGCTCGTGATCCTGGTGACGGTGCCGCTGGCCATAACGGGCGCACTGCTGGGCTTGTGGGCCTACGGCAGCAGCATCAACGTCTTCAGCCAGATCGGAGCCATCCTGCTGATCGGATTGGCTGCCAAGAATGGTGTTCTGATCGTTGAATTCGCCAACCAGCTCAGAGACCGCGGCCTTGAATTGCGCGATGCAGTCGTTGAGGCCGCATCGGTGCGCTTGCGCCCCATCCTGATGACGAGCGCGTGCACGACTTTCGGTGCGCTGCCTCTGCTGCTCGGAACAGGAGCCGGAGCGGAATCACGTCAGCCCATCGGCATCGTGGTGGTCTATGGCGTGACGATTTCCGCAGTCTTGACACTGTTCGTTGTGCCTTCACTCTACGTATTATTCGCGGGGCGGACGTCTTCCCCGCAAGCCGTTTCACGGGTCATTGAGCGGCTCAGGGATGCGGCGACTGTCCCGGGCGATGCAGACAAGGTTGCAGATCCATAGCCATGCTCCAGATCGATTCCGGGGCCAACTCGTTAATTGGCAGAAATGTTTTTGGGAGGACTACTTAAATGAAACGAATTAACCTGATCTGTGGCTTTTTGCTGGCCAGCAGCACGGTGCTGGCCGGCATGAGTGTCGGTGGGCACATCGAGTTGGCGATGTGGGGCGATCATCGCTCAGAGACCAGCACCGATCGGAATCGCTACCGCCACCCGGTGGGCACACTGGAATTCTTCGGCCTCACGCCAGACATGGCTGTTCTGGAGATCTGGCCGGGAGGGGGCTGGTATACAGAGGTGCTCGCCCCGGTCTTGAGGGATTCGGGAACCATGACAATCGCTACCTGGGACCCGAACGTTGAAGGCCAGCCCGCCTACCGGTACGAGCGACCAAAACAGATGCAAACCGCATTCGATGCGCGACCGGATGTCTATGATCGGGTGAAAGTGGTGTACTTTTCACCCCCTGAGTCCGCCTCGTTGGGCAATGCTGATTCACAGGACATGGTCCTGACCTTCCGCAATACCCACGGATGGATTCGCAACGGGCAGGCCCAGGATATATTCAACGAGTTCGCTCGCGTGCTCAAGCCGGGTGGTGTCCTTGGAGTCGTCCAGCATCGTGCGGCGGAGGACGCTGATTCCGAAGCATCTGTCCCCATGGGCTATGTGCCTGAGTCGGCGGTCATCGCCATCGCTGAGGCGGCGGGCCTGGTGTTTGAGGCCCGCTCGGAAATCAATGCCAACCCCGCTGATACGCGTGACCACCCCGAGGGCGTGTGGACTCTGCCACCGGGCTTCGCTTTGGGTGACGAGGATCGGGAAAAATATGCTGCCATCGGGGAAAGCGACCGCATGACTTTGCGGTTCAGAAAGCCCTCGAGCTGAACTGTTCAGCCAATTGTGGATTCGGGGCTGGTCGTGCTGGCCCCGTAGTCTTGAACCTTGGCTGGGCAGGGCCGCGCGCAGCGCAGCATCTCGAGCTTGAGGGCGGGCGAGATGTCCGGCCCGTGCAACAAGCTGATGCACAAACCCGGAGCGCCGCCTCAGGCAGCCGACTCGATATCGGTCAATACCTGGTCAACCACGGTCAGTAAGTGATCCACCTGCTCAGCGTTGATCGTCAGCGGCGGGGCGATACGCACCACGTTGCCCCGCAAGCCGCCTTTGCCCAGCAGTACGCCTCGATCTTTGCACAGGTCCATCAGGCGAGCCGCTTCTTCAACGGCATGCTCCTTGGTGTTCCGGTCCTTCACCAGTTCCATGCCAAGCAACAGCCCCCGCCCGCGTACGTCTCCGATCAGGGGGTGTCGGCTCATCATGTCCTTGATGCCGTCAACGATTCGCTGTCCCATGACGAGTGCATTAGCGCTCAGGTTTTCCTCAGCGATGACGTCCATGGTGGCCTTGGCCTGGGCGGCCTGCATCGGGTCGCCGGCGAAGGTGTTGAAATACATTTTTCCCTGCAGAGCATCGGCAATATCGCTCTTCATCACCACTCCGCCGATGGCCGTGCCATTGCCGAGGCCCTTGGCCATGCTGACGATGTCGCAATCAATGCCCAGTTCCTTTGACAGCAGGAATTCATTACCGCAGCGTCCAGCGCCGGTCTGCACCTCATCGGAGATGTACTTGCCGCCATAACGATGCACGATGTCCGTGACCTCGGTGAAGTAGGCGTCGGGGGGCGTAATGAAACCGCCAACGCCCATAACCGGTTCCACGACCATGCCGGCAATGGCGCCGTGCGTGGCGGTCTGGATGGTGGTTTCGACATTCTGCGCGCATTCCAGGTTGCAGCTGTCTGGTTTTTGCTGGAACGGGCACCGGTAACAGTATGGCTCCATTGCGCTGACCGCGTTCGTCACGGGTTGAGAGCGGAAGCGCCAGGTGTGGTGCCCACATTGGGCGAGCGTGGCCGCCGTGCCGCCATGGTAGCTGTGGCGCAGGTTGATGATGATGTTCTCGCCCGTGGCGTTGCGCGCGCACATGAAGGCCAGCTCATTGGCTTCAGAGCCTGAGTTGGTGAATGCAGCGCGATCAAGCCCCTGGGGTGCGCGCTCTACCATGGCCTCCGTGAGTTCAATAAGATGACGGCTCAGGTACAGCGTGCTGGTGTGTTGAATCTCATCATTCTCCAGCATTTCGATCAATTTGGCCTTTATGGTGGGATGATTGTGACCCGCCGAGATACACACGATGCCGCCAATGCAGTCCAGGTAACGACGCCCCTCGCCATCCCAGACATACTCGCCTTTTGCCTTCACCAGGTGCAGGGGTGTGTCGTGGTACAGCGCCAATGGCAGGTAATTTTTCTTGCGAGAGGCCAGCATGTCCTGGTAGTCCGAGTTGACAGCGTGGGCCTGGGGAGTGTCGTCGAGCAGTTTCATGATGCATTCCTGAGCAGTTGTTTGGCGGGCTGAGAATCCGCCGGGTCCTCTGTATTAGGGTATTGTACGACCCTTGGAGATCAAATTCAGGCTTGGAAAATGGAAGAATTTCTTGAAGCCGCAATTTCAGAGGCGCAAGAGGGCGCGCTCGAGGGTGGCGTGCCGATTGGCTCAGTGCTCGTCCACAAGGGCCGCATTATCGGACGGGGTCATAATCGTCGTGTCCAGCAGGGCAGCACGGTCTTGCATGGTGAGATGGACGCACTGGAAAATGCGGGCCGTCAGTCCGCCTGTGTGTACCGCGAATCGGTGCTTTACACGACGCTTTCGCCTTGTCCCATGTGTTCCGGCGCGATACTCCTTTACGGCATACCCCGTGTTGTGATCGGCGAGAACCAGACCTTCATGGGCGAGGAGGCCCTGCTGCGCTCCCGGGGCGTGGATCTGACGGTGGTTCAGGATGCACGTTGCATCGGGTTGATGCAGCGTTTTATTGCCGAACACCCAGAGCTCTGGAACGAGGATATCGGCGTTTAGCGATGCTTTGGCGCCTGGTCTTCCACGCCGAGGCGTTTGTGCATCACGGGGCTGGTGGTGGTGTACTGCAGGAACACGCGTTGGTCCGGGTGCAGTAACTTCTGAACGCCGAATGCGGCGAGCGCTGCCTCGTGAAAGCCCGAGAGAATCAGTTTTTTCTTGCCGGGGTAGGTGTTGATATCACCAACCGCGAAAATACCAGGCTCATTGGTCTGGAAATTCTCTGTATTGACCTGGACCTGGCGTTTTTCGATTTCCAATCCCCACTCGGCAATTGGCCCAAGGTTTGGAGACAGGCCCCAGAAGACGAATACCTCCTCGGCCAGAACATCGTGCAGTTCCCCATCTCCATCGGCAACCTGCAAGCCCCTGAAACCGTCCTCATCGCTGAGCACGCCACGCACCATACCGTGAAATTCGCGCAGGCTCTTGCCGTCGCAAAGTCCTTTCATCTTGCTGACCGAGGCCGGCTGCGCGCGATATTCAAGCCGCCGGTGTACCAGTGTATTCGAACTCACTTTGCCGTGGAGCTCCAGTGTCCAGTCCAGCGCTGAGTCGCCTCCGCCAAGGATCATGATGTTCTTGCCGTTCAGGCGTTCTGCATCGGTGATCTTGTAATGGATATGCGTGTCCTCCCAGTCCGCGGCGCCGGGCGCTCGAAGGCGTCGGGGGGCGAATGCACCCAGTCCCGCGGCAAGGATGACGGCGGCGGTATCGAATTCAGTACCCGTTGAGGTCACCAGGCGGAAGCGTCCGTCCTCCTGCCGCTCCAGTTGCGTCACGGTCTGTCCCAAATGGAATTCTGCTCCAAAAGGGCTGATTTGCTCCATGAGCCGATCGATCAACTCCTGGGCGCCGATCACTGGATAGGCCGGTATGTCATAAATGGGCTTTTCCGGATACAGCTCTGAGCACTGGCCGCCAGGTTGATTGAGCGAGTCTATGACGTGTGCCTTGATGTCCAGGAGTCCGAGTTCGAACACCTGGAACAAACCGACAGGTCCTGCCCCGATGATGACGACATCCGTGGTGATGGCCATGTTCCGATTCCTTGTATTGATGGTCTGATCTGGTACCTTGGGCCGAATTGTACAGGGTCAAGCGCCACACCATGAATGCAGCACGTCAAATTCAGCTCGAGGAATCGTGGAAGACGCGGCTTGCTCCGGAATTTTCCCGGGACTACATGCATGAATTGCGTGAATTTCTGCTGACCAGGAAAAATGAGGGTGCGGTGATTTATCCGCCGGGCGGAAAGATTTTCAACGCGCTGAACTCCACGCCCTTTGACTCGGTGCGTGTCGTCATTCTCGGGCAAGATCCCTACCACGGTCCCGGGCAGGCACATGGCTTGAGTTTCTCGGTGCCGCTGGGGGTGCCCACGCCACCGTCATTGCTGAACATTTTCAAAGAGATCGAGGATGATCTCGGCCTGCCTGCTCCTGATCACGGCTATTTGCGACACTGGGCGGAGCAGGGTGTGCTTTTGCTCAATTCGGTCCTGACCGTTGAGCGTGGACGCGCAGGAGCGCACCAGGGAAAAGGCTGGGAGCGCTTTACCGATCACGTCATTCGGGCTCTCAACGCGGAACGTGATGGCCTGGTGTTTTTGCTGTGGGGTAATTACGCGCTCCAGAAAGGGAGTGTGATAGACCGGCGCCGCCATCATGTGCTGACCGCGTCGCATCCATCGCCATTGTCCGCCCGTCGGGGTTTTTTCGGCTGCGCGCATTTCTCGAGGGCCAACCAGTGGCTCGAAGCTCACGGACAGCCGCCGATTGACTGGTCACTGCCCCTGGATTCCGGCATGGAGCACATCTGAACTCTCTCGTATGCCATTTCCCCATTTTAGGTATGATGAAAGTCCCCGTGTTGGGAGGTCGTCGGAGTGTTTTACAAGCCCTTACTGTATCCCCTCATCATCCAGGTCGCGCTGACCTTCCTGGTCTGGTTCCGGATGTACCAGACTCGCCTTGCTGAAATCAGACAGAAGAAAATTGATCCTCTGGAATTCAGGCGTCGGGTCGATGCGCAGCGCCTGCTGCACAATACGGCGGCCGCGGACAATTTCGCCAACCAGTTCGAGATGCCGGTGTTGTTCTATGTTGCCGTGGTGCTGTCTCTGGCCCTGATGCTTCACGACACCGTGATTGTGACCCTGTCATGGATGTTCGTCGTACTGCGGGTGATACACAGCGCAATTCACATCAGCTACAACAAAGCAACGCATCGATTCGTGGTGTACCTGATGAGCAGCATCACTTTGTTGGCGCTTTGGGCCCGCCTGGCCTGGTATTTTATGTCGCGCTGAGATCTGTTCCAGCCAGCCCTGAGAGTGCTTCGCCGTCCAGCCGGTATTGTGTCCAGGCCTCGAGTGGTCGCGCCCCCAGGCCAAGATAGAACGTTATGGCCGACTCATTCCAGTTCAGAACGGACCAGTCCAGGCGTCCATAGCGCCGTTCGGTACAGATTCTCGCGAGCTGAATCAGCAAAGCCTTGCCAATCCCCCGTCCACGGAACGAAGGACGTACAAACAGGTCCTCGAGGTACAGCCCGGGTCGCGCCAGGAAGGTCGAGTAATTGGGGAAGAATAGTGCGAAACCTGCGGCCTTGCTGTCCCACTCGGCAATCACGACCTCCGCATCGGGTCGCTCTCCAGAGAACAGCGTGCGTTCGACATCATCCAGGGTGGCGACCACCTCGTGAGCGAGCTTTTCATACTCAGCCAGTTCCAGGATGAAAGCGAGGATCTGCTCAGCATCAGCGGGTGTGGCGGGGCGAATGAGGAGTAAGGAATTCGAATTCAACAGCCTGTCTCGAAACGCTTTACGGCATGTTGCCTCGACGGAAACGCGATGACAAGTCATCGGGTTGAATCAAGTCCACTGGCTCCTGTGGGCGGTTCGGTCTCGATACTGGCAATACCGGTGCGCCGGACGATGTAAGGCTGCATCCAGGATTGACCATAGATGGATGACCCAGCCCAGCCAAATCACCCACAGCAAGCCGGTCAGCAGGAACATCATCAGGGCCATCAACCAGCGACCCTGGAGCAGTTGGCCCAGGCCGGGGATAAAAAAGCTGGCGACCGCCGCGATCAGCGGGGCCGCATGTTGATGCGCCATGTGATGCTCCTTTCGAAAGGCTTAACCCGGTAGATGCAATTGGCATGCCAGCACCCTATCTCGCGCCGTGTAGGGTTTCTTCGGCAGAAATCAGGCGTGGATTGCGGCGCGATCCAGCAGAGAATGGCGAATTTCGCCAGACCGGTAATTATCGGAACCCGAAGGGCGAGCCCCTGCTTGTTCGCCGCCCGCCCCCGCCACAGGGGCGATAGATCGCGATGGGTTCAAACAGCGGATTCATTGGATCCCAGGCATCGGCGCGGCCACAGATCACACTGCCATCGCGACGGCGGATGACGGACTGCACCATCCCGGAAGGGTCCATCCATTGATCCAGCACTTCCTCTGAGCTGGCAACAAACACTTCGCTGAACGGCGTGACGAAGCCGGGCAGCACAGGCTCAAGCCCAGGGGCCTTGGCATGGGACATTCGATCTGAGCCGAGAATGAGTGGTGAGGTTTTCTCGTGCATGGGCTTTCGGGCCCGCATTTGCTCAAGCAGTTGGAAGGTGTTGGGTGTTGTGCGAGCCTTGACCGGCCGGGATGAATCGGTCTCCACCTGTCGTTCCGGTGACCTGACAACCGCAGGGGTTGAGGCGATTACAGCCTCCGGCGGGGCCCTTTCTGTCCTGTCTGTGGACGTTTTACCTGGGGGTTTCTTAACCGTTTCAAACTCCGTTCTGGCGGGTGAGATAAAGCGAATTTCGAGTGGATCTGTTTGCTCAGGCGCTGGTGGTGTAAGTCCGGGAACAAACAGCAACATGGCATGCAGACCGATGGCCAGGCACCCTATCGGCCACCAATGTCGTGGCACTCGACGTGCATGTTCGCTGGGTTGAATCATGGTCTGTGTCGATTCGGCTATTGCGTCCGAGGAGGGTTTCGAAGCTGATTGTGCATGCCGTCGGTTAACCAAGCGTTAATCAGGCGGCATTCAAGCGCTGAAGTCCCCGCTCCGTGCGAAGCACGCGATATAATGCGGCATTGAAATGCAATTCTTCCAGATTACAGGATACATATTCTCATGAGCTATCGTCATATCCGCCTGCCTGAGGGCGGCGACAAAATCACGGTTCAGGATCAGCGCCTCAAGGTTTCCGATAACCCCATTCTTGGTTTCATTGAAGGGGACGGTATCGGGTCGGACATCACGAGGGCCAGTTTGCGGATCTGGGATGCGGCTGTGGAAAAAGCCTACGGCGCGCGACGCAAGGTGCATTGGGCCGAGTTGTTCCTCGGGGAGAAAGCGGCGGGCATATACGATGGTGATTATTTCCCGGAAGAGACCCTGGATGCCGTCAAAGACTTGCTGGTGGCAATCAAGGGCCCGCTGACCACACCAGTCGGAGGTGGTTTTCGCTCACTGAATGTCTCGTTGCGGCAAGAACTGGATCTTTATGCCTGCGTTCGGCCGGTTCGCTACTACCAGGGTGTTCCCTCGCCCATGAAACGCCCCGAGGAAGTCAATGCCGTGTTGTTCCGGGAGAATACAGAGGACGTGTATGCGGGCATCGAGTACCAGTCCGGTTCACCGGAAAATGAAAAACTGGCGAAGTTTCTGCGTGAAGAAATGGGCGCGGAATTCTTTGAGGGCGCGGGCATCGGTATCAAGCCCATCTCTGCCTTCGGCACCAAGCGATTGGTGCGTAAGGCCATTCAGTACGCCATCGACCATGGCCATGACAGCGTGACGCTGGTGCATAAGGGGAACATTCAGAAGTTTACCGAGGGCGCATTCAGGAACTGGGGATACGAGGTGGCCGCCGAGGAGTTCGCTGACCATACCCTGACCGAGGACGAGCTCTGGAGTCGTTACGATGGTCAGCGTCCTGAAGGCAAAGTCGTCATCAAGGATCGGATTGCGGACATCATGTTCCAGTTGATGCAGCTCAGGCCTGCCGAATTCAGTGTTCTCGCCACTTCCAATCTCAACGGAGACTATCTTTCCGACGCGCTCGCTGCCGAAGTGGGTGGTATGGGCATTGCTCCTGGCGCCAATATTGCGGACCACCTCGCCGTCTTCGAAGCCACGCACGGTACTGCACCCAAGTATTCAAACCTCGATAAGGTCAACCCGAGCTCGTTGATGTTCTCAGGCTGCATGATGTTTGAATACATTGGCTGGCAGGAAGTATCGGAGTTGATCTCCTCGGCATTTGAAAAGACCGTGAGCCAGGGTATCGTCACCTATGATTTTGCCCGGCAGATGGAGGGCGCAACGGAAGTGCCCACATCCGGTTTCGCAGATGCACTGATCGGAAACCTGTGATTCAGGGGTCCGATAAGACCCCTCCAATCAATGAATGGGCGGGCAGCGGCCTGGAGCTTGCAGCAGCCTGCCTGGCGGAGTGCGACCCGCGCGAGAAGTGTCGGGCCGTTCACCGGCTCGTCGAGGGTGTCGACAAGGGCGCCATGACGCTATCTGGCGAGCAGTCCTGCAAGCCTGTCGCTTCGCCGGGGCGACCGGAACGCCCGCCGCTGGTGGCTCCCGAGCGCGTTCCCCGGCGGCGCCTGGGAAACACTTCGGGTCGGGCCGCTCTGGTTCATGCCATAGCGCATATCGAATTCAACGCCATCAATCTCGCGCTGGATGCGGTGTGCCGTTTCCCCGGGATGCCTGATGAATACTATCGGGACTGGATCAGCGTGGCGGAGGACGAGTCCCGTCATTTCAGCATGCTGTCAAAGCGTCTTTCAGCGCTCGGACACCAGTATGGTGATTTCGAAGCTCATAACGGGCTTTGGGAGATGGCGGAGAAAACCGCGGGCTCGTGCCTGGAGCGCATGGCGCTGGTGCCACGGGTTCTTGAGGCGAGGGGGCTGTATGTCACCCCGGGCATGATTCGGCGCCTTGAGCAGGCGGGCGACGCCGATACGGTGGCCCTGCTGCACATCATCCTCGCGGAGGAGGTCCGGCACGTTGACATTGGCAGCCGCTGGTTCAGATATTGCTGCGATCTCGAGGGCGTCAATCCGGAAACAACATTTTTCGAATTGTTGGCACAGCACTTCGGACCGCAGCTGCGTGGTCCGTTCAACCTTGAAGCGCGACAGCGGGCAGGGTTTACAGACTCGGAATTGAAACGCCTGGTCGAATCCCCCTGAAGTCCTTGCATACCCCCCGTAGCGTTCCGCTCGGCTCAGCCATTCTCATGGGTGGCGAAGATCAGGTTCTCAAGGCTGCAGCTGCCCTGGGTCGCTTTCAGAACGCTGCCCTGCGCATACCAATCGCTCAGCACAA
>CAXQNK010000087.1:0-5245 GCA_964225175.1 Candidatus Nitrosopumilus sp. | reverse complement strand
TGACACTAGCCGATGGCATGGACGGCATGCTTGAGAACACGTTCATCAACATCAAGAACCGGTCCAAGACGGTCACCGCAAACGTCGAGCTGGTTGGTAACGACCGCGGCATCATCCTGACCCAGGGTGGTAAGTTTGGTGGCTGGGCACTCTATATGGATGGCGGAAAACCTGCCTACACCTACAACTGGTTTGGGCTTGAGAAGTACACCATCGCATCGGATAAAGCCCTGCCCGCAGGTTCTGCCGAGGTGAAGCTGGAGTTCGCCTACGACGGCGGTGGCCCGGGTAAAGGCGGGTTGGCAATGCTCTATGTCAATGGTGAGAAGGTCAGTGAAGGACGAGTAGAGCGCACCACGCCTGCTGTGTTCTCAGGTGACGAGACCGCGGATGTGGGCAAAGACGACGCGACGCAGGTCGTAGCGGCATTTCAGAACGTGCGTGATTCACACTTTACCGGGTCGATTCCAAGCGTCACGATCAGTACGGCTCAGCCTTGAGATACCGTCATCCAAAAGGCGAAAAAAGCCCGCATTCTGCGGGCTTTTTTCTGGGTAGAAATTTGCGGAGTCAAGTCTCTGACCTGGCCTCAAAAAACGGGCCCAACTTCTAAGTGAGTATTCTCAACTGACAGGAGGTCTCATCCAGATCGAGACGGAACTTACGATCCAGTTGCCTGCCTCGGGTAACGAGGCAATCATGTCATTCGATGGATTCTCGATAGGCCGCGACGCGATCTATCATCTGAAGAATGGTCTCCTCGAACGGAATCGCCATCATCAGCAGCATCTTGTTGTACTCGGCGTTAGCCTCCATTCGAAACTCATCGCTGGTCAGGCGAGCGATAGCAAACGGCAAGCCCATGGCCTTGACCGTCTCCAGCGTCATGTCACTTCGCAACTCGGCCGGGATCACGCCATGAATGAACTGCACGTAGCCAGTATTGCGGCCCGCGATGCGAGTAATCTCGTTATCGAGACCCCGGTAATAGTCCACGATCTCGCGACGAAGTTCCGTATCCCGGATAAGCCGCATATTGCCAGTGGACCTGAGATCCTCAAAAGTCGCATCAGAGGCGAAATCGAGCCGTTCGGACGCTGAGAGTATGCCGCCGAGCGAGATATCCATGAAGAAGCTTGTGAGATCTTCAGGTAATGATCGATCACCGCGAATGACCGGTAGAATTGCCTCGAGGGCCGCCTTCTTTCGAGCGACGCCGGGCTGGAATCCCTCCTGGATATAGGCAAGATCACTCCTGAACTCCTGCTCAAGACGCTCAAGGTAGGAGATTTCCAGCTTGGTTTCTTCGCGGGCGACCCAGGCATCGTTAAGCCCCAGGGCGATCAGGACACCGAGCACGATGACCAGCGTCTCGGCGATCAACCAACGGAAGTTGGGCGCAGTAAGAATTCGGGTGGAAGGGCTCGGCATCTTGTGCTCCGATGTTGGGTCGTGGTTCTTTGTAAGTCCACTCTATACAGGCGGATCGAAAGAATAAACCACATCACTGTTCAATCGGGCAAACCGGCTTGGTGATGTTATCGATGGATAGCTTGATCGCATGGCATACCTTTGGGCCGGATACCAGGGTGCGATGAATGTAGCATTGCGTTTAGCCCCCGAACGGTGGCTTTCTCAGATATCCGGACCATGGGAAAATTTCTGCGACCTTTTTGAGGTAACCAACGTCATATAAAACAATGGCCGAAAACGCATTCGAAATTGTCGTCGACGATCTGACACTCGCCAGTGCCCGACACGGGGACATGGCGGCGAGGGAACGTATTTATCGACTTTATCAAACCGCTGCGTACAACGTCGCGATGCGTGTTTGTAATTGTCGTGAACTGGCGCAGGAAGTCACTCACGAAGCCTTCATCACCGCGTTTCGCAGAATCCGGCAATTTCGCGGTGATGCGCCGTTTTGGGGCTGGCTGAGGCGCGTGGTGGTGAATCATGCCATCAGCGCTTTGCGCAAATTGCCCAAAGCCGATCTGGTGGAGTTTCGAGACTACCAGGCATCGGCCGACGGTGATCAGGAGGCCATCGGTCGCGCCATGGACCTGGAACAGGCTCTGCAGCGCCTCAGCCATGCAGACAGGGCAGTCATCTGGCTGCATGACGTGGAAGGCTACCGGCACAACGAGATCGCGCAGATGTTTGGCAAAACGGAAAGTTTTTCAAAAACGCGACTGGCCCGGGCGCGGCAGAGGGTCAGAGCCATGATCGAGTTCCGGGAGCGGTCCGCACAAACCCAGCTGACAGGGTAGAGAGTACATCATGAACACATCGTCAAACCATGAAATAAGGGACCCGCTGGGGTTGAGTAAACTTCCCGCGATCACACCCCCTGGGGACGGCTGGAAGCAGATCGAGGCAGCTTTGCAGGAATCCACCCGCGCCAAATCGACATTCAGAGGACGCACCGCCCCGCTCGCCACCGCCGCATGTGTTCTGCTGGTGGCGTTGGTAGTGCTGAAAACACAGGCGCCGGCCCCGACGATTCAGCCGCAAAAAGTTGCCGCCATCGCGCAACCAGATGCGTCCCCGGATCAAGACCAAGGGCTGAGCGACCTGATTGCCGTATCTCAAACCCTGGAAAAGCAGTTGCGAGTAATTCGTACCCATAGCGGCTCGATACCCGCTTCCTCAGCAGTGTACGTCGCTGAGCTCGAGGACATGGTGGCGCAGGTGGACACGCGACTGAGCGTGTCGCCTGATTCGATCAACTTGTGGGGGCAAAGGGTCAACCTGCTGCTGGACCTGGCGCAGATTTATCAGCAGCAATGGGAACGCGAATACGGAAGGATGGCTTCATTGTGATTATTCGGAGGAAAGTCGACATGAACAGTGGCAATTTATCAAAGGTCGCCTTGATCGCTCTGTTGGGCCTGGCCATGCAGCCGGCCTGGGCGCAGGACGCTCCAAGCGCCGAATCCCGCTCGGAACGTGAGGCACAGGAAGCCTATGAGCAGGCTTTACTGGCAGCCGAACAGGAAAGGGAAGCGGCCATGGTCGCCGTCGAGGAGGCAAGGAAAGAACTCGAACGCGCGGCTGAAGTACGCGCCCGGGTCAGCCTCGAGGAGGCCGAGGCTATGGAAGCCGCAAGAGAGGCGGGACAGGAGGCTGAGCGGGCTTACCACGAAGAGTCGGAAGTGATGCGCAGAGAGCTCAGTGCCGTTCAGGAAGAACTCAGGCGTGCGTCCCGAGAAGTCGTTCGAGCACATCGCGATCTGGAACGCCTGCACCGCAATGCGCCGAGCGTGACCACGGTTCGCCTGGGCAGCAAGGCCCTTATTGGTGTTGTTCTTGGGAAATCCAACGATACAGGCGTCAGGATACTGGGTGTGTCACCTGATGGCCCGTCCGACAGAGCGGGTATCGAACAGGGCGACATCATCGTCTCCGTGATGGGCAAGAAACTCGCCGGAGTCGATGACAGCGACGCCGGCAAGGTTCTGTTGGAAGTCATGCAAGGCGTCAACCCGGGTGATGAACTGGAAATCACTGTTCTCAGGAATGGATCTGAGCAGACCGTCAATGTAACGGCCGAGGCGCGTGAACCGATTGGCTGGACCAGGATGATTCGTCTGCCTTCCGCACCGATGGCGCCGGGAAAGCACATCACCATCGAGGAAATCATCGAAGTGCCTGAGATTGACCGAACCGAACTGGCAGAGAAGGTGCACCGACTGCAGGAAGACCTGGAGCGCAAGCGCATCATCATTTCAGGCACCGGTGAGCATGAAGTTCACGTGTCGCCCGAAGGCTGGGAATTCAATTACGAAACTTTCTCCGATATCGGTGAAGAAGCGCTGCACAGCGCCAATATCTGGCTCGGTATGCCCATGACTCGCGGACTGGAACTCGCTGAGGTCGACGAAAACCTGGGAGATTATTTCAAGACGGATCATGGTGTGCTTGTCCTGAAGGCAGCCGAGGATAACGAACTGCAACTCATGAGCGGAGATGTTGTGCTGACGGTTGCCGGTAATCGCGTCAATAAACCGGCAGACCTCATGCGAGAATTGCGTGAACTGGAGTCAGGAGCCACGTTGGAGATGGAGATCATGCGAAAGCGCAAATCAAAGATCATCGAAGTGGTGGTACCAGAGCGCGTCAGAGAGTTTGGTTTCCTGTCTGAAATGAAAAACGAATGGGTCGGCTTGCGAGCACGGATGCCGCTACCTGCGGCGACTCTGTAGGCAAGGGCACGAGTACCAGCGATGATCATTCTGGCGCCAGTACGAACGGCATCCCGCATTGCTGCGCCTGTAAGGCCAATGGTGTTCGGACCCCAGTGCAGATGATACGGGCTACCGCGACACTTGCGGGCCTCCACCGGGCACGGTATTTGGCGACGGCTTTGAGGCGCCGAACTGCCTGACACTGAGAAAGTTGCTTGTTTCGCTTCTGGCCGAGGGCGGAGCAAGTCTGCCGCCCTGGTGGATCAAACGAGCCTGCACCCCTCCCCGATACTGACCGGGGAGCGTTGCTGCCGGGAGGTCTCTGAGCCCCAGTCAGATGGGCCTGCGCTCATCCCCGGGAGATCAGCTCAGTTCACCCTTTGCGCGTCCGGAAGCCGGTACTCGGCGGCTTCATCAATATTGGGCTGATAGATCCGCATGACGTAATTCCACCCGTCCGTTATGGGCAGGTTGTTGACTGCGGTATCTCCACAATCGCCGAAATAGGCATCGAAAGAACCGTCTTCATTAAATTCGATATTGAACTCATTCAAGATGGCGCGTTCGCTGACGATCCAGCCATCCTTGTCATACATCGTAATGGAGAAGAATCCGGGAGGGGTGAACGGCGGGCGTTGGAAAGAGGCCGTATAACAACCGTCGCCCGGCAATTTTTGTGAGCCGATGTAAACGGCATTTTGTTCGGGGAGCAATCCCCAACCGTAAGCTGTCCCCAGCAGGTGCATACGAGGTTCCACACTGCCCCGGGCGCCCTGCATTCCAATGGTGCTGGGCAGCATCAGTGATTCATCGGTCAACTGGAGGCGCAATGCCTCCAACTGTTGCAGGTCATAGTCGGGCAGGGAATGTATCTCGCTGCCTGCCACTGACAGCACGGTAGCGTCCCGAAGTGCAGTGACCCGCGCGGCGCCTTCCGGGTCGTTGGCGTCAACCCGGATGCGCATGGCGATCATGGCGAAATCCGTGTCGCTCTCGATTTCATGGGTGCCTGGTGTGAGAAAAACCTGGTCGATGTAGTGGTCGTTTTGCACCACCAT
>CAXQNK010000086.1:0-5319 GCA_964225175.1 Candidatus Nitrosopumilus sp. | reverse complement strand
GTTGCGAATCCCACCGCTGACGGATGAGTATAGGCCGCTGGCTGTGTTCACATGCCCACCGCTGACGGATGAGTAGAAGCCGCTGGCTTCGTTGTCACGCCCACCGCTGACGGATGAGGCATAACCGTAGGCTTCGTTGTTATTCCCACCGCTGACGGATGAGTAGTTGCCGCTGGTTTCGTTGTAACGCCCAGCCAACAGACCGCCGAAAGAGGTGTAGTTATTTTTTTCACCCGTGACCAGCATGTGCGATCCCCAGCGGCGGTTGCAACCATAGCCGTCTGGGCAAGATAAATCGAAAGTGTCAAATTCATCTCTCTCCGCGTTATAGCCGACGATGAGGTTTCCAGCGCCGTTGGCGGTTTTCGTATCCTCCAGACCATTCACAATCTGCACATTCATGCCGCTGAATACCAGGGTGGGGACTTCTATCTCTGTACCGGGAAATCCGGCACTGTAGTCATTGACCATCACCACCTCACGGCTAATCCCGGCCAGCAGGCCATCGTAATAGGCCACCGCTTTTTCCAGTTCAGAGATATCTATGGCGGCAATGGCCTCGGCGTTGCCGCTGATGCCAGAGGCGTTGGTTGCAATGGCGGTGAGGTTTTCGCCCGCGCTCGTTTGCAATCCGCTGATAGCTGACGCGTTATCGCTGATGCCAAACGCGTTGAAGCCTATGGCAGAGACGTTGGCGCTGATGCCAAACGCGTTGGTTGCAATGTCGGTGCTGTTGGTTGAAATGTTGTCAGTATTTGTTGCTACATCAGTCTCAACGCCGGTGATGGCAGAGGTGTTAGATTCGATTAAGGCCTGCAGTGCCGCATTCTCGGCCTGCAAATCACTGACCAATTGGTAGAGTTCCTCCACCTGTGCTTGCAAGGAGTTACCGCCGCCAGCGTTGACGTTTTGTGCCACTGTCGGCGAGGGCAGGAGAATGAGTATTAAGAGAATTGCCAAAACACGAGCCATGGTTGTTGCTCCACGAGGTTAATTGGCGTGGAGCGTGCCACAAGCGGCGACTCAATGTTTGACCGAATAGGCCAATTTTTTGACCCAATTGACCTATATCAAAAACCCCTGATCGCCTGACCAAATCACCAATACAGGAATAGCGGGACTCCTACCTGCATAAGGGGGGGTGGGGGTGATGAAAGGTAGCTCCGGAATTATGGTCAATTGTTAAAAAAGCTGTGGAGGGCAATGGTTTTATGCACCCCCAGATGCACCCCAGAGGTGATGCTGAGAGAGCTAGATTAAGCTAAGATACTGATTTCATTGGTGGGCGATACTGGGCTTGAACCAGTGACCTCTGCAATGTGACTGCAGCGCTCTCCCAACTGAGCTAATCGCCCATCAGGTGGGGCGCTTAAGGTACCGATTTAGCTCGGTATCGTCAACCACCGGCTCGTGGTCAATGCCAGGAAATTGCCCGCCGCGCAGGTCTCTGGCAGGATGGATGGCATACACGTGATCAATACCGGTACTTCGACATGCCAAAAGCTTATTCCAGTTTCAGCGAATTCTATCCCTTCTACCTTGAAGAACATTCCCACCGCGTATGCCGCATGCTTCATTTCGTGGGCAGCTGGCTTGTGCTGGGTGTGATTGCATTCGCTGCCTGGAGTGGCGAGTTTAAATGGCTCTGGATGGTACCCCTGGTGGGATATGGCTTTGCGTGGGTCGGACATTTCTTTTTTGAGCACAATAAACCTGCGACATTCAAATACCCCCTCTACAGCCTGATGGGCGACTGGGTGATGTGGAAAGATATCCTGACAGGCAAGGTCAAACTCTGACTCCGAATACCCCGCCCGCCGCGCCCCTGACGGAGCAGGAGCGCGAGCAGCGCCTGCGGCGCATGAAGCGCATACCGCTGGTGCTTTTGGTGCTCATGGCTTGCCTGTTCGTTCTGACACTGAGGCGACCGGAGGCCTGGGCCGGGTGGCTGCATGCGTTCTCCGAGGCGGGAATGGTCGGTGCGCTGGCCGACTGGTTTGCCGTGGTGGCGCTTTTCCGGCACCCGCTGGGTATTCCGATTCCCCATACCGCCATCATACCCACGCGCAAAAACGAACTTGGCGAAGCCATGGCTCGATTTATTGCTGATCACTTCCTTGCCATCGAGGTGGTGCGCCGCAAACTCGATGATGTTGACCTTACCGGCGTCACGATCGCCTGGTTGCGCTCGGCGCGCGGGCGAAAAAGCGTACAGGATTTCGTGTGCGGCATGATTGGTTGGGGTCTCGAGGCCCTGAACGAACAACGCGTTCGTGCTTTTCTTTCGCGCCTGAGTCGGCGTCAATTGAAGCATGTCAGCCTCGCACCCCTGATGGGCCATACCCTCGATTGGCTGATCCGGGATCATCAGCACCAGAACGTGCTGACCGAGATGCTGCGCTATGCCGTGGTGGTGATCAACGACAATCGGGAAGAAATTCGTGAGCGCGTTCGAGAGGGCAGTCCCTGGTGGCTTCCTGGTTTTGTCGATGACCGCATTCTCGAGCAAATGTTGCAGAGAATCGAGACACAACTCATGGAAATGTCGCTGGACCCCGATCATGAGTTGCGCGCTCAGTTTAATCTCTGGCTGGAAAACCTCTCTTATGAACTCAGGCACTCCCAGGAGCACCGTCAAACGGGCATCAGGTTAAAACACGTGCTGCTCGAGAATGAAGCATTACAGGACTATGTCTACGGCGCCTGGGAACGATTGGCGGAGCAGTTGGAAAGTGACCTCGAGAAACCGGATTCCCGCGTGCGGGAGCAAATCGGAGACTGGCTTGATGACTTGACCGAAGAACTGGAAGCGGACGGCGCCATGCAGTCCTGGATCAACCACTGGCTGACAGATGCAATACTCGTGTTGGTCGAGAGGAATCGGACGCAGATTGCCAGCCTGATTTCCGATACGGTGCGCTCATGGGACGGGATGGATACAAGTCGGCGCGTTGAATTGGCCCTTGGACGGGACCTGCAGTTCATTCGAATTAATGGGACTCTGGTGGGCGGGCTGGTCGGCGTCCTGATTCACGCCATAACCCGGATCTGAACTCGGTCGATTACGCAATCAGAGCGGTTCAAAACGATTCCTGCGCACACTTTTACGGACTTCGTCGGGTTGCCAGATGCGACCGTTCATCGCAATCCATACCCCCGCGGGCTGACACTGCACTGCACCCACTGCGCAGCCGATATTGAACACGGCATCGGAGTCCCTGAAGCGGGCAGGGTTCAACGCGCCTGTGAGCACGATGGTCTTGTCCGGTATGCCCTCGAGGGCTCGGGCTGTCTCGACCATGGTGTCGGTGCCATGGGTGATTAAGATATGCGTATGCGAGGTTCCCGTAACAGCATCCCGGATGGTTTGACGGTCTGCGTCATCCAGGTGCAGGCTGTCCTTTCGTATGAGGGCATTGACCTCGAATTCGAAGCCCACTTCGAGCAGACGGAGCGTTTCACTGATTTGAGGTTCTCCAATCTGATAATCACTCTTGTCGTCAAAGTAGGTTTTGTCGATTGTGCCGCCCGTTGTGATGATGTGCAGTGTGTCCATTGATCCGGTCTCGGCTGTTTCCCTGGTGCCTGGCGCCCTCCGATCATAAGTATGCCGGGCGGTTTGAGTTGGCGTGATCGTCAAGTAGTATAAACTGCCTAGTTGATTCAGCTTAAATTGTCGATCCGGACGCTTATGGCTTCTCAGTGGGCAATCCAACTTGGGCATTTTTTCAGGGGGCTGGTATGTGCCGGCTTGTCCCTGGTAATTGCCTGCGGGCCAGCGAACGCGGCAGATCTGCCCGGCCCGCAACAGATAGCTTCTCGGCTTGCCAGCACTGATGCACGACTGCCGAGCCTCCTGCGCCTTGCGGTGGTTTTCCGCCACCAGCAACGCTACATGGCGGGCGAAACGGGGCTGGGCCCTGACAGCCAGGCGCAGGATGAAGCCTGGCTGAGCGCACTGGTGACTGAATTTGGACCTTTTCACCCGCGTGGGCCTGTTCTCGATTCCGCGGCATGGCCTTTATATCTGCAATTGGAAAAACGGCAACTGTCCACGGGTGAATTGACCTCGCCCATGGGCGCAAGCCTCGACAGCTACCTGCGAACGGCATTCGACAGGGACGAAAGACGAATTGCTGCGGCGGTCATTCCGGCCATGCTGTGGCGACTCGAAGCGGAAGCCATGAACCGCTATGACCAGCTGTTGGCGCATGCCGGTGCCGATGATCAGCTTGCCACGCAGTTGGGCGATGCCCTGGTGGATTGGCGGTCAGACCCGTTCGGGCGCGGCGCGCAGGAAGTCAGCCATTCGGACTGGGCCGCGCTCTCATCCCTGGTCCTGGCCTCCGTCCTCGCGAGCCCCCCTGACCATGAGCAGCTGGAGCGGCTGCGATTCGGCCTGCACATGCAATTGATTGACCCACAGCAGCCGGAACTCGCGCAGGTCCGTGCTTTGCTGCACCTGGCCGGGATCATCGACGGACTGCATGAGGCGAATTACCTGGCATTCGCGGAAGGTTTGCTGGCGATCGCCGGGGAATGGGTTCAGTCACCCAGCCTGGAAATGCTCGGCCTGGCAACCTGGCTGGACCAGGAATTACCCATGATATCCACCGCTTATGCACGAAGGTTTGCCGCTGTAGACCCTGCGATCAACAATGCCATTGCAACGGCATTCGGCATCGCAAGAGCACAAATCAGCCGGCAGCAGGAACTGTCCGGAGATGAAGCCGAAGCTCAGGCCCAGGGCAGTGACGCTGAGTACCCTGGCGCTGACCTTGGCTTGATTGAAGAGATGGCCGATGCGGTTGCACAGTTGGGCCTGTTGATTCCGGACGTGGACTACTATTTCGGTCTGCCCGTCAGGGATTCCGTTGCCGGCAGCGTGGAGGCATGCACCGGGCTGACCCCCATAGAAGAAGAGAAACCCTCCGGGATGACCCGGGAAATGTTCGATGATTGCCTGTCCAGCCTGTTGCAGTTGGCAGAAGGCGTCGCCGCGCAACCGGCCTTGTCGGGAGACGCCTCTGGACCGTTCGGCAGCGATGAATTGAAAAGAGAGGTAGGAGTCACCGCGCAACAGAGAATCAACTATAGCCTGGGTTATCTGCATGACCGTTTTCCAAATGCCTGCGAGTTGCCTGATGAACCCCTGCCGAACCCCATCGAATGGTCCTCTCTCGCCAATGTGATGACCTGGCTTGCGGAGCAGTTGCCGATTTACTTTCGTACGCCTGAGAATGAGGAAGGCTTACGCCGAATGAGGGCGATTGGGACGCGGCTCGTTCAAACGACGGGCGCCCAGAGTGACTGTTTTTT
>CAXQNK010000085.1:0-9819 GCA_964225175.1 Candidatus Nitrosopumilus sp. | reverse complement strand
AGTCTAGTTTTTTGAGCTCTACCCTCAAGACCTCGATCAGTGAATCCATAGGACCGCCCGCTTGATAGAAATGGGGTGAAAGACGGACCGCCAGGCCTCTCTGGGCCGCGACAATGCCGGCGCTCCTCAGCGCTTTGACGACAGCCGGCGTGTCCATATTTGCGTGCCTGAAGCTGACGATCCCCGAGCGTCGGTTTTCGTGAGGATCACTGAGCAGCTGGATGTTGTCTAACGAACCCAGGCAGTCCATGAGCGCTGCGGTGTTGTCCAGAACGGCCTTCTCAACCTGCGCCATGCCAATGCGCTCCAGCAGAGACAGTGACGCAAAAAGGGCGACTTCTCCGATTCGGTTGGGCGTGCCCGCTTCAAATCTCCGGGCGAATCGAACGGGGGATCGACCCTCCTGCTCAAACTCGAACCTCCGTTCCAGCATGTGCCAACCAAAATGAGTCAGCTGCAGTGCCTCGCGGGCTGCAGTGTTGCAGTAAAAGACGGCCATGCCTTCCGGGCCCATTTGCCATTTGTGTGAGCCCGCGCTCAGGATATCGACGTGCTGTGCTTCGACACCCACCCTGAGCGCTCCCAGGTGTTGAATGGCGTCAATGAAAAAAAGAGTATTTTTCCTTGCCTTACACGCGGCGCCGAGCCGATCGAGATCCATGCGGAATCCGTCGATCCACTGGACGGAACTCAACGCTAACAAACGGGTTGCGTCGTCCATTGCTTCAATCAGGGCGCCCTCCGGATCGGCATGTTCGCTTAGGTTGACGGTCCGCAGCTCTACCCCGTGGCGGGCAAGCATTTTCCAGGGCAGGTGATTGCTCGGAAATTCATTCTTAACAGTCACGATGTTATCGCCTGGCTGCCATTCGAGTCCCCGGGCGACCGTGTTGATGCCAGCACTGGTATTGTTCATCAGGGCGATATCTTCCATCGAGCCAGCGCCGATCAGGCGAGCGATCAGCTGTCGCAATTGACGATCATTTTCCATCCATTTCGCATAGACGAGCGGCCCTTGCTGGTGGGTCAGGCTTGCATATTGAGAAACGGCATCGGCCGTACACCGTGGCCAGGGTGATAGGGTCGCGTGATTCGCATAATGAATGTTTTCAGGGAAAACAAATTCCGTGTGTGCATCAAATGCAGAGGCGGGTTTATTCATGGCACTATAGTGCGATGCAATGCTCAGTGGCTGCAAGTTAGCCGTGGACCCGCTCAAATCACGCTGCATCATCCATGTTGACATGGATGCCTTCTATGCGTCGGTGGAGACCCGGGATCATCCGGAATTGACGGGAAAACCCGTGATCGTCGGTGGACTTGGGGGCCGTGGCGTGGTCGCCGCAGCCAATTACAAGGCACGTCAATTTGGCGTCTACTCCGCCATGCCCATGCAGCGTGCGAGAAGGCTATGTCCCGAGGCGGTTTATCTCAGGCCCAGGATGGAGGAGTATCGCCGGACCTCACAGCAGATTTTTGAGATCTTCAAACGCGTGACGCCCCTGGTGGAGGGGCTCTCGCTCGACGAGGCATTTCTGGATGTGACCGGCAGCATACAGTTGCTGGGCGCCATGCCCGTTATCGGCCAAAGCCTGAAATCAATGATAAGCAAGGAGACCGGCTTGACTGCCTCGATTGGCATGGCAGGAAACAAATTCCTGGCCAAGCTTGCCTCGGATGCTGAAAAACCCGATGGATTCGTCCTGGTTCCTAATGACCGGGTCCAGGCCTTTCTGGACCCAATGCCCATCGGCCGCCTGTGGGGTATCGGTCGAAAGACCGAACCGAAATTGCGTCGCTCAGGCATTCTGACTATTGGTCAGCTGAGAACAGCGGATCAAGAGGCGGTGCGAGCGGTCCTTGGTCCTCGCGCCGGGCACTTCAGGGCACTTTCGCGGGGTGAGGACGAGCGGCCTGTCACACCTGGCCGTGAAGAAAAATCCGTCAGTCAGGAATTGACCTTCGATACGAATGTGACCGAGATGCGAATGGTGCGCGCAGAGCTGCTCCGGCAAGCCGAAACCGTAAGCCGGCGATTACGCAGCAAGGGGCTTGCGGCCCGCACCGTCCAGATAAAATTGCGCGACCACCGCTTTGTAACCGAGACCCGCAGCCAGACGCTTCGTGCCCCGACCAACGCCACAAAAACAGTCTACGAGGTGGCTCGTGGATTACTGTGCAAGTGGCATGATGCCAATCACAATGTGCCACTGCGCCTTTTGGGTCTGAGCGCTTCTCTTCTGGAGGTGGTGGATTTCGAGGTGGGGGGTGTCGATGAAGCTCTGGATCAAATCACGAAACGGTTTGGTCGGGACAGCGTCACTCGGGGACTGGCCTTGCGCCAGCCGCCCGGGGACACTTGAGGCGAGCTCAGGGGGCGCTCGCGTCCCGCAGGTTCTTTCTCAGAATCTTGCCGACATTGCTTTTCGGCAATTCGTCGAAGAAAGCCACGATGCGCGGTCGTTTATAGCCGGTCAGCTGCTTCGCACAGAAGTTGCGCAATTCTTCTTCAGTTAACGATTGATCCGACTTCACCACGCAGGCTTTTACCGCTTCGCCTGATTTTTCGTCCGGCACACCGATGACGGCAACCTCCAGGACCTTCGGGTGTTCAGCGATGACGTCTTCGATTTCGTTCGGGTAAACATTAAAACCGGACACAAGTATCATGTCTTTTTTACGATCAACGATCTTGAATACGCCCTCTGGGCTCATCTGTGCCACGTCACCAGTCCGCAACCAGCCGTCATCATCGAGTACTTCGGCCGTGGCCTCAGGGCGGTGCCAGTAACCTTTCATGACCTGAGGGCCACGCACGGCGAGCTCTCCTGCTTCGCCCTGGGGCAGGGGATTGCCATCGTCATCGAGAATGGCGCATTCCGTGGATGAAATCGGCATCCCGATGGTGCCTGTGAATTCTTCGATGTCGAGTGGGTTGATGCAAGCCGCCGGCGAGGTTTCCGTCAAGCCATAGGCTTCCACGATGTTGGTCCCGGTGACAGCGCGCCACTCATCTGCGACCGCTCTTTGGGTGGCAGTGCCACCCGACAAAACAACATTAAGATGAGAAAAATCGAGCTCAGAGAAACCGGGTGTGTGCAGCAGTCCGTTATACAGGGTATTCACGCCTGTGATGGCCGTGAAACGGTGCTGGGATAGCGTTTTTACGAACGCGGGCATGTTGCGTGGGTCGGGAATCAGCAGGTTGGTGCCGCCGATCATTAACCAATTCAGGCAATTCGCCGTAAGCGCGAAGATGTGATACAGCGGCAAAGCGGTCACGATAAACTCCTTGCCGACTTCCATGTCCCCCAGCCACGCACGGGACTGGAGCACATTGGCCACCATGTTGCGATGGGTCAGCATTGCGCCTTTGGCGACGCCCGTCGTGCCACCGGTGTACTGCAAGAAGGCAAGGTCCTCGAAATTTGTCGGCACGGGCTCGAAGGCCAGTCGCGCACCGCTGTCGAGCGCCTGCTTGAAGGACTCGGCACCAGGCAACTGGTAGTCGGGCACGGCGCGCTTGAGGTATCGAACGACAAAATTAACCAGCGCGGAGCGCGGAAAATCCAGCAGGTCTCCTACGCCGGTAATGAAGACATGCTCAAGCGGAACGTCTGCACGCACCTCAGCGAGCGTGTGAGCGACGTTCTCCAGGATGACCATGGCCCGGGCACCCGAGTCGATGAGTTGATGACGCAACTCCCTTGCGGTGTACATCGGATTGGTATTAACCACGGTCAGGCCGGCGCGCAGCGCGCCAAACAGGGCGACGGGGTATTGCAACACGTTGGGCAGCATGATCGCCACTCGATCACCCCTGACGAGTCCGCGCTTCTGCAGCACGGCTGCGAAGTCGCGCGTTGCCCTGTCCAGTTCGGCATAACTCATCTGCTTACCCATGCAGATGAATGCGACATTGTCGCGATAGCGTTCGCAATTTTGTTCAAAAAGATCGACTACGGACCGATACTGCGTCAGGTCAATTTCTGCCGGGACTCCGGCAGGATAGTGATTCAGCCAGGGTTTCTCATTCATTTCGACGATAATTTCCAGTGGGTGCCCAGGCGCAGGCGCAACAAGGTCGTACACAGACTGCCATCGTATTTAACTCTTATGCGCGAGTAAAGAGGCTGCCGGCCGTTCACGCGCCCGCCGTTGCTCACAAAGCGGTCACTGGCTATCATCGTGGCTTATCCCTCCCAGGCGGGCACATGGGCGAGCAAAACGTCAGACTGAACACGGAAGAATCCGCCAGCCAGGAATTCATGAAATCCCTGTTGGTCGAAGTCCAGGCACTGGAACGCATGCTGGAAAAGGGCATGATCGAGTCCGGTAAACGCAGGATCGGCGCAGAACAGGAAATGTTCCTCGTCAATCGGGCCTGGAAACCCACACTGACAGCGCTGGAAGTGCTCGAGAAACTAAACGATGAGCGCTTCACGCATGAGATCGGCCTGTTCAATCTGGAAGCCAATTTCGACGTGCGAGACATGGAAGGCAAGGCCCTTAGCGAGATGGAAGCCGAGGCCCAGGAAATTTATATCAAGGCGCGCAAGGCAGCCGCGGAATGCGAGAGCGAAATCGCACTGGTCGGAATTCTGCCCACCATTACGAAGGAAAACCTCGGGTTGGACGCCATGGTCCCGACGGTGCGCTACAAGGCCCTCAATGAGGCATTGAGGCGCCTGCGCGGCGAGGACTTTCAGTTCACCATCAACGGAATTGATCAGCTGAACGTAAAGCATGACAACGTCATGCTGGAGGCTTGCAATACCAGTTTCCAGGTGCATTTCCAGACCGGGCCGGAGGAATTTCCACGCTTGTACAACATCGCCCAGGCAGTGACCGCGCCGTTGATGGCTGCGGCCTGTAATTCCCCAGTGCTGTGGGGCCGTCGTTTGTGGCACGAAAGTCGTATCGCTGTGTTTGAACACTCCATTGATGCGCGCTCCGAGGCTCATCAGAAACGTGGCCTGAAGTCGAGGGTGCACTTCGGCGACCGCTGGATAGATGAATCCGTCGTGGAAATATTCAAAGAGGACATTGCACGGTTTCGGGTCATTCTGACAACGGATACAGAGGATGATCCGATGGGTAAAGTCGAGCGAGGTGAAGCGCCTGAACTCAATGCGCTGCGATTGCATAACGGCACGGTATATCGCTGGAACAGGGCATGCTACGGCGTTCACAAGGGTGTTCCCCATTTACGCATCGAAAATCGCGTGATCCCGTCGGGACCGACCGTCATTGATGAAATTGCCAACGCGACGTTTTTCTTTGGCCTCATGGCCGGCATGGCGGAGCAATTCGACGATGTGAGGGCGCATTTCAAGTTTGATGAGGTCAAGGCCAACTTCCTCGCAGCCGCACGGGATGGCATTCGCGCCCAGATGAACTGGTTAAACGACCAGCACCGACCCGCTCAGGATTTAATTCTTAACCAATTGCTGCCCATGGCGCGTGAGGGCCTTCAGGCAACAGGCATCGATCAGGATGACATTGATACTTACCTCGGGGTCATGGAGCGCCGAGTCGCAGAACGCAGAACGGGTGCGCGCTGGGCCTTGGAGTCGCTTTATGAAATGGGCGAGGAAGGCACCCTGGACCAGCGTTTACGCTGCCTGGTGTCCAGCATGGTCCAGCAGCAAGTTGAAGGCAAGCCCATCACCGAGTGGACCCTGGCCACTTACAGCGAAGAACTGGACTGGCGAGAGAGCTATCAGCACGTGTCCCAATTCATGGCCACGGATTTATTCACGGTACGTCCTGATGACATTGTTGATTTCGCGGCCACTTTGATGGATTGGCGGCACGTTCGACAGGTTCCCGTGGAAGACAATGAAGGCCGTCTTGTGGGTTTGGTCTCACACCGCGCCTTGTTGCGGCTGGTGGCAAAAGGGGGGATTTCAGGCGCGCAGAAAGTCTCGGTTAGAGAGATTATGACGGCAGATCCGATTACCGTGGCCCCGGATACACGGACGGTTGACGCGATTCGGATGATGCGGGAACGTCAACTCGCCTGTCTTCCGGTGGTGGAAAACGACAAGCTGGTTGGGCTCGTGACGGAACATGACTTGATTGTCGTTTCTTCCCATCTCCTGGAGCGCTACCTGGCTGAGGAGCAATGAGGTTAGTACTGCTCATGGGCCTGAGCCTGGCGGGGCTCTGGGCGTGTTCTGAACCTGGCAGTGTCGAGGACCAGATAAAGAACGTGATCGGTGAAATGGAGCAGGATGGCGAGGAGGGCCGCAGAGGCGCCTTTATGAAGAGGGTTCATCCCGATTTCCAGGCCCAGTCCGGGCAAATGGACAAGACCGAATTCAAACGCTACATGGTGTTTCAGTGGAACCAGAACTCGAGACTTCACGCGCAATTGTTCCCCATCACGGTCACGGAAGACTGGGACCAGCAGGCCAGCGCACGATTTAACGTCCTGGTGACGGGGGGCAGGGGGTTTATTCCGGAGCGTGGCCAGTTGTTCGAAGTGTTTACGATATGGCAGCAGGATGGCAGCGATTGGTTGCTGCTACGAGCCGACTGGAAGCCGGTAGAATTCGAGGGAATTCTGCCAGGCAATTGAATGCCCCGACGTTCTCGGGAACTGAGAATGGCTCCGTTACAATAAGCCTATGTCAATCTCTGCCCTAGAGCATTTTCATCCTGCGGTTCGCGCCTGGTTCCTTTCTCGGTTCGAATCGCCCACCGAGCCTCAGCGTAAAGCCTGGAGCGAGATTCGCACGTCTGAAAACGTTTTGGTTGCCGCGCCGACGGGCAGCGGCAAGACCCTCGCCGCATTTCTATGCGCCATCAGCGACCTTGTCGAGCAGGCTGAGCACAGCCCGCTGCAAGACGCGTTGCAGGTTCTCTACGTGTCTCCCCTCAAGGCGCTGTCCAACGACATCGAACGAAATCTCAGGGAGCCGCTGGCCGGGATTGATGCTTGTCTGGAACGCAGTGGCGCGTCCGCGAGCGGTTTGCGGGCCATGGTACGCACTGGCGATACGCCGCCGGGCGAGCGCGCAGCGATGCGCAAGCGAGCACCGCACATACTGGTGACCACGCCGGAGTCCCTTTACCTGTTACTGACCTCGGCGTCTGGCAGAGATATGCTGTCCACGACGCGCACGGTAATCATTGATGAAATTCATGCCGTGGCGGCCACTAAGCGAGGCAGTCATCTCTCCCTGTCACTGGCGCGGCTGGATGCGCTCTGTGAGGTTGCGCCCTCCCGGATTGGCCTGTCGGCGACCCAGAAACCGATTGAGTACGTCGCCCGGTTCCTGGCCGCAGATCGCAGCTGCAGCGTAGTTGATGCCGGTCATCGCCGTACGATGGATGTGCAGCTGGAAACCGTATCCTCACCGTTGAGCCCGGTGATGTCTAACGAGGTCTGGACGGAAGTCTACGATCGACTCGCACAACTGGTGGAAGTTCATGCCACCACTCTCGTTTTCGTCAATACACGTCGATTGGCGGAACGGGTGGCGCGGCACTTGTCGGAACGCATTGGACAAGACCTGGTCACAGCCCATCACGGCAGCCTGTCCCGGGCGCATCGTCTCGAGGCCGAGCAAGCTTTGAAGTCCGGACAGCTCAAGGCGCTTGTGGCTACCGCGTCTCTCGAACTCGGGATTGATATCGGAAATGTCGATCTTGTGTGTCAACTCGGTTCTCCGGGAAGCATTGCGGCATTTTTGCAGCGGGTAGGGCGATCCGGGCACCGCCTGGGTGATACGCCCAAGGGGCGTTTGTTTCCCCTGAGTCGGGATGACCTGGTGGAATGTGTCGCTCTGCTCAAGGCCACGAACGCGGGTGAGTTGGATCTACTGAAGATTCCGGACGCGCCGCTGGATGTGCTGGCTCAGCAGTTGGTGGCAGAACTCAGCGCCAGAGACTGGGACGAAGATGGCCTGTTTCAGCTGGTTCGCTCAGCCTTCCCTTATCGGGCCATTGAGATGGAGGAGTTTATCTCGGTGGTCCAGATGCTCAGTGAGGGATACGCCTCGAGAAGGGGGCGTCGTTCAGCTTACGTTTTTCATGACCGAGTGAATCGTAAACTTCGGGCGCGCCCAGCCGCTCGTATTGTCGCATTGCAAAACGGAGGGGCCATCCCGGATCATTTCGATTATGAGGTGATCCTGCTGCCACAGGGTCACAGGGTCGGATCATTGAACGAAGACTTTGCCTTTGACAGTTTGCCCGGAGATATTTTCCAGCTTGGCAACACCAGCTACAGAATTCTCAAGGTAGAACAGGGGCGGGTACTGGTCGAGGATGCCGCTGGTCAGCCCCCCACCATACCGTTCTGGTTCGGAGACCGGCCGGGCCGAAGCGACGCACTGAGCCAGGCCGTGTCGGATCTGCGGAGCTGGGTCGAGAGTGTATTGAACGAACATGGGCCGGATCATGTCATCTCTTCACTGTGTGCACAGGGCATTCAGGCTGCTGCAGCGGAACAGCTCACGGAGTATCTGCACGCGGCGTATGTGGCATTGGGCGCCCTGCCTACGGCTGAGCAGGTGATTGTTGAACGGTTCTTTGATGATACCGGCGATATGCACCTGGTCATTCATGCTCCGCTGGGATCTCGCCTGATGCGTGCTTGGGGCCTTGCCTTGCGCAAGCGATTCTGTCGGACATTCAATTTTGAGTTGCAGGCCGCCGCCCTCGAAGACAGCCTGATCCTCTCGCTGGGGGAGACGCACAGTTTCGAACTGGAAAGCGTTATGGCATATCTGAATTCGACAACGGTGCGCGAAGTGCTGATACAGGCATTGCTCGATGCACCCATGTTCGAAGTTCGCTGGCGCTGGAATGCCACGATTGCACTGGCAGTGCAGCGCATGAGGAATGGGCAGAAGCTGCCGCCTCAATGGCAGCGCAACCAGGCGGAGGATCTTGTTTCAGTGGTATTCCCCGATCAATTGGCCTGCCTTGAAAATATCCATGGCGCACGGGAGATTCCAGATCATCCGCTCGTACAGCAAACCGTATCGGATTGCCTCCATGAAACGATGGACATCGACGGCCTCGAGATGATCCTGCAGTTGCTCGAATCAGGAAAGATCAACACTCGCTGCGTTGAGCTCACTAGTGTGTCGCCTCTCTCCCGGGAGATTATCAACGCCCGCCCATACGCATTTCTGGATGATGGTGACGCAGAGAATCGCCGCACGCGAGCAATACGCCAATCCCCGGATGATCTTTCCCATGCGGCCCAGATGGGCTTTATCAGTCCTTCCGCAAGTGATCAGGTTCGGGAAGAGGCCTGGATTCGTCCAAGAAGTGCAGATGAACTGCATGATGGATTGCTGCAGTTGGGGTTTTTGACGAGCGAGGAATTCTCAAGTGGCAACAGCGGCACCGGTGCACCGGGCGATGCCAGCCAATGGGCGGCGTGGTTTAAATCGCTCTCGGAAGAAATGCGGGCGTGTTGCATGCATGGCTCAGGCCAGAGCCGTGTCTGGGTGGCGACTGAGCGCCTTGCAGAGTGGCACGCTCTCCATCCAAACCATGTCGCACGCCCGGATGTGCGCCACGTGCTGCCGTCTGCCGCCGCTTGGAATGCAGAGGAAGCTTTACACAGCCTGCTCAGGGATCGTCTGGCGGGGCTCGGGCCGGTTACAGTGAGGCAGTTGGCTGCTGATTTTCATTGCCCTGACACACGCATCGAGATGGCCTTGTCCCGGCTCGAGGGGCAAGGCTTTGCCATCGTAATGGACGCTGGAAAGGGCGAGCGCTTGTGGTGCGAACGTCGGCTGCTGGCCCGTATTCATCGTTACAGAGATCGGAAGAGCACACGTCTGAACTCCAGTC
>CAXQNK010000084.1:0-2112 GCA_964225175.1 Candidatus Nitrosopumilus sp. | reverse complement strand
TCTTCATTGGAGGTGGCGGCAGTGCGTCCAAGATTAATGCCGATGATGGCGTGCTGCTGTTGTTGTCCAAGCTTCGCGAGGAAGAGGTTAAGACCTCTGCTGTTGAACCCCATGCGGTTAACCAGCGCCTGTGCTGAGGTCATTCGGAACATACGAGGTCGGGGGTTTCCTGATTGCGGCAATGGCGTCACGGTGCCGAGTTCGAGAAATCCAAAACCCAGTGCGGCAAGCCCGTCGACGGCCTTCGCATCTTTATCGAGTCCGGCTGCCAGGCCGACCGGGTTAGGAAATGAGAGGCCCATCGCTTCGACCGGAATCGAGGGCAGCGGGCCCCGGCAAGTGTCGACGAGGTACTGGTTGAGCGGATGTATCCGCCCCATGAGTCCGATCGTTTGCACGACAATGTCATGGGCTGTCTCAGGATTAAGCCTGAACAAAAGCGGCCGAAAAACAGAGTACATTCCCGCCATCAGAAGGCTTCTCCAGATGCGAGGTATCGCCACTGTCCGCGTCGCAGTTGTCCCAGGCGCACCCCACCAATACGCACCCTGACGAGGGTGCGTACCTGCAGGTTAACCAATTCACACATTCGTCGCACCTGCCGTTTCCGGCCCTCCGTGAGAACAAATTGCAGATGTGCCGGACCGGTTTGTTTGATGCGGGCAGGACGCAGTGCACGGCCATCCAATGACAGCCCGTGGCGAAGGCGCTGAAGCGCCGTTTCAGTGATGTGACCTTCAACGCCGACGTGATATTCCTTCTCAATTCGGCTCTCGGGCCCGATCAGCGTGCGGGCGACAACCCCGTCCTGGGTCAGCACAAGCAATCCCGACGAATCAATATCGAGTCGCCCGGCCACATGCAGGCTCTGCGCTTTGGGGATCCGCTTTTTTGGATGCTCGTCATGGGACGCACAGTTGTCTTCGGTAATCAGTGAGACCGCCTCGGGGTAGCCTTTTTCAGGCTGATTGGAGACGATGCCGGGAGGTGTGTTAAGGAGCACGGTGGCCAATGCTGCGCGCTGGCGATGCGCTTCGCTTGTCAGTTCTATGGCAGCGAGCGGATGCACCCTTGAGCCGAGTCGATCAATCACCACGCCGTCCACCCGGACCTGCCCGGCGGCAATAAGTCTGTCAGCCTCCCGACGCGAGCAAAGGCCCTGTTGGGCCATCAGGCGTGAGAGACGGATTCCATCCTCCATGGTCTGCCCGGCGTTTAGTGCGCGTCGCGTCTTCCTTTCAGAAAGATTCGAACGGTTTCGGCGGCGTTGCCGGTATACGCTTGCGGGGTGAGTGCTGCCAGACTCTCCTGAGCTTCTTTGGGGATCGGCAGGGAATTGACAAAATCCCTGAGCGTTTGTGCATCCATTGCAGCGCGGCCTCGGGTTAATGCTTTCAGTTTTTCGTAGGGTTCGGGCACGTCGTAGCGTCGCATGACCGTCTGGATTGCCTCGGCCAGTACTTCCCACGCCTGATCCAGTTCGGCGTGCAGTTTGGCCCTGTCGATCTGAAGTTTTCCAAGGCCACGATGCGCCGCGTCCAGTGCGATCAGGCAGTGGGCAAACGCAGCCCCCAGATTTCTGATAACGGTCGAGTCCGAGAGATCGCGCTGCCACCGGCTGACCGGCAGTTTCGCCGCGAGATGTTCAAGTAAGGCGTTGGCAATGCCCGCGTTGCCTTCGCTGTTCTCGAAGTCGATCGGATTGACCGTGTGCGGCATCGTACTTGAGCCGACTTCTCCGGCCACCGTCTTCTGCCGGAAGCAGCCCAGCGAGATATATCCCCACAGGTCACGGTCAAGATCAATCAGGATGGTGTTCAGACGGACCAGCGCATGACACAGCGCGGCAAGATCGTCATGCGGTTCGATCTGTGTCGTCATCTGCTGCCAGTCCAGCCCGATGCCTTCCACAAAATTCTTTGAAACCCCAGGCCAGTTCAGCTCCGGGTAGGCGGCGAGGTGGGCATTGAAGTTGCCCACGGCGCCGTTGAATTTCCCACGTATTGCCGTCGTTGCGATCTGGTCGCGAGCCTGGTCCAGCCGCGCAACCACATTGGCCAGCTCCTTTCCCATGGTGGTGGGGCTCGCAGGCTGGCCATGTGTCCGGGCCAG
>CAXQNK010000083.1:0-14177 GCA_964225175.1 Candidatus Nitrosopumilus sp. | reverse complement strand
CGTCGTGCGCCAGGGAATTTTCTTGCGAAAGGCCTGGATGATCACGAAGACGAGGCAAAGAAAAATCACCGGGTAGAGGATCTGCCAGATGATGCCGATCGTCGCAGGTTCCGGAGTCCACGTGGGCATTTCCAGGGCGCGATACCATTCCATCCAGCTCATCACTTTTCTCTGCAGTCTTCCTCGTGCTGAGCGATGTTATACCAGACTTCACGTTGTACCGGGTTGACGACCCCCCCGGTGGAGCCATGCGCTCGCCATCACTGACTCCACATTCAAATATCAGTTCAACACAAAAGCAGGCCCTGGGCGGTTTTATCTGGGTGCAAAGGAGTGCAGAATAGAGGCCACCCGGGCACGGCATCGAAACACAGCCGATGCCGTGGTCAAAGATCAACAGAGTCATCCATGAGTTTTCTGAATCCTTCCCTCGAGCGTTCCCGGATCTGCCATGAGTTGCAAACGCGCTCGCGGGTCCTGATCAAAGACGCATTGCAGCCGCAATTCGCGGAGGCGCTGCGCACCTCGGTGCAGCAGCAGTCAAACTGGGAGCAGGTTTTTCTTGTCGATGCCAACAATCCACCGAGAAGGGTGCCCGTCGACCCGGCCCGGGCTGTGCCGGCGCAGCAGCAGGCGGAAATCGATCAGCAGATCCTGGCGCAAGCCAGGAATGGTTACCAGTTCTCCTACCACCGTTACTCGATCCTTGAAGCGGTGCTCAGGGGCATGGATGAAAATAATTTCATGCATACCTTCCTGCACTACCTCAACAGTCAGGAATTCATCGAGTTCACCCACGACATTACGGGTGATCGACAGATCAGGAAGTGCGACGCGCAGGCCTGTTGGTACGCTCCGGGCCAGTTTCTCAGACTGCACCAGGACAAAAACCCCGTGGGTGAGGATCGGCGTTATGCCTATGTCATGGGACTGACGAAGAGCTGGCAGTCCGACTGGGGCGGTCAATTGCAGTTTGTTTCAGAGGGCGAGATCACTGAGACATTCACACCATCTTTCAATGTCCTGACGATTTTCAAGGTTCCCCAGGATCACCAGGTCTCTGTCGTCGCCCCTTACGCGACGGCACCCCGCCTCACGGTGACGGGCTGGATGCGGGCGGACTGATTCGGTGGTCTGCTGCTTACGCAACCGTGCCGGCAATTTCGATCACGGGACTGAATCATGGTTTTGGCGCACAGCAAGGGTCAGGTTTGGTCCTGACTGTTCCTGACGGTATTCATGAATGTCTCGAGCTTGGACTCGTCCAGCGCATTCGCAGTTCTCACCCCCGAGCACAAGTCCAGCCCGTACGGTCGGACCTGATGGATGGCCTGGCGGACATTACCAGCGTCGAGCCCGCCAGCGAGGTAAACGGGCCTGCGGGTCGCCCGGACGATTGATGCACTGATTCGCCAGTCATGAGGACGCCCCGTTCCGCCCAGTTCGGCAATGGCGGCACCGGGTCGCCCGCTGTCCAGTACAAATCCGTGGACATGGGGCTCGTAGAGTTTCACCAGGTCAATCGCGCTGTTGTCCTCGACATGAATGACCTGTACGCGGCGGACCATGGGCAGCCTCTTCGCTATGGTCGGATACTCAGTCACATCAATGTGGCGAACAATCTGGACCGTCGTCGTGCCACAGTATTCCGCGTGATCAGATATTGATTCCCCCCGGTCACGTTCCGTCAACAGGAATGTCTCAACGCCCCTTGGCGCATGACTCGCTATCTCCCGCGCAAGGTCGTCATCGATCGTGCCCGGCCCAGACGGCATGTGCCCCACCAGACCCAAGGCATTGGCGCCGTGTCTGATAGCGAGCATGGCTTCTTCGACCGAGGAGATACAACAGATTTTTGTCTTGACTGCCACATTTTAAGTTTACCTTGCCTCTGGCCTGACAGGTGCTCTTGCCCCGGGGCCATGGGGCAACACTCCTAACTCGTCTAAACGATAGTAGTGTGTTGCGTTGACCGACTGAATCCGCAGCCGGAAGCGGAACTGATTTCCATTCCGAAAACGGTCAACGAGTGAGCATCACTCCGGGCGGGTAGCCTGCAATGCATTCCAGCTCCACACGTGCACCCAGGGCGAGCCCGTTGGCTCCGAGCGCGCTTCGAGCCGGATAAGGCGCCGAGAAGTGTTTCTTGTAGATTTGGTTAAATACCTCCCATTCGGCGATATCCGCCAAAAACACCGTGCACTTGACGACGTGCTCCATTCCCAGTCCGCGGCGGACCAACGCGGCTTTGATGTTCCGCATGACTTGCTCAGTTTCAGCCTCGATACCACCTGCCACGAGATTTCCGCTTTCATTTTCACCAACTTGCCCGGCCAGGTAGAGCGTATCGCCAATGCGTGCCGATTCAGAAAAGGGGTATCCGTCATCCGCGAAGGGTCCCTCGTTGTACCGGGCGATTTCCGCTGCCTGGCTGGCCACAGGCAGTCCAAACAGTATTGCGAATAGGAGGCCGGTGATGGTGGATAGCGCTCGGCTCATGTTGTTATCTCCGGTTGCATAGAAGCATGCACATTAACAGAATGGTGCCCCTGTCGGGGTGGTCCCAAGCTTTGAAAGCGGTCCCAGACCGTTTGGAAAGATCCTGAGAACCTGATCCGGAAACCTCGTCAAAGGCACTTCAGGCACCTGTCTTGGCCGCCTTCAGGGGGCAATGTTTCAAGGATCATAAAATTCCTGTCCGCGTAAGGGGGAGGCGGGGTATATCATTGCGCTCTGGTCAATTATGCTAACGGGCTTGATCCGGTAGCCGCATGTGCACAGACGATGATCCTGATGGTCGACAATTATGACTCCTTCACCTGGAACCTGGTCCAGTACCTCACTGAGCTGGGAGCCGAAGTAAAAACGGTCAGGAACGACGCCCTGACCGTGGGTGAGGTTCGCGCCATGGCGCCCTCGGGCATCCTGATTTCCCCCGGGCCATGCACGCCAAACGAAGCCGGTATTTGTCTCGACCTGGTGACAGAAATGGCGGGCAGCGTGCCCATTCTGGGCGTATGTCTCGGTCATCAGTGCATCGGCCAGGCTTTTGGTGGCAGGATCATTCGCGCCCCGCGCATCATGCATGGCAAAACCTCAATGATCGAGCACGATGATGACGGTGTGTTCGCAGGTCTGCCCCATCCATTCGAGGCAACGCGTTACCATTCCTTGGTGGTCGAAAATGACACTGTGCCTGACTGTCTCCGCGTCAACGCAAGGACGCATTACGGAGAAGTGCAGGAAATCATGGGGCTCCAGCACAGCAATTGGCCCGTGGCGGGTGTCCAATTTCACCCGGAATCGATACTGACGCACAATGGCATCGACCTGTTGAAAAACTTCCTTGACTGGACGACCTCATGAGTGAGTACTACGACATCCGCGCAGCCCTGGATACCCTGGTACGGGGGGAAGACCTTTCCCGAGATGAAATGATCTCAAGCATGCGGCAAATCATGACGGGAAATGCAGGTGACGCCCAGATAGGCGCTTTCCTGATGGGCCTGTACCTGAAGGGTGAGTCGCTAGATGAAATCGAGGGCGCGGTCGAGGTGATGCGCGAGCTTTCCACCAAGGTGCCACTGGACGGCCCTCACCTGGTCGACATCGTGGGCACCGGTGGCGATGGCGCCAACCTGTTCAATATTTCGACGGCGGCGGCGATCGTCGTCGCGGCTGCGGGAGGGCGGGTCGCCAAGCACGGCAACCGTTCGGTATCTTCCACCACAGGCAGCGCCGATGTACTCGAAGCGGCCGGGGTGCGTCTGGGTATCGCGCCTGAGCAGGTTGCGGCATGTGTCGATGAACTCGGTATCGGTTTCATGTTCGCGCCGGCCCACCACAGTGCCATGCGCCACGCCATTGGGCCGAGGCGGGAGCTGGGTATGCGAACCATTTTCAATATTGTCGGTCCGCTGACCAACCCGGCAGGTGTTCAAAACATGTTGATCGGGGTATTCGATGTCGAGCTGTGTCGCCCCCTGGCCGAGGTGATGGGGCGGTTGGGTGCCGAGCACGTGATGGTGGTGCACTCTGAAGATGGTCTCGATGAGATCAGCCTCGCTGCGCCGACATTTGCGGCGCAATTCCGGCACGGTGTCCTGGAGGACCGCAACCTGACGCCGGAGGACTTTGGCACCGAGGCCGCAACGCTGGACGGTCTGGAAGTCAAAACGGCTGAGGAGTCGCTGGCTCTGATCAGGAGTGCCCTGACGGCGGAAGCGGACGAGCGCGCCCTGAGGGCGGCACGTCTGATTGCCCTGAATGCGGGAGCCGCGCTGTATGTGGCCGGGTTGGCGAGCGGCTTGAGCGACGGTTTCACCCGGGCCTCGAAAGTGATTGCAGACGGCTCGGCCTGGGCGCGTCTTGAGCAGTTGGCAGCAAAAACACAATCGGTTCAATGAGCATTCCCTCGGTCCTCAAAAAAATCATCGCCACCAAGCATGATGAAATTGCTGCGGGCCGCTACCGCACCCCGCGCGCCGAGTTAAGGTCAAGGGCTGGCGATGCCGCCCCGACCCGGGGTTTTGCCGCTGCATTGAACAGCTGCATGGCACGGGGCACCGCGGTGATTGCAGAGGTCAAAAAAGCCTCTCCCAGTGCCGGTGTGATCCGGGCGGATTTCAGGCCCGATGACATTGCCCGGGCCTACCAGGTAGCGGGTGCTGCCTGTCTTTCCGTGCTCACAGATACGCTGTATTTCCAGGGTCATCTCGATGACCTTGGCACGGCGCGCAACGCCTGTGAATTGCCCGTGCTGCGCAAGGATTTTATCGTCGACCCCTGGCAACTGCTCCAGTCGCGCTGCGCCGGCGCTGATTGCATTCTTCTAATTGTTGCAGCCCTCGGGCATTCGCAGCTGCAGGATCTGTGCGGAGAGGCGCTGGAATGGGGTCTCGACGTGCTCGTCGAGGTGCACGACGAGGCAGAAATGGAGACCGCGCTCACGCTCGGTGATGTCTGCTTGCTGGGCGTCAATAACCGCAATTTGCATGATTTCACAACGGATCTCGCCATCAGCGAGCGCTTGCGCGAGCTCCTGCCCGATGAGCGCGCGCTCATCACCGAAAGCGGGATTCGTGCGCCGGCAGATGTGGCGCGCATGCGAGCCGCGGGTATTCATGCCTTCCTGGTCGGCGAGGCCTTCATGCGCGAGGAGGACCCGGGCGAGGCGCTCAGGGAGTTGTTTGCCGCATGATGCCTCGGTGGTTGCCAGGGGCGTGGCTGTCAATGTTGCTGGGTCTTCCGGGCGCCACCGCCTGGGCGATAGAGCCCGGAACACACTGGGCACAGCCTTTTTTCACCCGCCTGGATGTGCGTTTTCCCGGTCAGGGTTTTCACGCCCGCTGGGATTTTCATCGCTGTGATTGCGGGGATGCCCTGATCAAGGCGGAGGAAACATTGCCGGAGGGCGTCAGCGCTGGAGAGCTCCTGTTGGTGGATGGCCGGGTGCTCCTGGTGCGCGGTTTCGAAGGCCGCGGTGCGGACCGTCGATCCATGATCGATTCACCCCTCTTGATGCTGCAATTGCTGTTTGTGCTGATGCAGAAAGCCTTGCCCGAAGGGCCGGCGGAGCTGGGTGAGCGCCGCGAACTCTCGCACTCTGATGTGCGTTATCCGCTGGAGCTGGAGACCGGTGGCGCCATGGGGGGCTTTCCCGCTCCCTGGGAGGTGAACGGCGTTGCTTACCGCTTTGCAGACGGCAGTCACCGTTTCGATCTTGAGTTCGGCTTCGAGACCCGCTTGATTGGTGAGCCTGTCAATCGCTCAGAGATTCAGCTCTCCGGTATTCTGGATTTCCGCGCACAGGAATTCCCGATTGCAGAAGATTTCATCATCGAGGATTGGGACCTCGTGCCCCTGATCGACGCGGAGTCCGGGGCCTATGATTCATTGCCTGAAGGCACCTTGGCTGCGCTTCGCCAGCGCGTAAGAGAAGCGAAAATTACCCCCTAGTTTCCTGGCCACCCGATCTGTCACTCAGTCCGGCTCACGCGACGGTGCGCCCAGATGGAATTGCAGGAATTCCTCTTCGAAGGACAGCAGACGTGAGTCCTCGAGGTGGTCGATATACAAAACCCCGTCCAGGTGATCGAACTCGTGTTGCAGCACAGTCGCGATGAAGCCCTTCGCGTCGAGCTCTGCCGGTTGCCCCTGAGCCGTGATGTAGGTCACCCGGACGTGTTGGGGGCGCCTGACGTAGCCCCGCAGTCCGGGGACGGAGAGGCAACCTTCCCAGAGCCCTGCCTGGGTCGGGTCAAGCACCTCTATGTGCGGATTAACGAACACCTGAAACGGAAAATCCGGCATATCGCCATAGCGCCCCTCGCCCGCAGGAATGTCGACGATGGCCACTTGCCATGATTCACCAATCTGTGGTGCAGCAAGGCCGATGCCGCCGGCGTGCTCCAGCGTGTCCCGGAGATCGACGATCAGGTCATCGAACCAGTTGCTTGCGATGCGGTCATTCGGCACCCGTGCTGCGGTTTCCCTCAGCAGAGGATGACCCATGCGAATGATTTTTTTTACTGCCATGATCCAATTCTCAGCAGCTGTACAAAATCATGCGAATCCCCGGTCCGCTCGGTGCCCGGGCCTCTCATCCAAACCAGGCCCGTGCGAGCCCCGCGAAGTGCTCAGTCTGCCAGGCCATCCATTCAGATGTAGTCCTGGTGGCTGGAGCAGAAGTCACCATACTTGGCGCTTTCCTCGATCTTGGCGAGCTCGTCATAAAACTGATTCGAGGCCGTCAACAGTGCGTCGATGTCTTTGGCCGCCATGGTGCCGAGGCGCCGGTATTGGCCACCAATCGAATGTGCATGCCATGACCATGATTGCAGGCTGCCCTGCTCGACGAGCTTGTTCAGGATCGGGGCCATCGTGTTTTTATGCAGGGCATCGAGCTGTTCTTCGCTGCTCGTATTGCACACGTGGTAACCAGACAGCCAGACCTTGGCCACGCCGGCCCCATTGCTGTCCACGGCCTCCCAGACATAATCCACGTGGTCAGAGCAGACTTCTCGCCATTGGGCATTGGCCTCTGTCCATTCTTCACCATTGGTTCGCGCGTAAAGGGCCTCCTGAGCCTTGACGGCCGCCAGCGGGCTTTCAGCCGTTATGAAAATGAATCGGTCCATTGCGCCTCCCGTGTGGTGCGCCCCCCAGCCCCATCTTGAGATCAGGCCTTCCTCGACCGCGGCATCATACACGGGTGCCATTTTTGTCTTGACGATCTGATCAACCACTTCGAGGTCACCCTGGCAATCGAGGTAGATCGAGTAGGTGCCGTCGGCAGCCGTGCCAAGCTGGGATGCCAACATGGTGGCGCAGAAAATGGCTGCGAGGACGTTCCTGCGAATAGACCGTAATGCGGATTTCATCGTGTTCTCCCTGTGTTCACTGGTTTTTATTTATTCATTCATTTGAGTATAGCCAGCGATGCAAGAATGACCATTGTGTCAGTGAGCTCAGCCCGGTGGTTCGATGGCTGAGGGGGGGCCTTGAATATGGCCGACGCGGTCTCGGGGTGCGGTATGAATTCAGCCGTTCCCTGGTGTTCAGATTCGGTAGGCGACCGTTTTCATCAGTTGGGCGGTGAGTCGCATCAGATTCCGAATTGGCTCGGGTAATTCGTGAGCTCCCGCTTCGGCGGCCATGTTGGCGTGCTTGGCCTCGTCCGTTTTCATCTGGTCGATGATGGCCTGGCTCCTGAGGTCCTCTTCAGGGAGCCGTTCCAGGTGGTCTTGCAGGTGCGCCTCGACCTGGTTCTCGGTTTCTTTCAGGAACCCCAGGCTCCAGCCGTCGCCCGCCGCACCCGCCAGTGCGCCAATGGCGAATGAGCCCGCGTACCAGAGCGGATTGAGCAGGCTGGGGTGGCTGTCCAGTTCCTCGAGCCGGTCCTGGCACCAGGCGAGATGATCGATCTCCTCACGTGATGCCGATTCCATGTCTTTCCTGACCTGAGGGTTGCGGGCCGTGACGGCCTGGCCCGCATACAGTGCCTGGGCACAGATTTCACCCGCATGATTGATTCGCATCAACCCGGCCACGTGATCGCGGCTTGCATCGTCCAATGCGCAATCCGGCAAGTCACCGGCCGGATTGGCGCGCTCAGGCTTAGGCGCAATGCCCGAGGACAGGCGCAAGGCCTCATCGATCCGGTGGATGAGGACATCCAGCAGGGAGTATTGACGTGCGCTCGAATCCATACGCTCAAGGCCCTATGCATGTGTAACCAATGTCCCGCAGCTCGTCAGCTTGTCTGGCGCTGCGCTCCAGACATTGAATTTTACACAGTTTGACACCATAAACATCGGATCGAGCGGGGGGGAAACATGACTCGCCCGATTCATTACACGGACGCATTAAAGGAGCGAGTCTCATGAACTTCAAATCATCCTGTTATGTGCTGGCTGTCAGCACCTTGTTAACCCCGTGGGCGGCAGCCCAAGATGAGGAGGATGCTCCGCCGAGAGGTTGGACGGGTAAAGGGGAATTCGGTTTTGTCAGCACCACGGGGAACACGGATAGCCAGGCGCTAAATTTCAACCTGGAATTCATTCGCGAGGGGAAACTCTGGCGTCACCGCCTGTTTGGATCGGCGCTGATGACATCCGAGAATGGTGACAAGGACAACGAGCGTTACCAGTTCGAATTCCAGAGTGACCGAAAACTCTCCGAGAGCAGTTACCTCTTCGGTGCACTGCGTTGGGATGCCGACAAATTCGGCAGTTATGACCCGCAGATGTCGATCACGGCAGGTTATGGTCGCGAGCTGATCAAGAGCGATCGGCACCTGCTCAAAGGTGAAATCGGTGCGGGTTACCGCGACCTGACTGAGCGCGAGTCGGGTGCCAGTTCAAGTGACGGGATCGTCCGACTGGTACTGGATGACACCTGGTCCATCACCGATAACACAAACTGGAACAATCGCATCCTGGTGGAAACCGGAGAAGAAAACACCTTCACGCAATTCAACACGGGACTGGGTGTCGCGATGAGTGACGCCTTCGCCATCAAGCTCGGCTTTGAAGTGCGTAACAACACCAAGGTGCCGCCGGGCGATTCTGAGAAGACGGATACCAAGACCACGGTCAACCTGGTTTACAATTTCTAACCAGGGGTCCCGGGTTTCAGACATGCCTTACTACGAACGCCACATGTTCATGTGCATCAACGACCGAGGGGAGGGCGCGTCGCGCCCTTCCTGTAATCAATGTGGTTCAACCGAGCTGGCGGCCTATGCCAAACGACGTGTCAAGGCGCTCGGTATGCATGGGGCGGGACGCATCAGGGTGAACAAGGCCGGTTGTCTGGATCGCTGTGAGGAGGGCCCGACTTGCGTCATTTATCCGGAAGGAACCTGGTACACCTACGTGGATGAGGAAGACCTCGACGAGATCATTGATTCCCACTTGCTGCGCGGCGAACCGGTCGAGCGGCTGAGGCTATCGAATAAAACCGACGCATAACGGTTGAATCACGGCGTCGAAATCAGTAGAATTTCCGCCCTTCACCCCGACCCTCCGGCATGGTGCCGGGTTTCGAGAGTAAGCAGACATGAAGACCTTTACTGCAAAACCGCAGGACATCAGGCGCGAGTGGCACCTGGTGGATGCGACCGACAAGACACTTGGCAGGCTGGCCACTGAGCTGGCACACCGTTTGCGTGGCAAACACAAGCCGACCTACACCCCGCACATGGATACCGGCGACCACATCGTCGTGGTCAATGCGGAGAAAATCAAGGTGACCGGCAAAAAGCAGGATGACAAGTTTTATCATCGGCATACCGGTTACATTGGTAATCTGAAGTCCATCAGCCTGGGACGTTTGCTGGAAACGCATCCGGAACGCGCTATCCAGACAGCGGTCAAGGGCATGTTGCCCAAGAACCCCCTGGGTCGGGCGATGTTCAAGAAACTGCACGTGTATGCGGGCCCTGAACATCCGCACGCCGCGCAGCAGCCCGCGCCGCTTGAGCTCTGAGCTACCGGTTAAACGATTACGGAATAAACAACTATGGCAAGCGAACAGTATTACGGCACAGGCCGTCGCAAATCATCCAAGGCCCGCGTGTACCTGACCAAGGGCACGGGACGCATCATGGTCAATCAACGCCCGCTGGATGAATTCTTCGGTCGTGAAACGGCCTGCATGATCGTACGGCAACCGCTGGAACGCACCGAACTCACGGAAATGTTTGACATCAAGGCGACCGTAAGTGGCGGCGGCATGACCGGACAGGCTGGCGCCATTCGCCTGGGTTTGTCACGGGCGCTGCTCGAGTATGATGAGGAGCTTCGTCAGACGTTGCGCAAAGCCGGGCTCCTGACCCGGGATGCGCGCGAAGTCGAGCGCAAGAAGGTAGGGCTGCACAAGGCTCGCAAAGCCACCCAATACAGTAAGCGCTGATCAGTCTGGACAGATACCACTGGGGGATCGTCTAGTGGTAGGACTGCGGACTCTGACTCCGCCAGCGGGGGTTCGAATCCCTCTCCCCCAGCCAAATTTTGGTATATAAATCAATAAGTTAGATATATTGAATTGAGCCTCTGATATCAGAGGCTTTTTTCCCTACACTGTTCCCTACTTGTTCGACTATTAGGTCAAAGCTCAGATCGTCTATGAACTATGGAATGCCGGTCGAGCTGAGTGCGCTCAATTCCGGAGCTACCTTTCGCCAACCCTGCCCCCCTTATTCAGGCAGGAGTCCCGCTATCCTCAAATAGTGATCCGCTTATGCGGTCAGGGTATTTTGACCCAGAAGTGATCCTGTACTTTCCTTGAAAATATTTTTCGGAAAATTTTTGGCCTCCATAGTTCCGCTTTCGGCCAGAAGCGGTCAAAGAGCCAACGAATGGCTTGGCCAGAAATAGAATCTGACCCAACCCTCGGCTAAATCGATAACGCTATTCGCTAAGACAGAAAAGCCCCGCCGTTAAGCGGGGCTTTGCCTACTTCTCTCAGATGGTGACCAAAACCGGAAACAAATGGCTTTGTGTCATCCTCTCTAGGGCCTGTTAATCGTGATCGAGGTCCCGTTACTACTACCGTCATCATCATGGTTCTGAGAAGACTCGTATGTGTAGCCATTCAAGCTCACGGACGTCACTGAAAAGCTGACTTTCTTGAATCGCTTTTTAGTGACATTCGCTGAAAGTTCACACTGTCCAGAGGACAACGTAGAACAAGATATCTCACCGGAAATTCCATTGCTCCAAGTCCCAGTTACCAGGGCACCCGAAACTCCCACCTCCTGGTGATCATGGACAGATATGGTTACGGTTGCGACCCAGTTATTCTGGCTTGCTGGTGTGGCGACGCCATCGATGTCGCCCACATGTATGTCACCTACACCAGGCGGTGGCGGTGGCGCTGCGGGTAATTGATCCTTCATCGAGGCAATCCGCAGCGGGAAGTATTCGGCCATTGTGGCAAAACTCCCTGCCGCACCCTTGCTGTTCGGATCTTCCGCCAGAGCGTCACTTAATAAAGTCTCGAACGCCTGCATATCGAGGGCGAGCTGCTCAGGATCAAAAACGGGAAAATCCCCTTCAATCAGAAATCTGATGATCTCGTTGTATTCGTCCCGAAACGGATCGGTCTCATCATCCACCAGGGCTTTCTCATACTGATTGAGTTTGCCGCGCCCAGTTCGGTACATACTGCGGTTGGGGTCCATTGAGCCGAAAGCCGAGTCCAGATCCCACTGCAGATATTGACGCTTCCAGCCTGGATTGAGGCCATCCGCCTGATCCACGTAATAGAAGTTCTTACCCTTGGCAAAAAGATCATCGGGTGAGTAGTGCAAAGCCGTCACCGCACCAAAGGTCAACATGCCCTCCATGTTGATGCGTTGATTCAACTGGTCCTTGAAATCTGACGGTGTCGCGCACTTACCGTGGTCAACAAACGGCGCAAAACATAGCGCCTCTGATGTCGGGCTTGGTATCCCGGATTCATCCTCCGGACCCTCTTTAGGTTCCGGTTCATACTGGTCGCTCATCTTGGTCAACCAGGTGTCACCTATTGGCTCCCACATCCCCCGGTTCTTCAGGAGCTGCTTGTCTGGCTGTTCAACGTTGACGTAAACGCCCTGATATTGGCCGTTAATGTAGAGCTTGACCCATGAAGCGAGACCGGTTTCGTAATTGAGGCCGGACTCTCTGGCCAAGCGGTGCAAATACCAGGCGACGCCTTCCTGAGCCACATCCTGATCATCTCCATTTTCGAGGCTGAGTTTTTTGATACCTTTCCACTTGGAAACACAGCCTTCCGTTATTCCCGGAACATCAACACAGATATCCACATCGTCCGGATCATCGTGATACTCGTTGATATCGATCTTGTAGCTGACCTTCTTGTTTGGGTCGAGTTCATTAGGTAAAGCACTTGCGGACTTGCGCCGAATCGAGACAAGAATGGGCTCTTCATTCTCGGCCCAGAACCAGGCAGGGACTTCGATATCGTATGTTGTGTCAGCTCGAATAATTTCGAAATCGGACGCGTTTACTGTTTCGACGTGAAGGCTATAGAGGCTGAAAGGATCATATAGGTCTGGCCAATCCGGCACAGTTTGAGCTTGAACTGACGCGCAAAGCCCAACCGTCAGGAATATATTTAAATAGCGTCCAAAGTGTAATCGGATAGCCATGGTGGATCTCCCTTGCAAATCGCATTCTTGAGAAAAGAAGCTGTGGGAACAGAGCCTAGAATGCCCAACTTCAAGTTTTTAAGTGTGACTCTATTGCGTCCAGATTGCCACTGGAAGTAATGACAGTTGGTGGAACAAACTTCGGTATATAGAGCACTCCAGCCAGACTATTGGCTTAACTGTTAGTAACCCTAATGGCCGGAAGGGTGCATAAACGAAAGTCCCCCTATCGGCCAGAAACGGTTCGCTATTGCTATATCCGACTTACGGATGCTCGATCAATTCTGGGAAGCTGCCTGTTCGCCGATTCTTTCCAGGCGGTAGATTGCGCCAATCCGGCATCGTCCACCGCGAAATCCTTGTCCAGATTGTGGAGAATCGGTCCACACCTTTATCGAGTCACCTTCAACTGCACTGACTTCCCCTCCGGGGACAGGGGCGCTCCAATGGATTTCCTTGGCCTCTAGAAGGGAATCACAGGGCTTTTTGAGTTCCACCAGGAAAGTTCTCTGTGGTTCACCTTCCAGGATCACGGCCTGCTTGTTGATAACCTTCCAGCTTTGGACGTGATAAGCCCCCAGCACTTTTTCCTCTTGAACGATTTTCAAACCAATGTCGGCAAGCACATCTTCATCAATCAGTTCTTCTCCTGCTTGTACCTGAAAACAAATGGGCAGGGACACAAAGAGCAAAGCCACGATATTTCTCGCAATTGCGTTCATTAAACATCTCCGAATGCGGAACCAATGCTCGCATACCTTCAATTTAGTTGAAGGAGAGGAAAAATCAGAGTGGTCGCGTTACAGCAGCTGGCTGTTGACCGAATGCAAAAGGTTCCCTTTTGGCCGAAAGCGGAACAAGTTTGGGGTCTCTGGGGTTCGTATTTTGTTGAGGCGAGATGCGGATGAAAACGCTGTTGGCCGCGGGCCAACGGGGTTCAACATAATTGTCTGGAACAATTTTGAACGAGACCGCGCGCTCGGCATCTAGCCCAAAGGGCGAGGGCAGGGATAGCCCGAGTTATCCCTCTGCCCCAGCCGACAAGTCTGGTCTCCGACGGGTCACCCTGTGGGGCTACGAAAACCTGAAAGATTTAGGAACGATTCGACGGAATGACTGTGTACAATATGCGAATAATTTATACCCAAGGAACTGTGACCTATGAAAAGCAAGCCATGGATTTTTGCGCTAGGAATTGTGCTCGGACTGGCGGCATGCGCGGAGCAGCCCGCGCCCGCGCCTTCGGAAGAATCCGCGGAGCAGGCTGATGCAGCACCCGCGCTGATCCCTGTCACCGAAGAAAATTACAAAGTCGCGGAATCCGACCTGGCCTTCCACAACATCACCAAGCTTGTGGGAATGAATACTTTTTTTCATTTCCCCATTGGTGCTTTTGATCTGAACAACCAGACCGTCGTCAGGATGAACCAGGATACGGTTTACAGCGCCGCGGTCATCGATGCCTCGGCAGGGGCGACGATCACCATCCCGGACATGGGGGATCGCTATCTCAGCGTGA
>CAXQNK010000082.1:0-32818 GCA_964225175.1 Candidatus Nitrosopumilus sp. | reverse complement strand
CCAATAGATCTTCACCTTCCTCGTTAAACTCAGGCCCTGGTGAATCCTCTATCACCACCTGCACGTGCTCCAGGGCCTCATGCACCCAATTGGGCAATCGGTCCAGTGTCGACTGCACGATTTCTTCGAATGATTCAATTTCCATTGACTTTCCAATGCGTCGGGCGCTCCAGAAGATCGCCTGGGCGGGGGGGGCGACTCGATAACCGCTGGTGTGCGTGGCCACTTCCACGCACACTGTAGGCCAAAGGATGACACATTCGAGAATCTGTCGCGCTCGAGCCGCACGAACTTTCGGGACGCAACGGGAAGAGGCCGCACCGAAGGAAAACCATGGATTACCCAAAAAAACCGAGTCTTGAAGTCGAGCACGTCCTCGACACCATGCACACCGCCGCCTCAGAGGCAAACTTCTCCACCTACCTGGGTTGTTTTCACGAGGACGCCATTTTCCTTGGCACGGATGCCTCGGAACGCTGGACAAAGGAGACGTTTACGGACTATGTCAATAAGCGATTCTCCGATGGCACCGGCTGGACCTACACGCCGATAAACCGACATATCCAGGTTTCACCGGGGGGCAATACGGCCTGGTTTGATGAGCAGTTACGTCATGAGCGTTACGGTGCGGCCCGGGCCAGTGGGGTACTTTTGAGGCATGAAAGTTCCTGGAAAGTGGTGCAATTCGTGCTCAGTTTTCCAATCCCGAACGAGGCGACGGAGGTGGTCCTGCCGCTGATCAAGCGCTGACCTGTCAAACGGCCTCCAACTCACAGCAAAGAGCAGAATTTGCTGAGCTCGGAGCGGCGCTTCGCTCAGTTCCTCGCTCCGCCATCACAGAGGCCACGATCGCGGCCCTCCGCCCACTGTCAGAGTTTGACACGGCGTAAACGCAAGGCGTTTGAAATGACCGAGACGGAGGACAAGCTCATCGCTGCCGCCGCGAACATTGGCGATAGCACGAGCCCCAGCACCGGGTACAGCGCGCCGGCTGCAATCGGCACGCCGGCCGCGTTGTAGGCAAAAGCGAAGAACAGGTTCTGCTTGATGTTCCGCAGCGTCGCTTTTGCAAGCTTGCGTGCACGAACCAGGCCGGAAAGGTCGCCATGCAGCAGGGTCATTCCGGCACTCTCCACCGCCACGTCAGCACCGGTGCTCATCGCTATACCGACGGCTGCAGCCGCGAGCGCCGGCGCATCATTGACCCCATCGCCAACCATCGCAACATGCACACCCTGCGCGAGCAGCTCGTCGACCAGGGTCTTCTTATCCTCCGGAAGGACCTCCGCTCGAACCTCGTCAATTCCGAGCTGCCGGGCAACGGCCTCAGCAGTACGATGGTTGTCTCCAGTGGCCATGATCACCTTGAGCCCGAGAGCGTGAAGCTCGCGAATGGCGCGGGCCGTGCTTCGCTTGATTGGGTCAGCCACAGCCACGACGCCGGCCAATTGGCCTTCTACTGCCACAAACATCGCCGTCTTGCCCTCCGCACGTAACGCATCGGCCCGCCCATTGGCGGTGGCCGCCGAGAGTCCCGCCTCCTCCATCATGGCGGCGTTGCCCAGCGCAACGGCTCGGCCCTCTACCACGCCTGCCACGCCTTTACCCGTCACGGCTTCAAACGCTTCTGCACGACCCGGAACCAGGTGCCTTGCCGCCGCGCCATCGACAATCGCCTCGGCAAGCGGGTGCTCCGAGCCGCGCTCCAGCGCGGCGGCGAGCGAGAGCACCTCGTCTTCCTCCCAGCCGTCCAGAGCCAGCACGTCGGTGAGCCTGGGTTTGCCCTCGGTCAGCGTACCGGTCTTATCCACGATCACGGTGTCGACAGCTGCCATACGCTCCAGCGCTTCGGCGTCCTTGATGAGGACGCCGAACTGGGCGCCTCGGCCCGCCGCGGTCGTGATCGAGATCGGCGTGGCAAGACCGAGCGCACAGGGGCAGGCGATGATCAGCACCGAAACGGCCGAAACGATGGCGAATGTGAGTGATGGCTCGGGCCCAATGGCGAGCCAGGTAAAAAATGCCAGGATCGAAATGACGACCACGGCGGGCACAAAAATGGATGACACGCGATCTGCGAGTCCCTGGATGGGGGCCCGCGAACGCCTTGCGCCTGCGACCATCTCAACGATCTGCGCGAGGACCGTGTCCGCCCCCACCTGGGTGGCGCGGACAGACAGTGTTCCATTTTTATTAAGCGTACCACCAGTAACGCGATCGCCCTGCGTTTTCTCTACGGGCACCGGCTCACCGCTAATCAGGCTCTCGTCCACCGATGAACGTCCCGCAATCACCTCTCCATCCACAGGCACGCTGTCACCGGGGCGCACACGAAGCAGGTCGCCCGTGATGATGTTCTCGAGCGGCGCATCATACTCCGTGCCATCAGGAAGAATGCGGCGCGCGACCTTGGGGGCCAGGTCCATAAGCGCCCGGATCGCATCACCGGTACGCTCACGGGCCCGCAACTCGAGCACCTGTCCCAGGAAAACCAGCGCAATGATTACTACGGCCGCCTCATAGTAAGTGCCCACCCCAGCGCTCCCTCTATAGGCCTCCGGAAAAACGCCCGGCGCGAAAGTCGCCACCAGCGAGTAAGCGTAGGCCGCGCCAACACCCAGCGATACCAGGGTCCACATGTTGGGGGAGCGATTTTTGATAGAGTCCAGGCCGCGTTCAAAAAATGGCTTTGCGGCCCAGAGCAAAACCGGCGTGGCCAGCGCGAATTCCATGTATACCGAAAAGCGTTCGCCGAGGCGGTCGCGCAAGGGCAGGCCCACCATCCCGCCCATGGTCAGAATGACAAGCGGCAAGGCCGCCGCCAGGCTGACCCACATCCGCCGACTGAAGTCACCCAGTTCCACGTTTGACTCACCCGAGGGAACCATCGACTCGAGCGCCATGCCGCAGAGGGGGCAACTCCCAGGCTCATCACTGACAATTTCCGGATGCATGGGACAGGTCCATTGCGTGCCCGCTTGAGGCCTCTGTTTTGCAAGCGCCGAATTGCCCGATACATAGAAGTATGGGTCATTCTCGAACCGGTCCAGGCACCCTTCGGAGCAGAAATACCAAGTCTTGTCCTGGTACTCGCTTGACCGCGCATCTCCTCGGATTTCGACCTGCATCCCACAGACGGGGTCTTTTGTCGAGGCGGCGCCAGCGCCTCCCTTGCAAGGTTCCTGATGATTCAAATCCTGAGTCATTTCGACCACCGTTTACTGTCCGGAATGAAGCCCGGTCGTTCAGTCTGATACCTAATTTATAGCACCGCAAGCGCAACACCGGATCAAGCGATAGAGCAGAGTTCACTCGTCAAGTCAGCTGAATTAAAAGGCGGCAGTGTTCGGAACTCCCTCTCTAATTGCCGAACCCTCTCTCCAAACGCCTCGCATTCGCGTAGAATCTCCCTGTCGTCGAACGGCATGGTCAAACAATTTAGATTAAAGCCCTGCTGTGTTAACGCGGGTGTAGTTCAATGGTAGAACCTCAGCTTCCCAAGCTGATGACGTGGGTTCGATTCCCATCACCCGCTCCAGTATCGACACGACTCCGGACGGCACGCGACTAAAGCGCGCAGGGTGTATTTCCTGGCAGGCAAACAACGCCTGTTCGCGCATCGCCGACCTTGAGCGGACAACACCCGCGAACCCAAATCTGGAATAATCCAATGACCCGCAAACATCAGGTACCCAAGGATATGATCGAGGTCAGTCAGCACAATCGTCGAGCCTGGAATGAATTGGTTCGGCGCGGCAACGAATGGACCGTGCCGGTTGATTCGGAGACCGTGGCGCGCGCAAGGGACGGCGACTGGTCTGTCGTCCTGACGCCGTCCAAACCCGTACCGCGAGAATGGTTTGGACAGATCGGGGGAAAAAGGATTCTTGGGCTGGCATCGGCCGGTGGGCAGCAGGCGCCGATCCTCGCCGCGGCCGGAGCGCAGGTTACGGTGCTCGACAATTCACCCTCCCAGCTGGCCAGTGACCGCTTAGTGGCGCAGCGCGATGGTCTCGATATCCGCATCGAGGAAGGCCTGATGCAGGACCTGTCCAGATTCCCGGATGACGCCTTCGATCTGATTTTCCACCCAATCTCCAACTGTTTTGTCGAGGACATCCTGGCTGTCTGGAGAGAGGCCTTTCGTGTGCTTTCACCCGGTGGGCGCATATTGGCAGGCTTTTGCAATCCCGTGCTGTACGGATTCGATCCGGACGCCAGCGGCGTCGAGGCGCTGACCTGGCAATTCCCTCTGCCCTACTCGGACCTCGAATCACGTGCCCCTAAGGACCTCGCGAGACACCTTGCAGCAGGGGAACCCATCGAATTCAGTCACTCCCTTGAGACCCAGATTGGCGGTCAGTTACAGGCCGGCTTTCGCCTGCTTGCCCTGTACGAGGACACCGTGGGGGACTGGACGCTTGCGCAATACTTTCCGCCATTCATTGCCACTCTTGCGGAAAAACCACGCGATCCCCGTGGGTCCTCGATGGATTGAACCGCGCGCGCTTGCTCAGACCCGGGCGTGATACTCAATTACGGCCTTTGACTCCGGGTTATCGTCTGGCTACCTTATTCTCAACACCGCCAAGCGAACACACGACCACAATGGAGAAGAACTCATGTTGGGCCTGATGCAAGACTATCCCCTGTTGGTACACACGGCGTTGGATCACGCCAAGGTCAATCATGGCGAGCGGGAGCTGGTCACCCGATCCGTCGAGGGGCCGATCCGGCGCTACACGTTTGCTGATCTGCACTCGCGCTCCCTGCGCGTAGCCAAGGCGCTCGAGCGGGACGGTGTCAAATTGGGTGATCGCATTGCCACGATGGCCTGGAACACCGACCGGCACATGGAAACCTGGTACGGCATCATGGGCATCGGCGCAATATGCCATACGCTGAATCCACGGCTGTTCGCGGAGCAGTTGGTCTACATCATCAACCATGCACAAGACCGGATGCTGTTTGTCGACCTGACGTTCCTGCCGCTGATTCAGGCGCTCGCTGACAAGATTCCAACCGTCGAGAAAGTTATCGTGATGACCGACGCGGATCACATGCCGGCAGACGCAGGCTCCAACGCGGTCGCGTATGAAGACTGGCTGGGAGGCGTGGACGAAGATTTCGCCTGGGCCCGCTTTGACGAGAATACGGCGGCAGCGCTGTGCTACACCTCGGGCACCACCGGCAACCCCAAGGGCGTTCTGTATTCGCATCGCTCCAACATCCTGCATGGCCTCATGGCCAACCAGTCCGATGTGTTCGGGCTCACCTCCCACGACAGCATTCTGCCCATTGTCCCCATGTTTCACGCCAACGCCTGGGCGCTTGCGTTCTCTGTGCCCATGGCCGGGGCCGCCATGGTCATGCCAGGACCTGGCATGGACGGCGCCAGCATTTACGAACTTCTGGACGCGGAAAAAGTCACCGCCAGCGCCGCGGTGCCCACCGTGTGGCTGGGTTTGATCCAGTATCTGGAGGAAACCGGCAAGACACTGCCACATCTCGACCGCGTGGTGATTGGCGGGGCTGCCGTACCGCGAGTGATGATAGAAAAACTTCAGAACAATTACGACGTGGAGGTCGTGCACGGCTGGGGCATGACCGAGATGTCGCCCATCGGAACGACGGGCGCCATCAAGCACGCCGTGTCCCATCTCGAGGGAGACGCACTCGTGGAGCTTAAACTCAAACAGGGCCGCGCACCCTACGGGGTGGAAATGAAAATCGTCAACGACGATTGGCAGGACCAACCCCGGGACGGCGCCTCTTTCGGCCACCTGCTGGTCCGCGGACCCGCCATTGCCAAAGCCTATTATCTTCATGATGAAGACATTCTTGACGAAGACGGATGGTTCGACACCGGTGACATCGCGCACATCGACGACCTGGGCTACATGCAGATCACCGATCGGGACAAGGATGTCATCAAGTCTGGAGGCGAATGGATTTCGTCTATCGAGGTGGAAAACACCGCCGTAGGTTGCCCCGGTGTCGCCGAAGCAGCGGTGATCGGTGTCGCCCATGAGAAGTGGAGCGAGCGACCGCTGCTTATCCTGGTCCGCTCAGAGGACTCCAAAGTCAGCAAGCAGGACGTGCTTGAATACCTTGACGGGAAAATAGCCAAGTGGTGGATGCCCGATGACGTCGTTTTTGTCACGGAACTGCCACATACGGCGACCGGAAAAATCCTGAAAACCGCGCTTCGGGAAACCTTTGCGGATCACAAGCTGCCGGATTCGGGCTAGGCGCCTTCGCCGGGCCCGTCGATTTACGCGGCAGTGTTGAAGCGATGGAGGATGTATTCCTCGGCCCAACTCTCCAGGGACCATCCCCTGAGATAGCCGCAGTGACCACCCATGGATGTGACCGTGATTTCGAGACCGGGGTGTCGCGGCAAGGCCTCGAAGTCTGATACGGGAATGACCGGGTCATCGGCTGCAGCCAGGATGCTGGCGGGCACCGTCAGCGCGGCCAGCCTGTCTCCGGCAATGGAGTAACCCTCAAAATAATCCTCAACGGTTGAGAAGCCGTAATACCGCGTGGCAAGAAAGCGGGTTTTCTCTCTCATTCCGTCCAGCACCAACCAGCCATCGTAATCGTAGTCATCGGGGAAGACCGTGCGTTTCTTGAGCAACGATCGGGTCCATTTTCGGTTGTAGTAGTGTTCGTAAAGCCGCGGGCCATTCTCCATCGCCGCAATCGCGCGGGATGGATCAATTACGGGACAGACGGCGACCGCATTACAGATTCCCAAACCGCGCTCCGGCCCCAGCAACGCCACTCGAAGCGCGAAATTACCCCCCAGCGAAAAACCGGCAATATGCCAATCCGCGCACCCGGTCCGGTCTTGCATATCGCCCAGTGCGTGAATGACCTCATTGATCCGGCAGGAGTGAAAAATTCCTTTATTCAGGTGGTGAGTATCACCGTGATCTCGGAAATTCAGGCGGAACACGTCGTAGCCGGCTGCGTACAGCCGCGCACCGGTAAGGAGCATGTAATTGGACCGAACACTGCCTTCCCAGCCGTGTAGCAACACCGCCACACCCCGGCGGGTTCCCGGTTGGGGGGAATACAGCCCGATCAGTCGAATGCCCTCCCCGCCATCCAACACCCACTCCTGCTCAACGGCGGCCAACGCCCGGCTCCGGCGGTCCGCCAACAGGCCACGGATCTTGCTGCTGGCCAGCAGCGATTGTATGTGCGGGCTGCGAAGCCCCGGCGGTGGATTGAATGCATCTTCGCTCACGGAGCTGCCTCGTAGGCGACGGTCACCGCCTTTTGCGCGCGCCTCGCCAACTCCCTGCGGCTGAGATCAGCTGGCAGGAATACCGGCAGAAAATGCAGGTCAGCTTCAGATAAGGGACGGCCGAGTAAGCGAATCATGTTACGCAACATATTTTCTTGGTTGATGAAGGTCATGTCCGGGTCGCGAACGCCGTCACGAATATAGCGCACCATGACCGGTTGAATGGCGCATTCCGTTTCCACGGCCGTGGTTAATAGCCGGGCGGGAACCCGCTTGACGCCATCGCCAGGGCGAATCCCGCCCTCGGGAAAAACAGCCACCCGGCCACCCGATAGCAAACGCTCCGAGAGGGCGGAATAGGCATCTGTGGAGGAGGCATGATTCCCGCGCTCTATGAAAATCGTGCCACCCGCCCGGGCCACAAAACCCAGCACCGGCCAGCGACTGATTTCCGCTTTCCAGACAAAACTCATTGCCGCCACGCCATGCAGAGCCTGGATATCCAACCAGGAAACATGGTTGGCGACCAGCAATGCCGGTGCTTCGGCAACCGCCCCTCGGGGCCGAACGCGAACGCCAAAAACCCGGCACAGGCAGAGCGACCAGCGTGAAATCATGAATTCCTCGAGAGAAATACCTGCAACGCGAACACGGCGGCCGATGCGGTTGATACTCAACAGCACCAAAGCCAGCGCCGGCAAGAGCAGCAGCACACCGACCATCCGGATCAGTAATCTTACAGGTGTCCAGATATCGTAAAACATGCGGTGCCCGCTAAGCCTGTGAGGACCTCGATACATTGACGGTCAGGCGACAGACGCACACGGCACGCCCTGACTCATCGCTGATGTCTATGTTCCAGAAATGCAGAGTGCGGCCCAGTCTGAGCGGTCTGCATACGCCCGTGACTCGCCCGCTCCTGACCGCCCGCAGATGGCTGGCATTCAACTCCACTCCAGCCACGCGTGCGCCGGGCAGCCCCGCAACCAGCAGATAGGACGCAGAGCTTCCAAGCGTCTCCGCGAGGACGGCAGAAGCACCACCGTGTAGCAGGCCCATGGGCTGATGCGTCCGTTCATCAACGGGCATGCTGCCCCGGATAAATTTAGGGCCTACGGCGTCAATCCGGATATCAAGCAGTCCGCACAGGTTGCCGTGATGAACCTTGTTGAGATTCACCAGGTCACCGCAGACCGCGCTCAGAGCGGGATAAGCCATCGTCAGCTCCAACAACAAACGCGTGATTATGACATTGCCGGCCATCCGTTCACAGCGACGGCCCCGCCAGGCGCTTGGATTCTGGGTTTTCAACACCAAATGAGAGACAATACAGCCGCCTGCGCAGCCAGGCAGGAATCTCACGTGAAATCATTCAAAGTAAAAATCATTGGCAGCGGCACAACGTTCGATGTGAACTCCGGAGAGTCCGTGCTCAGCGCAGCCCTGCGGCAGGGCGTCATGCTGCCGTATAGCTGCAAAAACGGCACCTGCGGAAGTTGCAAAGGCACCCTGCACTCGGGCGAAGTGCATTATCCCTGGCACCCGCCGCTGGCGCTCGAACGCTCGGACATCGCCGAAGGTTCCGCCTTGCTCTGCCAGGCGGAACCCATGGAGGACCTGGAGATCGAGGCGCGGGAAATCGAGGCCGTCAAGGATATTTCGGTTCGAATGATGCCTTCGCGGGTCATCCAGAAAGAGCTGTTGGCGCCCAATGTCATGGGACTGAAGCTGCGTCTGCCGCGAGGGCAACGTCTGCAGTTCCTTGCCGGTCAGTACGTCGATATCCTCCTGAGCGGTGGAAAACGGCGCGCATTTTCTATCGCCAGTGCGCCCGGACTCGAAGACGAAATTGAACTTCATGTGCGCCACGTGGAAGGAGGCGGCTTCACAGGCTGGGTGTTTGAGGAGTTGAAAACGCGGGACCTGATGCGCCTCGAGGGGCCGTTGGGGACATTTTTCGTACGCAATGACCGACCGGACCGCCCCATGATCATGATGGGTGGCGGCACGGGGTTTGCTCCCCTGAAATCCATGATCGAGGACCTTCTGGCACACGGCGATCGGCGGCCTTTGCACCTGTTCTGGGGCGCCCGCAGCGAGGCGGAGCTTTACCTGCTTGACCTCGCCAGGGCGTGGGCGCTGGAACATGAACACATTGAGTTCACCGCCGCGGTGTCCGAAGGAGCAACCGGCAGCGAGGTGTTTTCAGGGCTGGTCCACGAAGCCGTGACGACTCATTACCCGGGGCTGGAATCCTTTGATGTCTATATGAGCGGACCGCCCGCCATGATCGATTCTGCCCGAACTGCGTTCCTTGCCCATGGCCTTCATGAAGAGCGTCTGTTTTACGACTCCTTCGAATTTGGCCTGGACGTGCCGGTCCGAATTCTCGCGCGACCTCATTAGAACGCTGCTAAGCATGCCGGGCAAATGCCCGCAATAGCGCACAATTCGCCGCGGCGAGCGTTTCAACTCGACGGGGGCGCCAGGCGAACCGGGTCCGCGGTGAGCGGCAGCGGATCTTTACCCTGGTTGAGCCGCAGGGCATTGCGGAAGCATTCCATGGCCAATTCCAGCTCGCCCTGGCGTTCTACCAGTTGCCCGAGAGCCTCGTAACCGATACTCGATGGCCGCAACTCAAGGCTGCGGATGAGGTGCTGTCTTGCCTTGCCCCAAAGTGACTCACCAACACACAGGCGCCCCAAGGCGAGGTGAAGATTGGCATCGTCATCATGTTGCGTCATCCACTTTTCGCATTGTTTGAGCCGTAAGGACACATTTTCCGCGCCCGGGTCGCCATAGCGCAGCACGAGATCAGAATTCCACTGGCGCTTGAGGCTCGCGCGCAAAACGCGTTCGGCAAGATCAGCGCGTCCCATGACGCCGGCCGCCTCGGCATAAACTGCGATCACGGCGGTTTCATTGCGCATCGGCCTGGACAATTCGGACCAGACCGCTTCCAGGCGCTCAGCGGAGTCTGCTGCACGGAGCATGTTGGTGGCGATCCTGGTCTGCAAAATGCTGAACGCTTCATCGTCCAGAGTCCCGGATTTACGCAGGTCGGGAAGCAGATCATTCAGCTCTGCCCAATGACCCAGTGACTCACGGCACGACACGAGCAATTTCAATACTTCCTGATGGCGCCGACGGCGTTGCCGCAGGGCCTCCAGCACGGGTACCGCTGAGGCCCAGGCGCCGCTGGTCACCAACATGCGTGCGCGCGTCAATTCAACCAGGAAATGCTTCCGACGACCCCCTGAATCCGCTTGTTCAAGATAGTACTCGCGCCGTTCTTCAGCCTGCTGACCATCAGCCGCCTGCGCCGCAGCAAGGTACCGGGCGGTCGACCCCCCCCGATCCCCGGTGGACTTTTCCAGCGCGATTTCTGCGGCCCGCCAGTCACCCTCAGTCAGCGCGAGCAAACCTTTCTCCAATTGCTTGAGCGAACGACGCTGCTGTACCCGTCGCGCTGTCTCGGCGGGCAGGCGCCAAAGGCGAACCAGCCAGGACACCAGCAGCCATGCCAGAGCCAGGGTGATGATCAGCACCAACACTGAGGTTTCGACGATGTAATCGAGAAAGTGAATCTGCACCAGTCCCGGGTCTGACTTGAACACCGGCGCAAGCGCACCGGCAGCCAGGAGCAAGGCCAGGACAATCAGCAACAAGGCGGGGCGCTTCACCCGGCACCCTCTTCGTTGCCTGCCTCGTCTGAAATGTTTTGATCCTGCTCTGCTGGGCCACCGGAATCACTGCGCGCGGGCTCGACGGCTGCCGCTTCAGTGCCCTGTACAGCTTCTCTGAGGGTGCGCAACTGCCTCCAGGGCGCGCTGATATCAGGGAGTTCACTCGCGAGCTCAAGTGTTGCGAGGGACTCGACCTCATCACGCGCTGCTTTAACGGAGTCGACATTCACATTAAATTGGTTTTCAAGGGTGTCACCGACACGCGCCAATGACCGCTGATAGGCATCAGGATCATTTCTCATGATGGCGAGCCGCGCTGCCTCGAGCTGCAACCAGACGCCCTGGCGCAGATAATCCTGGTCTGCGGCCGTGAGCGGATCCGACTCACCTGCGACCGTCCGCCGCACCGTGACCAACCCGGACAGCGTTCTCTTGAGGCGCGCCCAGATGCCTACGGCATCTTCATCGCTCGCGGTTGGAATATTTCGATCGGCCTCTCCCCTGAGCGGCCATCCCGGAATCTGGCGCTGGAGGGCGGCGACGCGCCCCTCCCAGGCCACCCGGTCAGGCATTTCAACTTCAGCCAAGGCCCTGCGGGCACGCTCGATGCGTTGTCGCACAGGAAGGTACATGGGGTCATCCATGTCGGCGAGGCGTTGATCTGCGAGCGCCAACGCCTGATCTGCAGCGGACAGGCTGCCAAAGATCTGCAGACGTTCAGTTGCCAAGCGCAGCAATGAATCCACTTCAAGCATATCCAGACGTTCCAGAGGGGTGTCCCGCATGATGGTCAGGGCGGCGACGGTCTCGGTCAGCGTTCCCACGTGCTGCTGCAGTTCAAACATGGCTGATTCAAGCGTTTGTCGCTGGCCCTGTGCTTCGAGGACCCAATCATCCATGGCGGCGACGCGGATGCTCAGCTCATCAACGGCTCGGGTCAATTTTCCGAACTGCTGGGCCGTGGGCGACTGACCGGGCTGAACGAATCGATCATCCAGTTCAGCTATGGCCTGGCGCAGGGCTGCCTGGTCTGCATCCATTCGGTCGATTTTTTGGGTATACCCCGCGACTTCGCCACCCTTGCGCGCATCCTCCCACAAGAGGTAGCCGCTGCCTGCCGACGCACACAGGGCCAGCAACACGGCCAGCCAGGCCAGGCCGCGACCCGCCGCTGCACGCGGCTTCGGTTCATTGCTGCTCAATTCGAAAGGATCAAATTCACTGTCGTTGGTTTCTTCACTCACGCTGGTTGTCCCGATTTCACCTGGTGTCTGCAGATGCTATACAAACCCTCACCGCCTTGCATTCATCAGCGGCACCGGGCTGATTTAAATCAATGTCCTGATCGCGTCGAGGATGGCGTCATTGCCAGGGCCCTCAGCCACTGTAACCCCCCTGATACCCAGCTGGCTGGCAATGTTCTCCAGCCGCCCCGAGGTGACCACCGCCGGACCTTGCCGTAAAGCCTCGCAAATCGGACCGCTCAAGCCGGTAAAAACATTGCGCAGGGCATATTCACTGGTCCACACGCTGGCGATGCTCGCCTGGCCCTCCAGTTGTGCGAGCGCTTCCGGCGGGAATTCCGAAGCCTTCCGCTCATACACGTGGAGGACCTCAACCACCCAGCCCAGCGCCTTGAGCGAGTCTTGCAGTACGGTCCTGCCTCCTGGCGCTGTGAACACCACGGCATGCCCCGGGGAGGCCTTGATCTCCGTCATGTCCAGCAAGCCCTCGCTGCTGAATATCTCGGCGGGGACCAAAGACGCGTGGTAGCCGTGCTGTTCCAGTGCCCCGGCAGTTGCCGGCCCCACCGCGGCGATCTCCACGTCATTCAGAAACCCGGCGGGCAATTGCCTCAATCCGAATTGCACCGCACGCGTGCTGGTAAAAATGGCAAGGCGCCTGCCGTCACCAGGTCCTGCAGTCTCCAAGGAGACACCCGGATGAATCGGGGCGAATTCGTAGGCAGGCAGCTGCACGGGCGTCAAACGGGTTTCAGAGGCAATACACTGCGCCAACGCATTGGCCTCGGGTAGCGGACGCGTGATCAGAATGTGCGTGACAGCCATTCAGGCACCCCCGACTGAAGCTCCGGATTCTAACATGGTGCTGAAGGCACGAGATACGGGCTCACGTGAAGGCCTGTGCCCTGATGATGGCGTCTGCGCCCTGTGCAAGCAGCTCTTCGGCAACGGTCTCGGCCAGTGTCGCCAGTGCTGCAACCGCGCCCTCCGCGCTGGCACGCAGCAATGTCAACCCATCCGGGGTGCCGACCAGGCCCTCGATGCGCGCGCGTTGATCATCCAGTTCCGCGAACACTGCTAGGGGCACCTGGCAACTGCCCTCGAGCAGGGTGGCCACCCGCCTCTCGGAAACCGCTTGAAGTCCGGCCGCATGATCATGCAACGGCTCGATCAGGGATTCGACGGCATGATCACCGCAACGGCATTGCAGACCGATAATGCCTTGCGCGGCCGCGGGCAACCAATGGGGAGGGCCCAGCACCTGCGTGATCCGGTCACCCATGCCGAGCCGCTCCAGGCCGGCACATGCAAGAATGACGGCATCATATTCACCTTCATCCAGTTTAGACAGGCGGGTGTCGACGTTACCCCGCAAATCCAGGACCTCCAGATCGGGCCGTGCCGCCAATAACTGACAGCGACGCCGCAAACTGGATGTTCCCACTCTCGCATGGGGGCGGGTCTCTTCCAACCGCTGTCCGTCCCGGGTGATCCAGGCATCAAATGGTCTCGCGCGCGGGAGGACAACTTCCAATTCGAGACCGGCGGTTTGCTCCATCGGTACATCCTTCATGGAATGCACCGCGAGATCCGCCCGGTCACTCAGGAGGGCCTCTTCGAGCTCTTTGAGAAATAATCCTTTGCCACCGATCTGGGCCAGGGGGCGATCGAGAATTCGGTCGCCCTGGGTCACAACAGGGACTATTTCCACTGCGATCCCGGGATGCTCGACTTTCAGCAAATCCGCCACATGCCGGGCCTGCCACATGGCCAGAGCACTTTTTCGCGTGGCGATTCGGAGCGCATTCATCACGCCAGGCCCCTGATCAACTGCCGCAATTGCGGAAGGTGTCTACGGCTGACTTCAGGCTGGATGGGACAACCCTCCAGGATCACCCGGTGCCGGCCTCCCGCGAGCCCCTCAAGCCCCCGGATCAGGCTGATTCGAACGAGCGCATTGCGATGGACGCGCATGAATTCGTCACCGTGCTTTTTCTCCAGTTCAATCAGTGACGTGTTGATGACCGACTCGCCCTGGGTGTGAATCACGGTCGTGTACTTGTCTTCGGAAACCAGGCACATCACCTCGTTGAGGTTGATCAGGAAGGTTTTCCCGCCCACGACAGAACGAAGGTACTGGACCGATGAAGCGTCCAATGTCTTGCCCCGAATGCGGGCGACCTTGTCGAGGGCCGCCTCGAGGCGCTCCGAGCGCACCGGCTTGACGAGGTAATCGACGGCATCGCAATCGAAAGCCTCGAGGGCCTGGTCAGGCCAGGCAGTACAAAACACAACCGATGGAGGCTCCGGCATCTTGGCCAACTGCTGCGCCAAGCTCATTCCATCAAGCCCAGGCATCGAGATATCCAACAGCAGGAGATCAATATCCTGCGCCTCAAGTCGCACCAGCGCTTCGGCCGCAGAGGCGGCCTCGGCCACGACTTCGCAAGCCTCGATCGGGCCTAGCAATCTCCGCAAACGCGAACGCGCCGGAGGCTCGTCATCAACGATCAGAATGTTCAACATAAGGCAAGGTCAGCACGGTAAAGAATTCCTGGTCACTCTCCTCGGTCAGGAGTTTCGCACGTTCGCCATAAGCGAGCGCCAGTCGAGATCGAATGTTCCGAAGCGCCATTCCATGATGGGGGGCAGTTGGCGCCCCAGCTGCCTCCTCCTCGGGTAGTGGATTGTTAATGGTGATCACGATCTGTTCGCCCTCCAGTCTTCCAAATACGCGCACCGTGCCAGGCGTCGTGCAACGTTGCACCCCGTGCGCCACCGCGTTTTCGAGAAGGGGCTGCAGCAATAACGGCGTCACCCTTGCGGAGCCGGGCAAATCATCCACTTCCCATTCAATGTGCATGCGCTCTCCCAGGCGCCGCTGCTCCATCTCCAGGTATTTGTAAGCAAGGTTCAATTCTTCACTGAGCTCAATGAGCCGGTCTGCCCGCCGCATGCTGCCCCTGAACAAATCCGCCAAGTCCAGTATGGCCTGCTCGGCGGCCTGTGGCTGCTCCGGGATCAGGCTGGCAATCGTATTGAGACTGTTGAACAGAAAATGGGGCCGAATGCGCGCCTGCAGCGCCTGTACCCGAGCTTCCGCCTGCGCGGTCACCTCGGCCTGCCATTGCGCACGGACATACAGGTATCGCAAGGTCCCGCCGCCCACCAGGGCAACGGCCAGCAAGTTCTGAAACACGAACCCCGGCAATCGCGCAGACCCTGGACCGATTCCCATGACCGTCCCGATCACGCCCATGCAGTAACTCCAGGAAATACCGAGAATCAGCGTCAGCAGCCAACAGGCCACCCAGGCGCCGCGAACATCCAGACGAAGCAACCAGGCATGCACGACACCCAGGCCCAGGAGGCAGAACAGCGCCACGGATTGTGAGTAGGCTGAGACCACCCACCACCAGTCAAAACTGGGGCGCTCCGAGCGCCCGATGCCCAAAACGAAAACAATGGCCTGGGTGACCAGCATCGTGAAGAGCAACAGGCGCCCATTAAAAAACGAAGGCGGGTAAACGCCGGCTCCGACGGATTCATTCAAGGTGTCTCGTGCCTCCGGCATCAATTGGCCTTGAGTCAATCGAGGCGCGCGCGCAGCCAGCGACCGATATCACCGATCTCGTCGGCTGATACAGAATGCGGAATGGGATAACGTCGAAATTCCACGGGATAGGACAACTCGGCAAGTCGATCAGCCAGGGCCTGGCCCATGGCTACGGGGACCATCGGATCGTGGGTTCCGTGGCCCACAAAGACCGGCGTCGCCAGGTTGGCATCGGCCTGCTCCACCTCCAGCCTGTCTTCAAAGAGCAGATAGGTCGAAAGCGCCATGATCCCGGCGAGTCTTCTTGGGAAGCGGGTAGCCAGGTACACAGCAATTGCACCACCCTGCGAAAAACCCGCCAGCACGATTCGCTCACTCGGTATGCCACGCCCGATTTCACGCTCGATCAGCGCGGTGACCAGCGCCGCACTGTTCTTTATACCGTCCTCATCCTGGTCCCGATTGAATTGCATGCCAATGATGTCGTACCAGGCGCGCATGGGCATGCCGCCATTCAGCGTGACCGGACGGACGGGTGCGTGGGGGAACACAAAACGCGTAGGCCTCGATTCAGTCAATCCCAACATCGGTACGACCGATTCGAAATCGTGGCCATCGGCACCGAGGCCATGCAGCCAAATCACCGCATTCCGGGGATTCTGACCGGTCTCTACGACAACGGCTTCTGGTAATTCTGCTGCGGTTGAATTCATAGCGTATAGTGTAGCAGCCGAACTTGAACACCACGCGAATAGACGCTGTGAAAAAGACGACTGCACTTATCCTATGCATCATGCTGCTCGCGGCCTGCGGCCACAAAGGCGCGCTGTATCTGCCCAAAGAAGATCCCCCCCCGACAGAAAAGATGCCTTCGGCTGAACAAGAGGCGGATGATGGAACGTAAACCCGAGCCCGAACTCATGGACTCGGAAGAACAGACGCAGGCGTACGCCGAGGCCGATTTCAGTGATGCCAACGAGTGCTTCACCCAGGCATTTTTCAGCAAGTTCGCCCAATGGTCCGACTCGGGCCACCTGGTCGACCTGGGCTGCGGCCCCGCTGACATCTGCATTCGCTTGAGCCGCCGCCTGCCAAACTGGCAGTTGACCGGCATCGATGCCGGAAAAAACATGCTCAAGCGAGCGCGAGAAGCCATCGCAGATTCTGAATGCGCCGACCGCATCGACCTGCAGCTGAGTCATCTGCCAGACCCGGGCCTCGGCGAGCGGTGTTACCAGGCCATCACCAGCAACAGCCTGTTGCACCACCTGCCCGACCCCATGGTTCTGTGGCACTCCATCCTGCAACTGGCCGACACCGGTGCCGCCGTGATGATCATGGATCTTTCGCGGCCCGACAGCACGCAAGATGCCCGGAGGCTCGTGGACCACTACGCTCATGACGCGCCCACGGTATTGCGGAATGATTTCTATCACTCTCTGCTGGCGGCGTACGAGCCGACCGAAGTCAAACAACAACTGCATGCCTGCGGATTGGCTCATTTCGAATTGTTCCGGCCCAGCGATCGACACTGGATCGTATTCGGACGCACGGGCAGCTGATTCATGCCGGTGCGATTCCAGAAAATGCATGGCGCCGGGAATGACTTCGTGGTGCTGGATCTCAGGGCACAAGAATTCCCGGTGGGTGCGGACAAGGTGAGACATATCGCGGACAGACACCTTGGGATCGGTTGCGACCAGGTGCTGGTGCTGCGCGACGCGCCGGACCCAACATCGATCGCCGCTTTTGAAGTGTGGAATGCAGACGGCAGTCGAGCCGAGCAATGCGGAAATGGCGTGCGCTGCCTGGCCCTGTATCTCCACCGGCAAAAAGAGGCAACAGACGAAGAGTTCTGCCTTGCAGGCCCGGTCGGGCCCGTCACGGTGCAGATGGTTGCCGACGCCCAGGTCAGGGTCAACATGGGTCCACCCGATTTCTCCGCCGCCGGAGTACCGACGCGGCTCCCCGAGACTCGCGGCGGATACGAGATCATCCTGGACAATGCCACCCGGCATATCGGTGCCGTTTCCATGGGAAACCCGCATGCGGTGCTGGTGGTCGACAAGGTCAATGAAACCGATGTGCAAGGCCTGGGGTCATCCATTTCGAGGCATGCCGCATTCCCAGAGGGTTGCAACGTCGGATTTGCGGAAATCGTGAGCCGGGAAGCCTTGCGATTGAGAGTGTTCGAGCGCGGCGCGGGCGAAACTCGAGCTTGCGGGTCAGGCGCCTGCGCCGCCAGCGTCATCCTCCAGAGAGCGGGTCGTCTGGGCGGCAGAGTCGAGGTTTTTCAAGATGGTGGTACACTAACCATTGAATGGGCAGGTATAGGAAATGAGGTTTTCATGACGGGCCCGGCAACTTTTGTGTTCGAGGGGACGCTGAGTAATGACTGATAAAAGCCGATCGATGACCGAGATTGTTGCGCGATTCCTGCGCCAGGATCCCGATTTCCTGATACGTCACCCTGACATCCTTGACGCGCTCAATCTTGAACATGAGAGCGGCGAGGCGTCTTCGCTGATCGAACGCCAAGTGCAGAATTTGCGTGAACAAAACCGCACCTTGACACGAAAATTAAACCAGTTAGTCAAGGTAGCGACCGACAACGAAGCCCTGATGACCCGGCTGCATGCGCTCACACTTGAATTGATCGTCATGGATGGCCTGGGCGAGTTTTTTGATCGCCTCAGCGAGGCCCTGCTCTCAGAGTTCAAGGCGGACATCCTCAACATTTCCCTCTTCGAGAGAAAGGTCGAGGCCAGTGCGAGTACGCCGCTGTACCAGATCCGCCGGGATGATCCGGAGCTTCAGCAATTTCAGGAGTTGCTCGACAGCGGCCAGACCGTCTGTGGCCGATTGAATCGGAACAAACTGGACTTCCTGTTCCGCAATCGCGGGCAATGGGTGCAATCTACGGCCTTGGTGCCCCTGGGACAAGACGGATTACTGGCCATCGGCAGCAGCGACCCGGCCTACTTCTATCCGGGCATGGGCACCCTGTTTCTTGACCTGTTGGCAGCGGTCATAACGCGCAGGCTCGCGCTGGAAATGCCCAGCCAGCAGCGCCGATCCGCCTGACGGCATCCGGCCGTTCGCCCCTCGGTCCATGCAGCCCCTGCTGGACCGTTTCCTGTCCTATCTGCGCAACGAACGCGGCCTGTCAGGACGTACCATCGAGGCGTACCATAGAGATCTAAACCAATGGCTGTGCTTCCTCGGTGAGTCGGATATCGACACGCCAGGCGACATTAACGAGCATCACGTGCGCGCATTTATTGCCCAACGCCACCGCCAGGGCCTGGGCGGGAAATCGCTGCAGCGCATGCTGTCATCGATTCGCGGCTGGTTTCGGTGGTTGTTGCGCGAACAACTCGCAGAACATAACCCGGCATCTGGCGTTCGCGCACCAAAAAGCGGTCGACGCCTGCCCAAAACGCTTGATGGCGATACCATCACCCGACTGTTGGACATTCGCGATCCTTCCCCGCTCGCCGTGCGCGATAAAGCCATCATGGAACTTTTTTATTCGTCAGGATTGCGCTTGTCGGAACTCGCTGAATTGACCTGGGATCAGCTCGACCTTGCCTCCGGACTCGTCCGAGTCCGGGGCAAGGGCAACCGCAGTCGAATTGTCCCGGTCGGTAGCAAGGCCCTTGACGCCTTGCTGGAATGGCGCAAGGTCAGGGTGGATTTCGCTGCTCTCGAAGAGCCCGCCGTATTTGTAAGCAATCGCGGAAACCCAATCTCCACGCGCACCATTCAAATGCGTATCCGGCATTGGGCGGTTCGCCAGGGACTGCCCATCAACGCGCACCCCCACCTGTTGAGACATAGCTTCGCAAGCCATGTACTGGAGTCCTCGGGTGATCTGCGCGCCGTGCAGGAGCTGCTCGGACACGCAGACATTTCAACCACGCAGGTTTACACCCACCTGGATTTTCAGCACCTGGCAAAGGTATATGACAAGGCCCATCCACGAGCCAGGAAAAAAAGCTGAGTCCCCCGATGGCTGGATGCTCAGTCGGGATCATCGGGTGGGGTGGACGACCGCCAGTCAGCGGTCCAATTTCTCGATACGCTCAGCAATGCCAACTTTGCGCCCAACCAGAATCCTGCATATGCTGTGACCAGCCACAACAACAGCCATTCCGACGGCACCCGGGCGAACCAGTACAGCGGCCAGGTCACCGCGGTTACGAAATTCAATATCGAATTAATCAGTAAGCCGATCAACGCATTGACGCTGATGTTGCCCAGCATCGCCAGCAGCCCGCCGAATTGCGAGACGAAATCGACCAGTTCCCGCCACTCGACGCGAAGGTAGGTATAAATGGAGACCACACCGTAGAACCCGCCGCCAAACGCCATCCATTTTTCATGAATTCGATCAAACTTGCGCGGCTTCGGGGGGGGCGACTCAGAGGTCCGCCCGGCGTTTTTCTTGCGGGCCTTCCTGGCCTTTTTTCGCTCCCGTGTTAACGTCTTCATCGCCTTGCCAATCTGCCCCACGTTTTCACCGACCTCGATGTATCTTTGGCTGGCGGCCCACCACACCAGCGCGAACGACAATCCACCCACGGGCAGCAGGCCCGTTGTCAAAGCCGAAATAGCCTGTCGAATGAGTTCCATATCCATCGCCTGAACTGTCCTTGTGATCAAATGACATGATCGAGCCCACCGATTCATGCGCCCAGCTTATCGCTGAGGCGAGTCCTGAATGTATAAATCGTGGTTTACGGCAAGGGTAAACGCTGCTGCCCGAGGGGGCCAGAGATTCTCAACATTGCCCTGCATCTGCTTGCAATCGGACGACCACAACCCAAACTATTCATGTTCAGGTCCAGAGGAGATCAAGCTTGGAACAATATCGCGGCACAACAATATGCTCTGTTCGCCGAGGCAAGCAGGTGGTGATGGGCGGTGACGGCCAGGTGACGCTGGGCAACACCGTCATGAAATCGAATGCAAAAAAGGTCAGGAGACTCTACGGTGATCGCGTGATCGCTGGATTTGCCGGCGCCACGGCGGACGCGTTCACACTGTTTGAACGCTTCGAGGGAAAACTCGAGAAATACTCGGGTAATCTTCAACGTGCCGCGGTCGAAATGGCCAAGGATTGGCGAACGGACAGGGTCCTGCGTCGACTCGAAGCGCTGCTCGCAATCGCCGATCAGGAACACTCCTTGCTGATTTCGGGGAACGGTGACGTGATCCAGCCGGAGCAGGGGCTGATTGCAATTGGCTCAGGTGGTCCCTTCGCGCAGGCAGCCGCCATGGGATTGCTGGCCGAGACCGAGCTTGATGCGGAAAGCATCGTCAGGCGCTCCCTGCACGTTGCTGCAGAGATCTGCATCTACACCAATGACAACATCATTATCGAAACCTTGAATTCGGAATAACCATGTCGCAGATGACCCCCCGCGAAATCGTCCAGGAACTGGACAAACACATCATCAGCCAGTCTGATGCAAAGCGCGCTGTAGCGATTGCCTTGCGAAACCGGTGGCGCAGGATGCAAGTTTCTGAAGAACTGCGTAATGAAATTACGCCGAAGAACATTCTCATGATCGGCCCGACAGGCGTGGGAAAAACGGAAATCGCCCGGCGCCTTGCAGCCCTCGCCAGTGCGCCTTTCATCAAGGTGGAAGCCACCAAGTTTACCGAGGTGGGTTACGTGGGCAAGGACGTCGAATCCATTATCCGAGACCTCGTGGACATGTCTTTTAAAATGACCCGCGAGATCGAGACTCAAAAAGTCAGATCGCGGGCCGAAGATGCCGCGCGCGAGCGCATCCTGGATATTCTGCTGCCCCAACCCCAGGGCGTGGGCTTTGCTAACGAGCCCCTGGAAGCCACGGAGCGGGACTCGGCAACCCGCCAGAAGCTGCGCCGACAGTTGCTCGACGGGGACCTCGATGAGCGCGAAATCGAGTTTGAAGCCCAGATGCAAGTCGGCATAGACATCATGACCCCCCCCGGTATGGAGGAAATGGCCAGCCAGTTGCAGGGGATGTTCCAGAACATGGGCGGACAAAAATCCCAAAAGCGGAAGATGCGCATCAAAGACGCCTACCCCTTGTTGCTTGAAGAAGCGTCCGCACGGCTCATCAATGAAGAGGAAATCAAGCAACAGGCGCTGCAGAATGCCGAGCAGAACGGCATCGTGTTTATCGATGAGCTCGACAAGGTAGCCAAGCGCGCGGAGTATGCAGGCGCCGACGTTTCCCGCGAGGGTGTGCAGCGCGATTTGCTGCCACTGGTTGAAGGTTGCACCGTCTCGACGCGTTATGGCATGGTCAAAACCGACCACATCCTGTTCATTGCATCCGGTGCGTTCCATCTCGCGAAGCCGTCGGATCTGATTCCTGAACTCCAGGGCCGATTGCCTATTCGCGTCGAATTGCGCGCGCTCGATGCCGAGGATTTCAAGCGAATCCTGAGTGAACCCCAGGCCTCGCTCACCGAGCAGTATCGGGCCTTGATGGCCACCGAAGGCCTTGGCCTCGAGTTCACCGACTGTGCGATTCAAAGAATCGCGGAGATTGCCTGGCAAGTGAATGAACACACCGAGAACATTGGGGCACGGCGACTGCATACGGTCATGGAGCGCCTGTTGGATACGCTCTCCTTCTCGGCTCCTGACCAGTCCGGGGAGACCATCTCGCTGGATGCAGCCTATGTCGATCAACACCTGGGCGACCTGGCTGGAGACGAGGACCTGAGCCGCTACATCCTCTGAGCCCAATGGGGCAGGTACAATGAATCAGCCGAGCAGGCCGAATTCGTTAGAGGATCGAATGAACAAGAACGCCAATGCCACCACGCACTTCGGATATCGCGAGGTGCGCGTCGAAGAGAAAACCCAGCTGGTCCGCCAGGTGTTCGACTCCGTGGCGGAAAATTACGATCTGATGAATGACCTCATGTCACTGGGCGTCCACCGACTATGGAAGAGGTATTTCCTCGGTGCCAGTGGAATCAAGCCGGGCCAGGTCGTTCTCGATCTCGCCGGCGGCACCGGGGACATCGCATCCCTGCTGAGCCAGCGCGTCGGACGCAGCGGCACCGTCCTTCTCAGCGACATCAATCCAGCCATGCTGAGCCAGGGTCGGCGACGCCTGGAAGACGAAGGTCGCATTGGAAACCTCAAATTTGCGTTGGCGAATGCGGAGCAGCTGCCGTTCAGAAACCATCAATTTGATGCGGTGACCATGGCCTTTGGACTGAGAAACGTCACGGACAAGGAAGGCGCGCTTCGCGAAATTCGACGGGTTTTGAAACCCGGAGGGCGGGCGCTCATACTTGAATTTTCGCAAGTCAAACTGCCCTTGCTGAGCAAGATTTATGATCAGTATTCCTTTAGCGTTTTACCCCTCCTTGGTCGCCTCGTGGCGGATGACGAGGACAGTTATCGCTATCTTGCCGAGAGCATCCGCAAGCACCCCGGGCAGGAGGCCCTGGCGGACATGATGGTGAGCGCAGGGCTCCAGCACGTCAGGTATCAAAATCTGAATGGTGGCATTGTCGCAATTCACGAGGGAACCAATGACTGACTACCGCACCCCGCTTCCGCACATGTTCGCGGGCGCCCTGGAGGCGGCCATTAATCGCGTGATCGGTCTCGATACGGATGGTGCTCGTCGCATGGAACGGCTGAACGGGCGTCATGTCCAGCTGGTCATCGAGGGCCTGGGTATTGAGCTGTTCCTCACCGCCCGTCACGGGGTGGTGCACATCAGCGCCGACAGCGATGCCACACCCGACACCGTCATCAGCGGCTCCCCTTTCGCTCTGTTTGCCATGGCCGCACCCGGAGAATTAGACGCCTGGGGACTGCCCCACTCCCGGGTACACATCAGCGGAGACGCCAACCTGGCTCGCGATCTCGAGAGAGTGCTCACGCAACTGGACCCCGACTGGGAGGGCCAGCTGTCCGTCCTGCTCGGTGATGTCATGGGCTTCCAACTCAGCTCGGGTCTGCGCCAGGGCGCCAACTTCCTGCGCGAGGCCGCCCGCAAAACAGCAGACATGACCGGCGCCTACCTGCGCGATGATCACGAGATGCTGGTTCGGCCCGAGGAGTTACGGGCGTTTGGAAACGCCGTGAATGATTTGGAGGAAGCACTCAATGAGCTGGAATCAAGGCTGAACACCCTGACTGACAGCAACTCATGATTCACGCGGCACGACAATTTCTCCGCTTACTTCGCATCAGCGCCATACTTGCCAAGTATCGTCTCGATGAGCTGCTCAACGCGGCGCATCTGTATCGCCCGATGCGCTGGGTTCGCAATGTCCTGCCGGTCAGACGGGATGTGGCGGACCTTCCTCGAGGCGCGCGGCTGCGGCTGGCGCTGCAGGAGCTCGGACCGGTCTATGTGAAGTTCGGCCAGATCCTGTCGACACGACGCGATTTGCTGCCATCAGACATCGCGAACGAACTTTCGCTCCTCCAGGACCAGGTGCCGCCCTTTCCCGGCGACCAGGCCCAGGCAATTATTGAGCGTGCCCTGGGGCAACCGGTCGGCGAACTGTTCAGCCACTTTGATCTCAATCCGATGGCCTCGGCGTCCGTGGCCCAGGTTCATCCGTGCACGCTCAAGGATGGCCGCGAAGCAGTCGTCAAGGTGGTGCGCCCCGGGATAGGCCGACAGCTTCGCCGCGACATCGACCTGCTCAAGGCCATCGCCACGCTTGCAGAAAGATACTGGGAAGAGGGAGAACGGGTCCAACCGCTGGACATCGTGCGCGAATTCGAAACCTTCGTCTTCGATGAGTTGGATATGCAACGCGAGGCCGCCAACGCCTCCGTACTGAGACGCAATTTCGAAAACTCTCCGGACCTGTACATCCCGGAAATTTACTGGTCCTATTGCAAACAGGACGTGCTGACTATGGAGCGTGTTTCCGGCGTCAATGTTGGTGACACTGAAAAACTCCGCGCCCTGGGCGTCAATCTCGAAAAACTCGCAAGCCGCGGCGTCCGGGTCTTCTACACTCAGGTCTTCCGCGACAACCTCTTCCATGCTGACATGCATCCGGGCAACATCCTCGTCGATGTCAGCGATCCGAATGATCCCACGTTCATCGCCCTGGATTTCGGCATCGTGGCGAGTCTCACACCCGGCGACTTGTACTACATCTCAGAAAACTTCATGGCCCTGTTCAATCGCGACTACTTGCGGGTAGCGCAACTGCACGTGGATGCCGGCTGGGTTCCGGAGGACACGCGTATCGATGAGCTCGAAGCCGCGGTGCGCACCGTCGGCGAGCCTAACTTTACCCGTCCACTGAATGAAATCTCCTTTGGTGAACTGCTGTTCAAGATTTTCCGTGTCGCCCGGCGATTCAAGCTGAACATCCAACCGCAGTTGATCATGCTGCAAAAGACCCTTCTCAACATCGAGGGCCTTGGCCGGGAACTCCATCCTGAACTTGACATATGGGCCGTCGCCAAGCCGGAACTGGAACAGATCATGCGGGACAAATACGCCGTAGATCGCACCGCGAGGGAATTGCGTGAACGCCTGCCGGCCTGGCTGGCGCAAGCGCCGGAAATGCCGGGGCTGATTCACGACTACCTGCAAAAAGCCAACAAGGGCCAGTTGATGACGCAAATTTCATCAGAGGATCTGTCCCGGCTGCGACATGAGCACGAGACCTCACACAGAAAAACCTTGCAGGTGCTGGGCGGTGGGGCCCTGGCCATCGCCGGAGCCATCCTGGTCGCCATGGAGACGGGACCGTGGCTTCCCGGCGGCTACTCAGGCGCGGGCCTCGCGTTCTGGGCGATCAGCGGCTGGTTGCTGGCGCAGGCCTGGCGGCGCTGAGGCCAACGCCCTCGGGAGGACAAGGCGTTTAATCGAACAGGTAGACCGCGCCCACCGATAACATGGACAGGTCACCATTGGCAATATCGAAGTACTCGTATTCACCCCGGATACTGAGCGGGCCGAGGCCCACGCTGATCCCTGCACCGATGCCAAAATCGAACCCATTGTCACTGAACCGCTGCTGGAAGCCCGAGGCTTCCAGGTCCCAGATCACGCCACCCAGTTTGCCGAACAGGTCGATCGGCCCCAACTCGATGCCCGCCACGCCAAACATGCTCACACCTGTGGTGTCCAGCCTGATGCTGCTGTTGAGCAGTTCACCTTCAGGGCTTCCGAAATCAACATAAGCCGCCTCGAAGGCTGCAAACATGAAGGGCAGGTCCAGCATGTAGCCGCCAAATAACTTGTACGCGGTGTCGTCCTCGTCGAAGCCAAGTGGAAACCCGGGGATGCTTACGTCTCCGATCTCCGCATTGACCGCGGCGCCACCGGCGCTCAGACCGACGTACAGGCCGCTGTCCGCCCGGGCAATACCCGCGAAAAGGGCACAACATAGAGCGCAGAGAGCAATGAAACTCGGGGAACCACCGTCCGGGGATAGTTTGAGCATGAGATTGACGCCTGTGCAGGAAACGCTCCGGATTTTAACGGCATTCTCACTCTGAAACCACCAGCGCCCCGCCAGGCCGCGGCGCTCAGGTGTCCGTCTGCGGAGCCTGTATGCGGAACCCCTCAAGGCGCAATGCACTGTGTCTGAGCGCAACAGCTCCGATGTGAGTGTCCGTCGGGGCCAGGGTAGCCACACGCCACGCCCGGGCATCATCATTTTCCATGGCAAGCAGCGAGACGGGCTGATCAGGGTCGCAAGACACTGCAAAGCGATGCAACTGATCTGCGATACCACGCCCAAGCCCTTTCACCAAGGCTTCCTTGCATGCCCATGTCTGCAGAAAAGCGCGGTCGAGGCGATCAGGGGGCAAGGCGGCCAGCGCCTCGTGCTCCCATGCATTGAAATAGCGAAGGGCGAGCTGAATCGGTCGAGCCACCGTCCGGCCCCGTCGCTCCAGGTCGATGCCCAGAGACGCGCCATTGGACACACCCATCAGGCAGGCGGACCCGCTGTAGGACACGTTAAAGTTCAGACGTTTTCGAAGATCATCATCAGCAAGAGCCGGCTTGCCGCGGGTGGTCCTGACCACCCGGACATCGCGACCGGGGATGCCGAGATAAGCGCCCAGCAACAGACGCTGGTAAAAGCGCCTTGCAGTCCTTAAATGCCTTGCGCTCAGAGGATTGGGGTCCTTGGCCCGCCCAAGCATCAGGAGGTCACCCAGTTCGGTCAGGTCAAAAAACCACAGGTGCACAACGCCATGCGCGGGCAACGCCAAAGGCGCCAGCGGCAAACTTCGTGGCTTGAAATCCTCGGGTGACACCCTACGTATGTATCCACCTGTAAAAAATTTATAATATCAGGCAATCCCTGTGGAGCGGACAAACGATCTGCTGGCGCGGGACAGACCGGCAATGGGATGCTGCCAGCCTGCACGATACGCCACCAGTGCTTGCACCTTTACCGCCATCGCATTAGTGTGAGGCGTCCAAAAGTGGGCCCGGGCAATATGAAATTCAAGAATGTAGTCATTCAATCACTGGCGGCAATAGAGCCTCCGATACGAGTGACCTCGAGGGAAATTTCCGAGCGGCTTAAGCCGGCGCTGGAAAAACTCGGGGTTCGGCCGAACCTTCTGGAAGAGATTTCAGGCATTCTCGAGCGAAGGGTGTGGCAGAGTCACATCCAGCCCTCGGATGCAGCCACAATGGCCGCGGAAAAGGCCATCAGTGACGCGGGCATCGATCGTGAGCGCATCGGCGTCATCATCAACACATCAGTGTGCCGGGACTTCCTGGAGCCCTCGACGGCCTGCATCGTACATGGCAATCTCGGACTATCCGAAAACTGCCTGAATTTTGACGTTGGCAATGCCTGCCTCGCTTTCCTGAACGGCATGGACATCGCGGCCCGCATGATTGAGCGAGACGAGGTGGATTATGCCCTGCTCGTTGACGGTGAATCCAGCGGACCGATCACCGACGCCACCATAGAACGCATGTTGGGAGAGGACATGGACGAGCAACAGTTCAGAGCAGAGTTTGCATCCCTCACACTGGGTTCAGGGGCGGCCGCCATGGTCATGGCGCGCAGGGACCTCGTACCCGAAGGTCATGCCTACCTGGGCTCGGTCACGCGCTCAGCCACGCAATTCAACCACTTGTGTCGCGGACACATGCACCAGATGATGACCGACACGCGCACTCTGCTCACCGAGGGTCTCAAACTGGCCGCGAAGACATTCCAGGCCGCCTACAAAGCCCTGGGGTGGGTTTCCGAGGAAATTGATCAATTCGTGATCCACCAGGTATCGAAGGTCCATACCGAATCCCTGGTTGACCTGTTGCGACTCGACCCCAGCAAAGTCCATGCCATCTACCCCAACATGGGTAATATCGGACCGGCGTCTGTACCCATCGTACTGGCCAAGGCGGTTGAACTGGGCAAGATTCATCGTGGTGACCGGGTCGCGCTGCTGGGCATCGGCTCAGGACTCAATTGTTCAATGGCCGAAGTGGTCTGGTAAGCCGGCGCCGCGCCGGCTTGTCAATCCCCGGCACCCTGAAGCACGGTGACCACCTATCGTCCACCCCACGAGCTATATCCATTCCAGTCTCACTGGCTGGATCTCGATGGCATCCGTCTCCACTATCTCGATGAGGGGCCGAAAGACGCGCCGCCGGTGCTGATGCTGCACGGCAATCCCACCTGGTCTTTTTATTACCGGGACCTTGTTCGCGACCTGCGCAATCGTTACCGCTGCATCGTACCGGATCACATTGGTTGCGGTCTGTCCGACAAGCCGGCCGACTCGGCCTATCCCTACCGACTTGAACGACGTGTCTCGGACCTGAACGCGCTCATCACACAACTTGAAATCAGCCAGCCGATTCGGCTCGTGGTCCACGACTGGGGCGGCATGATCGGCCTGGCATGGGCCACCGCACAGGCAACACAAATTGCCCGGATGGTGCTGCTCAATACAGCCGCATTCCATTTGCCCGACGACAAGCGGTTTCCTTTCGCGCTCTGGCTGGCGGGACGCACCCGCCTTGGCGCCCTCATGGTGCGCGGCATGAACGCATTTTCCGCGGTCGCCGCCCGGGTGGCGTTCAAGAGGCCGGTAAGCAAGGCCGTGCGGGCTGGCTATACGGGGCCCTATAATTCGTGGGCAAACCGGATCGCCACGCTGCGGTTCGTCCAGGACATCCCGCTCAGGAAAGGTGACCCCGGCTACGACATCATCACCCGCACGCAGGAGCGCCTCGCCGATCTCAGAACGGTACCGACGCTGCTCGCATGGGGATGCCGGGACTTCGTCTTCGACACCACGTTCCTGCGACGCTGGCAAGCCTTGCTGCCCGAGGCCGAAGTGCTTCGTTACGAGAAATTCGGACATTACATTCTCGAAGACGGCGGGGCAGAGCTGCGCGCGCACATTGAACGCTTTCTGAACGCGCCGGAAACTGTGGAATTGTGAGCGGATCCATCACCAACGTCGCCGAAGCGTTGATTGAGCAGGCCCAGACCCAACCCAAGCACGCCGCACTGCGCTACCCAGCCCGAATCCGACAGGGGATTGTCGATTACCGGTCCCTCAGCTACCGGGAACTGGACCGCCTGAGCAACCGCTGGGCTCGCGGGCTCAGGGAAATAGGTATTGATCGCGGCATGCGAACCGCTCTGATGGTTCCGCCCGGTCCACGGTTTTTCGCCCTGTTCTTTGCACTATTCAAAACCGGCGCCGTGCCCGTTGTGATCGACCCGGGAATCGGCGCCGGTTCACTGCGCACATGCCTTGATGAAGCAGCACCCGAGGCATTCATTGGCGTCACGCGGGCACAGGCGGCTCGAGTCGCCCTTCGCTGGGCCAGAGCATCAGTGCGTCATACCGTCACGCTGGGCCCTCGCCTGGGCTGGAGCGGGCACACCGAGCGTTCCGTACTCAGACGCGGCGGGTCAGGCATTGAATCCGAACTCACGGCGACGCGACCTGAAGACATGGCGGCCATCCTGTTTACATCGGGAAGCACGGGAATCCCCAAGGGCGTGGTCTACCGACACCGTCACTTTTGTGCACAGGTCGACATTCTGAGAGAAACCTTTGCAATTGCGCCCGGCGAGGTGAGCTTACCCACCTTCCCGCCATTTGCGCTGTTTGACCCGGCACTGGGCATGACCAGCGTCATCCCCGCCATGAATCCGACCCGCCCGGCACAGGCAGACCCGGATCTGCTCCTGCAGGCCATTACGCAATACTCCGTGACGACCATATTTGGCTCACCCGCCCTGCTCAGGGTGCTTGCCAACGCTGTAACCGAGCGAAATCTTAAGTTGCCCACTGTTCAGCGCATCATTTCCGCCGGCGCAGCGGTGCCTACGCAAGTCATTCGGGAACTCGAGCCTGCGCTCTCGGAACAAGCGCGCATTCACACACCCTACGGAGCCACTGAATGCCTGCCTGTGAGCTCGATATCCAATCGTGAGATCACCGTGGAAGTGGACGCACTGACCCGGCAAGGTGCGGGCATTTGTGTCGGTCGGCCGATCGCTGGCAACCGGGTGCGAATCATTCCCATCCTCGATGGGCCAATCGAACACATCGATGACCTGGCGCCACTCGAAGCGGGCGAAACCGGTGAAGTGATCGTCAACGGCCCCACGACCACGGACCGCTACTGGCAAAGGCCAACACATACTCGTCTGGCCAAGATCCGGGATGGCAACGGGAGCACCTGGCACCGCATGGGTGATGTGGGGTACCTGGACGCGCAGGGAGCGTTGTGGTTTTGCGGACGCGTTTCGCAGCGGGTCCGGCTGGAGGAGCAAACCTTGCATACCGACCAACTCGAAGCCATCTTTAATACGCATCCGGAGGTACATCGCTCCGCATTGGTGCGAGTCACCCTCCAGGGTAAAGCCGTGGCCGTGCTGTGCGTTGAACTGCTCACCCGCCAGAGCCGTGCCGGACGCCGGAAGGTCGAGGAGGCGCTTCGTCAAATGGCCAGGAACAATCCACGAACCGCTTCCATTGATCACTTTCTTTTTCACCCCGCTTTCCCGGTCGATATTCGCCACAATGCGAAAATCGGGCGCGAGACCCTGTCGCGCTGGGCGTCCAGGAAGCTGAAATGAAAATTCTCGTTACTGGCGGCGGGGGGTTTCTGGGCAGTGCGATCTGTCGTCAACTCCTGTCGCGAGGCGAGGAGGTGCTCGCTTTTCAGCGCAGTCCGTCACCGGCGCTGGTCGCTGCAGGTGCGCAGGTGATTTCGGGGGACGTACTGGATGCGAAGGCTCTGCATCCTGCCCTTCAGGGTTGTGATGCGGTCATCCACACCGCAGGCAAAGCCGGTATCTGGGGCGACTATGAGCAATATCATGACATCAACGTAAAGGGCACCGAGGCAGCACTCGACGGCTGCCTGTCGCAGGGTATTCGCTTCTTCGTTCATACCAGTTCGCCCAGCGTGGTGCATGGTGGCGGAGACATCGAAGGGGGCGACGAATCGCTGCCCTACCCGGCAAAATTTACCTCAGCGTACCCAGCGACAAAGGCCATCGCTGAACAACGCGTATTGGCAGCCAATGGCGATCAGATTCGAACGGTGGCCTTGCGTCCCCACCTGATCTGGGGACCCGGCGACCCCCACCTTCTGCCAAGACTGATAGAGAAAGCGCAAGGCGGGCGATTGCTGCTCCCGGGTGCGGACAAGCTCATCGACACGGTGTACATCGACAATGCAGCGCAAGCGCACGTCCTTGCGCTGGACCGCCTGATGCAAGGCGGTGGGTGCGCAGGAAAGAAGTATTTCATCAGCAATGACGATCCGCGCCCGCAGCGCGAGATTATCGGCCTGCTGTTGCACGCCGTCGGCTACCCCGTTCCCATCAAGCCAGTTTCGCCCAGGCTGGCTCTCGCGGGCGGGCAGGTGTGCGAGTGGGCGTGGAAAGGCCTCAGATTGTCCGGTGAACCTCCCCTCACGTGCTGGTCAGCAGAACAATTATCCACTGCTCACTGGTATGACCTGTCCGCAGCCAGGGAAGATTTGGGGTACCGGGCGGACATCAGCATCGAGACCGGCCTGCAGCGCCTGCGTGCGCATCACGCCTGACGGCGTCGTTTTTTCCAGGCCCGATAGCGACGCAGCATGGACTCGAAACGCCCATAGTCGAGCAGTCTCGCGTCCTCCACCGAAGCATCCTCGTAGCGCCCGTGGTACTTGTGTTTCACCCAGGCATTGAGGTCCAGCTGCCGGCAATATTCGAACAACGCGTTATTCACAGGCCGCCAGCCCCGTTTGCGCATGACCGTCGTGCCAAAATCAAGCACGCAGGGCTCCTGACCGGTGGTGACCAGCAGATTGGATTTGGACTTGAGGTCACCGTGTGCCACGCCGCGATCGTGAAATGAGCGAATAATGCGCAGCAGATGTTCAAACCATGCCCCGCGGTCATCGAAGTCCGCATCCCGAAAGGGCGATCCGTGAACATACTCAAGCACCAGGAACTGACCCTCCACCAGCCCATAACAGCGGGGAATGCCCGCCAACCCCTCCATGCGCTGATAAGCATGGTGCTCCCGCTGCAGAGTTGCCTCACGTGCGCCCCTGACGGGCCCTGTGCCCATGGCGGTTTTGACCAGGAATTCGACACCAGAATCACGAAAATGCAACAGCGTGCCCTGGTTGCTCCGCGTCAGAATATTCTCTCCGGACTCGAGACTGTGCCGCGCCCACTCAGCAAGATGACGGGGAACCTGTGTTTCAAATTGATTCATAGGAGATCGTATCCCCTGCTGCACGCAGAGCGTATTGGCGCCGACAGACATGGCGCTGTGGGTCGATTCCATTTTACCATTGCGTTCCTCCAGTGGTGAAAGCGGAATCATTCATGCTTACAGTGATGAGAATCTTATTCGCCGGGGCACTCGTCAGCCTCTCGTTGACCGCCCAGGCCGAGCCATACCCATCAACCTACAGCCCTCTCCCTTCCGAGCCTGTGTTGATCGAAAACGCAACGGTGCTGACCGGAACCGGAGAGCGGTTGGATGCCGCCAGCATCATCTTGAGAGACGGGCGAATCGAATATGTCGGAACCGGAGATGTCGACGAGGACATCAACACCCTGG
>CAXQNK010000081.1:0-3030 GCA_964225175.1 Candidatus Nitrosopumilus sp. | reverse complement strand
CTTATCGGTTCCAGGAAGAGACAATCCAATGACAGAACTTTCGATTATTGTTCCCACGTTTAACGAAGTCGGGAACATCGCGCCGCTCGTGCACAGTATTGCGCCCGCACTGCGCGATGTCGATTGGGAGATCATTTTCGTTGACGACGACTCACCCGATGGCACCTATCAAGAGGTATTGGCGCTGAACGCAATCGATCCAAGGGTCAGAGGTTTGTTGCGAGTCGGCAGACGTGGGCTTTCCTCTGCCTGTGTCGAGGGCATGTTGGCAAGCCAGGCCAAATATGTGGCAGTGATGGATGCGGATCGTCAACACGACGAGTCCCTGCTCCCAGATATGTTTAGGAGCTTGACTGTCGGTGAGGCTGACCTTGTTATTGGAACGCGATACGCGGCGGGCGGAAGCAGCAGCGAAGGGCTTAACCCCGTGAGGATGATTGGAAGCAAGATGGCGACGCTCCTGAGCCGTGCTCTTATTCCACAACCCGTGAGCGACCCGATGAGCGGTTTCTTCATGATGCGCAGGTCGGTGCTGGACGATTCTATAAAAAATGTATACGGAAAAGGGTTCAAGATCCTTCTGGACATCATCTCGGCCCATGAGGGTCCGTTGAGGATCGCCGAATTGCCCTATGACATGAAGCCCCGACACTCGGGAGAGAGCAAATTGGATTCGGCGGTCGTGTTTGATTTTCTTTCGATGCTAATCAACAGGAAAATCCACGGTTTCATGCCAGCGAGATTCTTCCTTTTCGCCACGGTTGGGCTGACTGGCGTGATGATTCACATGGCAAGCCTGTACAGCCTTTTTGCTTTGATGGGCAGTGGCTTTGCCTGGTCGCAAACCTTGGCAACTTTCATTGCGATGACGAGCAACTTTTTCCTGAACAACCAGTTCACTTTTGCTGATCGCAAACTTCATGGGCGAGGGTTGATCTCCGGCTTGCTGAGCTTCTACTTCGCCTGTGGCATCGGTGCGCTGATCAACGTCGCGTTGGCAAGTTTTCTGTTTGACAGAGGCATGTATTGGGCGCTGTCCGGATTGATCGGAGCGGTCGTTGCTGCGATATGGAATTTTACCCTATCGTCCTTTTACACCTGGCGCCACAGGTAAACTGGATCTCACTCCTGGGATATTGCGAACAGAATGCCCATGTCGCTGGACTGGACCAATTGGAGACGGTCTCGCCATCTGTCGCTAACAGGGAGGTCGTTCCAGATGCGATTCCACGTTTTGTCACCAGCGCTGAAATTGTCGATGAATAGCACGTAATTCGTAGTTTGTGGATTGAATTCGTCGGAAAGCCACTCCGTGACGTATGCGCTGTCTGGGAGCAGGTGATATTTTGCTCTCTGTGCGTAGTATTCATATTGGAATTTATTTCCCACGATGATCAACCGAACGGGAGCATTCTCCGCCCGACTGTCACGGAATTCCCGCAGCATCAGGTAAATGTCCGCCTCAGGGAGTAAACTTGCGCGTTCCGATGCCTCGGTCTGTGACAGGGTCAAGGCGGATTGGGCGAATTGTCGAGCGCCATTCACCGTCCATCTAAGATCAAGCAGCATCCACCCGGACAACATGACGACGCCAGCCAGTACCACCGCCGGAACGCGCGCCTGCAGACCGGGCACGCGGGTGAGGACGAGCGTCAGGATCACCCAGCCAGCGACTAGGAGCGGCAGCGATACGCGCTGTTGTTCTCCGCCGCCCTTAATGAAATTGATTGAACGCTGTGACCAGGGCTCGAACTCCAGCCATGCGCCAATAGTTAAATGCAAATTTTTCGCCAGTGACGGCCCGGACAGGGACAATGGGCCGAGTTGCACGGGCGTCTCACCCGCGTCCTGAACCAACAGGCCGATTTCAACGATTGCACCCGACCACCCGTCGATCGAGGATAGGTCCATGATCCCAGCTTCACGCAGGTTAACCCGATTCACGGTATTGGGCTGATCATCCCGTCTCCAGAAGAATGCTGTTGAAGCGGCCGGGGTCTTGCTCGAAATTTCGAGCAGGGAAAGTTCAAGGTAGGGGTGTTGTTCCGCATCGATATTCACGGCACCGCTGGAGAGCAGCGCGAAGCCGTTCTGGTATGAATCTACCTGGAATCGACCTCCGTTGCCTGATCCTGTCCCCATGATAAATTTCAATTCCGGCAGCACGCTGTTGGTTGGCTGCATTGGACTGCCCTGACTGGTGACCACGCCGATGATGACCAGGGTCAACGCGGTGGCAGGTGCCCGCCAAACCCGTGTTGGCAATGATTGCCCCAGCCCATATCCGACGGTTCCGATGGATGCAGTCCGGCTAAGAAATAGCGCGATGCAGAAAATAAAAGCGGGAAGAAGCTGCAACGGAAGTCGGTTGATGGCGGTGTAGCTCTCGGCCCAAGCCCCCTGATCGGTAAAACCGAAAATAAATACCTGCGTAGAGAGGAATAACACCAAGAAGCTCCAAACGGCCCGGTGGGTGTGTGTCCAGGGGTCGCGAAGGTACATGACCAGGATAAACGCAATGATCAACCATAATAAATTCCAGTTGCCCAATACCAAGAAATTTTGGACAAATGCCGAGGTCACGTTGTGGGGCTGCAGCGAGATGGAACCGAATGGTGGCACGTGCAGCGATCCGTCCTGAAATCCGAGCAGCCCGAGTCCTTCGACATGGAATGCGGTCTTCCCGATAATTATCGATACCACAAGAGTGAGCGCTAACCCCGTCAGGACTCCCAGCTGTATTCGGGCCGGCACCCGCATTAAAAGAATCAAAGCCAAGCCCATGATCAGCCACACAAACCCCTCGTTCTTCACCAGCGCCGACACACACAGCAGTATCAGGCCGATGGCGGTATAACTCGGTTTTCGCGTTTCGAGACCGCTGATTAAGGCGACGAAACCGAGGCCGGCATAACCCGCCATCCATAGATCAGAGTAGCCCCCGAGACTCATGTGGGTTGCAAAAAGTGGTGTTGAAACGAGGAGATAACACAAGCAGAGGGCGATGACGGAGGACAATCCGAGTTTCAG
>CAXQNK010000080.1:0-23332 GCA_964225175.1 Candidatus Nitrosopumilus sp. | reverse complement strand
CCCTCCTCGGAGGCTTTATGCGCCAGCATGGGGCCGCGTACGCAGTCGCCGATGGCCCACACGCCCGATGCCGTTGTGCGTGAGTGCTCATCCACCTGGACCTGGCCCCGATCGGTGATCGTGACGCCCGAATCTTTGCTGACCAGTAGCTTTGTATTCGCCCGGCGCCCCACGCACACAAGCAGACGGTCAAAAACCATCTCCTCGGCGCCATTTTTTCCTTCCAGGCTGACTTTGACCTCGCCCTTTTCGACAGTAGCGGCGGTGACTCGAGTCTCCAGCCTGATATCGAGTCCCTGCTTTTTGAATTCACGCTGGGCCTGCTTGGCAACGTCCTTGTCTGCGAGGGCAAGAAAATCGGGCAGGGCCTCCAGCAACGTGACCTTTGAACCCAGGCGGGACCAGACCGAGCCCAGCTCCAACCCGATGACGCCCGCGCCGATCACGCCCAGCCGTTCGGGCACCTCGGTGAATTCAAGGGCCCCGACATTGTCCACAATCACCTCGCCATCGCAGGGAATGCCGGGCCCTTCAATAGGTAGGGAGCCTGCTGACAGAAGGACATTCTTGGCCTGAAGTGACAGCGTTTCGTCTGCGCCCGCAAGGGCCACCTCGACTTGCCGGTCGGCCAGCAGCCGCCCGTGACCGTGGTAGGTGGTGACCTTGTTGGCTTTCAGCAGGCCCGCCACACCGCCGGTGAGTTTTTTAACGATGCCCTGTTTGCGCTGCTGCATCTGACCGATGTCCATCTGGACTTCGTCGACCTGGATGCCGTGCTCGGCATACTCGCCCTTCACATGCTGAAAGTGCTTGCTGGAATCGAGCAGCGCTTTGGAGGGGATGCAGCCGACGTTCAGGCAGGTCCCGCCGAGCGCCGGTTTTCCATCCGCTCCTGAATTCATATCAATACAGGCTGTTTTCAGGCCCAGTTGCGCGGCGCGAATGGCAGCGACGTAACCGCCGGGGCCGCCTCCGATCACAATGAGATCGTATTGTTCAGACATGTTGTGTCTCTCTGTTTCCGCTGTCCCGGCGGCATGCATTCCGCCGGTTTCATATCAAAGGTTGAGTAACATCCGGGCAGGATCCTCGAGCGCCTCCTTGATGGCCACGAGAAACTGGACGGCATCTTTGCCGTCGATAATCCTGTGATCGTAGCTCAGAGCCGTGTACATCATCGGCCGGACAACGATGTCGCCCTCCACCACGACCGGGCGTTCCTTGATTGTGTGCATGCCAAGAATGGCGCTTTGGGGCGGGTTGAGCAGCGGCGTTGACAGCAGCGAACCGAAGACCCCCCCGTTGGTGATGGAAAAGGTTCCACCCTGAAGATCCTCCAACGCAATGCTTCCATCTCTTGCCCGGGTGGCAAAGTCCCTGATGCCACTTTCGATTTCAGCCAGTGTCATGTGGCCTGCGTCTCGTAGCACCGGCACCATCAACCCACGCTCGGTAGATACGGCTACACCAATGTCCTGGTAGCCGTGGTAAACGATTTCATTGCCTTCCAGCGAAGCATTCACAACGGGATGTTTGCGCAGCGCTTCGCAGGCAGCGCGCACGAAGAAGGACATCAGCCCGAGTTTGACGCCATGTTGCTGCGTAAAGGCTTCCTGATATTTGCGTCGCAGGTCCATGACCGCCTTCAAATCAACCTCGTTGAAGCTGGTCAGGATGGCCGCGGTGTTCTGAGCCTCCTTCATGCGTTCTGCGATCCGGGAGCGCAGGCGCGTCATTTTGACCCGTTCCTCGGTGCGGTGGCTGCCGAAGCCGGCTTTAAGGTACTGAACGACGTCCGGCTTGGTCAGACGTCCGCCCCGCCCGGTCGCGGGAACCTGTTCGGGATCAACCTGTTCCTCCTCCACGATGCGTCGCGTCGCGGGGCTCAGTTTTTCGACGGCATCGCTTGCCGGGCGATCAGGCTGCGCCTGCTCCGGGGATTCGGCTGCCGGGCTCGGCCCGGAAGCATCTTCGGGGGCGTCAACTGCGCCTTCATCGATGACGCAAAGGAGTTCGTCACTGACCACGGTTTCCCCGGTATCGCGGCTGATAGATTGAATGACGCCATCCACGGGAGAGGGGACTTCCAGGACCACTTTGTCTGTTTCCAGATCCACGAGGTTGTCATCCCGACGCACCGTGTCCCCGGCATTTTTGTGCCAGGCCGCCACGGTGGCGTCGGCTACGGATTCCGGCAGTACCGGTACTTTGACTTCAATACTCATGACCTGGCCTCGTAAGGGTAATTCCGTGTTCTGGAACGTTCATTGGCTTAAATGAGCTCACCGGTTCCGTCGGTAAGCGCCTCTTCCACCAGTTTAGTTTGCTCGGCAACATGCACCGCGTAATACCCGGTCGCCGGGGAAGGTGACCGCGCACGGCCCACGTACCGCAAAACGTGACCCGGGCCCAGGCAGCTTTGCAGGTGATGCCTGATTTGATACCAGGCACCCTGGTTCTTGGGCTCTTCCTGGCACCACACCACTTCTTCGGCTGCCGGGTATCTGCTGAGAATGTCCTGGAGTTCATCTTCGGGAAAGGGGTGCAGCTGTTCGATGCGCACCAGGGCGACGTCACCATTGGATGTCTCATCGCGCGCCTCATCGAGGTGATACCACACCTTGCCCGAGCACAGCACGATGCGCTTGGCTGACGTTTTTTTCTCGACCTTTCGATCATCGATCACGAGCTGAAATTCACCATCGGTAAGGAATTTCAGCAGGGACGTTGCGGATTTGTTTCTCAACAGGCTCTTCGGGGACATAACGATCAGGGGTTTGCGCGTTTCGCGCAGCATCTGTCGCCGGAGCAGGTGGAAAATCTGGGCCGGAGTGGAAGGCACGCAAACTTCGATATTGCCGAATGAGCACAACTGCAGGAATCGCTCCAGTCGGGCGCTCGAGTGCTCTGGTCCCTGGCCTTCGTAGCCATGGGGCAGAAACAGCACCAGCCCGCAGAGCCGTCCCCACTTGGCCTCTCCGGAGCTCAGGAACTGGTCGATGACCACCTGCGCGCCATTGGCAAAATCACCGAACTGGCCTTCCCAGATCACCAGCGTATCGGGCGCGGCGGTGGCGTAGCCGTACTCAAAGCCCATGACGGCTTCTTCTGAGAGCAGCGAATCGATGACATTGACATCGATATCCGGATTGACGGTCTGCAACGGGAGATAGGTGCTGCCGTCGAGCTGGTTATGCAGCACGGCATGGCGGTGGAAAAACGTTCCGCGACCGGAATCCTGGCCGACCATCCTTAATCCGATGCCTTGCCTGATCAGGCTGGCATAAGCGAGCGTTTCCGCGAAACCCCAGTCGACCGGTATTTCACCTGCGGCCATCGATGCGCGGTCTGCCATGATTTTCTGAACTCGGGGGTGTAATTCAAAAGACTCGGGTAGGGTCGAAATCTTCTGGTGCAGGTCCCGGATCTCCTCAAGAGCAATGGTGGTGTCAACGCTGTGAGGATAATCCGCGCGGTCGTAGTCATGCCAGTTGGCCGCATGTTCGTTGGAACGCGCCTGTTCCTCGACTGCGGCCACCTGCTCTCCCGCATCAAGCTTGCGGCGATATTCGTCCATCAGTGTATTGGCGGCTGCCTGGTCAAGCACGCCATCGGCGATCAGCCGATCGGCATATTTCTTTCGGGTGGTGGGCAGCTTCCGAATGATGTTGTACATCATGGGTTGCGTTGCGGCCGGCTCGTCGGCCTCGTTGTGACCGTGACGGCGGTAGCATACGAGGTCGATGACGACGTCTCTTTTGAACCGCTGACGAAAATCGCAGGCAATTTGCATCACGTGGTGCACGGCCTCGGGGTCGTCGCCATTCACGTGAAATATCGGCGCATGAACCATCTTTGCGATGGTGGTGCAGTACAGCGTTGATCGAGCGTCATCCCGGCGGCTGGTCGTGAAGCCGATCTGGTTATTGATAATGATATGCATGGTTCCGCCCACCGCGAAACCCCGGGTCTCCGACATCTGGAACAGTTCCATGACCACGCCCTGACCGGCAAATGCCGCGTCACCGTGAATCAGAATGGGCATGACCGCGTCGTGATTTTCATCATGCCGACGAACCTGTCGCGCCCGGGCTGAGCCCAGCACCACCGGATCAACGATTTCCAGGTGGGAGGGGTTGAAGGCCATGGCCATGTGAACGGGGCCGCCGGGTGTTTGTACGTCGGAAGCGTAACCGAGGTGATACTTGACGTCACCGGAACGGGCCAGCTTCTCCTCTGGCAGTTTGCCTTCGAATTCCGCGAACAGTTCGTCCGGCGATTTGCCGAGTATGTTGACCAGTACGTTCAGTCGTCCCCGGTGGGCCATTCCGATCACCACCTCTTCCACGCCGTGATCTCCAGCATGCTGGATGGTCTCGTGCAACAGGGGTATCAGGCTGTCACCGCCTTCGAGTGAAAAACGCTTTTGTCCGACATAGCGGGTGTGCAGAAACTTCTCGAGTCCCTCCGCCGCGGTCAGCAGTTCCAGGATGCGCAACCTCTTACCGGATTCGATTTGCACATGGCCCTGGTTCATTTCCAGCCGTTCCTCGAGCCACAGTCGCTTGTCCGTGTCCTGGATATGCATGTATTCGATACCGATCGTGCCGGCGTAAACGCGCTGGCACAACCCGATGATGTCGCGAAGTTTCATCCTGTCGGGGCCATTCAGGGTGCCCGTGTCGAACTCGTGCTCCAGGTCGGAGGTCTCCAGTTCATGGAACTCGAGCGAAAGGTCGGGCACCGGATCGTGATGCGGAAGGCCCAGCGGATTGAGGTCGGCGTTCTCATGCCCCCGGATGCGGTAGGCCGAGATCAAACGTTGCACATTAGCTTGTTTGCGATCAGTAAAAGCCGTCCATGCGGCCAGTTGCTCGCCACTGATGCCGCTCAAGCCGTTGGTTAAGTTGCGGAATCTCTCTCGCGCTTCGCTGTGGCTGCTCTCCAGGCCGGTATCGCCTGGCAACGATTCGAACAGCGCCCGCCAGGTTTCAGGCACACTCTCAGGATCGATCAGCCAGGCCTCGTACCAGGCTTCGATGAAAGAGGCGTTGCCGCCGTATAGGTGGGAGGAAGCGTAAAGTCGCTCCAGGCTCGAACTCACTGGCTTGTCCGTTTTCGCTGATCCGATGGGTGTGCGCCGGATCGACTCCGGCAAAGGTCGTGCATTATAAACTCACATGCCACTGATAGCACTGTTTTTCAAGGTGTTTCAGGGTCTTCGTTCACCATGATCAGGTGGCCGGCGTTGATCAGTTCGGTCAGCGTGCTCAGGTCACGGCCAGACTGCGCAGCTGATGGAATCTCCGGCACCTGTTGCGCTCCGAGCGCCATGGCCAGGTGGATCGAGCATTCGAACGGGTTGCCCGCGGCAAACAGCACGGCCCCGTGCTCCTTGCGCAACCAGGCGATTCGAGTCCAGGGGTTACGCATCACCCGACCCTCAGCAGCGAGGTGTTTCGAGAGAGTTGGCTCGTCAATCCGCGTTTCAGGTGGCGCGGGTTCATGGGCCAGCCGGTAACGGGTCAGGAATGTCCCGGCGAATTGCGCGAAGCCCTCCTCGTCGATGAGGGGTTGCATCATGAGCGCGCGCAGGCGCTCGAGGGCAGCTTGGTCGATCTCACCGGGTCGCGTGGCCAACTCGAGCCCCGGATCCGTATAGTGGGGATTGATGGACTGCGCCAACTGTTCACCCATGGCCATGAGCAGATCTGCCGAGCAGGGCGCGCGCAGTCCAATCGACCAGGTCATGCCCGCACTCAGCGCGACCCCATGGTGGGCGATGCCAGGCGGCAGGTACAGCATGTCCCCGGGCCCGAGCGTCCACTCCTGTTCGGGTTCAAATTCTGCCAGGACCCTGAGCGAGCAGTTTTCCACGAAGCGAGGCCTGAAGTGTTCTGCGATTTGCCAGCGGCGCTGGCCCTGTGCCTGCAGCAGGAACACATCGTACTGGTCGACATGAGGCCCCACTGAGCCACCGGGTGCGGCATAGGAAATCATCAGGTCATCCAGCCTCCAGCTGGGCAGGAAATCAAATTTCTCCAGCAGGGAAACCAATGGTGGATAGTGTTTCTCCACATCCTGGACGAGCAAGGTCCAGTGCTCCTCAGGCAAGGATGCAAAATCGGCATGATCAAAAGGACCTTCCCGCACCTGCCAGTCATTTTGCGGATAAGCCCCGGAGATTATTCGCGCCTCGGCCATGGGTTCACAGGCCAGCCCGGCAAGATCGTCTCCGTCGAAATCGGGCGCGAAACCGGGGAACGCCGCGGGGATCAGGCAGGGCGATTTTTGCCAGTATTCAGACAGGAATCGTTCGACGTCGAGTTGTACCGGCGGTTCACGCACCCTTCAGTCTTTGATTCGGCGGGCCATGTCTGCCGCATTGCCTGTGTAGTACGCAGGCGTGAGCTGCAGCAATTCCTGTCGGGCGATGTCGGGAATGTCGAGTCCGGAAATGAATCGGGTCAGGGTCTCCTGGCTGATGCGCTTGCCGCGTGTCAGTTCTTTCAGCTGCTCGTAGGGGTTCTCGATACCGTATCGCCGCATGACAGTCTGGATGGGTTCGGCGAGGACCTCCCAGGCGGCATCGAGGTCTGAAGCCAGGCGCTCGGGATGCGCTTCCAACTTGCCGAGGCCCTTCAGCAGAGAACCATAGGCGATCAGGGCATGACCCAGGCCGGTGCCGATGGTCCTGAGTGCCGTGGAATCCGTCAAGTCGCGTTGCCACCTGGATACGGGCAGTTTTTCCGAGAGATGGCCCAGCAGGGCATTAGCAATGCCCAGGTTGCCTTCCGCATTTTCAAAATCGATGGGGTTGACCTTGTGCGGCATGGTGGATGAGCCGATTTCGCCGGCAATGGTTTTCTGTTTGAAATAACCGAGCGAGATATAGCCCCAGGTGTCGCGGCACAAATCGAGCAAAATCGTGTGGTAGCGGGACAGCGCGTGGAACAGTTCAGCCATCCAGTCGTGGGGTTCAATCTGCGTGGTATAAGGATTGAATACCAGGCCCAGTGAGCTCACGAATTGTTCGGAGAGTTCAGGCCAATCGATGTCCGGGTTGGCGCTGAAATGGGCGTTGAAGTTACCCACTGCACCATTGATTTTGCCCAGGATCTGTTGGTGCTCGATCTGTTCGCGCTGGCGTTTCAACCGCGCCGAGAAGTTGGCCAGTTCCTTGCCCAGGGTCGTTGGAGAGGCCGTCTGGCCATGGGTCCTGGAAAGCATTGGAAGTTCGGCGAGTTCGAGCGCGAGATCATCGAGCGCCACCTGAATGGATTGCATTGCGGGAACGATGACTAGATCACGGGCATCCCGGACCAGCAAGGCATAGGCAAGGTTGTTGATGTCTTCCGAAGTGCAGGCAAAGTGCAGCCAGCCTGTCAGGCTCTCCAGTTCTTCGTGTTCCGTGAACCGTTCCGCCAGGAAGTATTCCACGGCTTTGACATCATGATTGGTGGTGGCCTCGATGGCCTTGACCCGCTGGGCATCCTGCTCATCGAATCCAGCAACCAGGCTTTCGAGGAAACCCTCGGCCTCGGCGCTGATCTTCGGGAATTCCGGCATCAGCGGATGCCCGGCAAGCGCCTGGAACCAGCGTATCTCGACAATGACCCGATACCTGATCAGACCATACTCCGAGCAGAAATCCCGAAGTGCGGCGGTCTTTGCGGCGTAGCGGCCGTCCACGGACGACACGGCGGTGAGTTCAGAAAGGTTCATGGATCGGCAGTTATTCCTGACAGCCTGCGAAGGTGATGGGTATTTTAACCGCCACGCGGCCGCCCTGTCCTGCGGGCTGGCGCTACAATACTCCAAACAAGAGCAGCCATTGCATGGCGGAGGAAATCATTCGATGAGCAATAGTACCCGTACGGAGCATGACGGCATGGGCGCCATCGCTGTACCGGCAGCCGCACTGTGGGGCCCGCAGACACAGCGTGCTGTGAATAATTTTCCGATCAGCGGTTTGACCATGCCGAAGGAATTCATCCGTGCCCTCGGGCTGATCAAGGCGGCGGCTGCGCGCGCCAATCATGCGCTGGGCGCCCTGGATGAAACACGAGCCGAGGCGATCGTCAGGGTGGCTGAAGAGGTGGCCAGCGGGGCATTGGACGCCGAGTTTCCCGTCGATGTCTTTCAGACTGGCTCAGGAACCAGCACCAACATGAACATCAACGAAGTGATTTCGACATTCCTGCGAAACGAAGTCAACGGGCCGGAAGTGCATCCCAATGACCATGTGAATCTCAGCCAGAGTTCGAATGATGTCATTCCAACTGCCATCCAGGTCAGCGCCGCGCTGGGACTCGAAGAAGATCTTTTCCCCGCCCTGGCGCATCTGCAAAAGACGCTGGAGAAAAAGTCCTCCGAGCTGGCCCATACCGTGAAAACCGGTCGGACCCACCTGATGGATGCGTTGCCCATCACCTTTGGACAGGAAGTTGGCGCATGGGCTGCACAGATTCACTCTGGCATCGAACGGCTGGCCGCAGTCGAAGATCGCCTGAGGGCCTTGCCTCTCGGCGGTACGGCAGTGGGAACGGGCGTGAATGCGCCGCGGGGCTATGCGCAAGAGGCAATCGCGCAATTGTCACGTGCAACGCAGATTGAATTTTCTGTTGCGGAGAATCCCTTCGAGAAGATCAGCGCGCAGGATGTCTCAGTTGAACTTCATGGACAGCTCAAGACGCTGGCCTGCAGCCTGATGAAAATCTGCAATGACTTGCGCTGGATGAATTCCGGACCACTGGCGGGCCTCGGTGAAATCAGCTTGCCTGGGCTGCAGCCGGGCTCTTCGATTATGCCAGGCAAAATCAATCCCGTGATTCCTGAGGCGGTGTGCATGGTGTGTGCGCAAGTCATGGGCAACGACGTGACCGTCACGACAGCCGGCCAATCGGGGCATTTCCAGCTCAACGTGATGTTGCCGCTGATCGCGCACAATCTTCTGCAGAGTATCCGCTTACTGGCTAATTCCAGCAGTCTGCTCGCAGACCGGGTGATTCGTGATTTTGAGGTGAATACTGACCGGGTCTCCGAGGCACTGGCCAGGAATCCGATCCTGGTGACTGCGCTCAATGCCCGGATTGGCTATGACCTGGGTGCGGCGATTGCCAAGCGCGCCTATGCCGAACGGCGGCCGGTGCTCGAGGTGGCCCTCGAGTTGACCGACCTTGACGAGGATACGCTGGGCCTTCTGTTGGACCCGGTAGCCCTGACCGGGGTGCAGGTCGATGACTCAGAAAACTGAGTCGCCCTCAGTTGTCAGTTGCCCGGTGTCTGAGATACAGGGCGCCGCTCAGGAATGTGGCAGCAAGCACGATGCCCAGGAACATCGGGTAGGAGAACAGGCGATCAGCCATGTTACCAAGGGTGACCGCATGATCGAACGGGCCATCATTGGGGAAGCCCAGAGCGGGCTCCACGCCTCGTTCTCCCGCGGAGCGCAGGGACAGTATGAGCGGACTGTTGCCAACCCAGCGCCCGATGACCCCGAACAGGTTTTCCTGCAGGGTGAAGGTCTTTAGGAAATCGATCCACACCTGGAGAACGGCAATCACGAGGGGTGGCAAGGTCGCGAAGAGCAATGGAATTCTTGGTGCGAAGGCGGAGACGAGCATCAGCCAGCCATAAAGGGGTAAGGCCCAGATGCTCTGGGCAAGGTAAGACGCCAGGAGCAGTAAAGACGCTTTCAAAGGCTGGCTGATCCCGGTAAACAGGGTCCAGGGATTTTCGCCCAGGACCAATACCGTCAAGGAAGCTGCAAGGCCAATGATGATCAGGGTGGCCACAAATACCAACCAGAAAATCAATGGCACGACCAGCGCTGCCGTGAGCAGCTTGGAGGCAATGGTCAGGGTGTCAGAGGCGGGCAGGGACTTCCAGAACAGGATGCTGCGGTCCTTGCGGTCGTCATACAGCGAACCCAACAGGTAGAAAAACACCACAAAGCCCAGCGCGGTGGTAAACAAGCCGGCGCTGCTCAGGGTGCCCTGGAAAATGATAGCGCTTCTGAGGCCGGCTTCCTGGGCGGCCATGAAGCGAATCGCGTCTTTCAGGGTATTGAAATTATTGTCGAAATAAACCGTGGTGATCGCGGCCATCAGCATGCCGGCCAGGTATACGCCGGCAATGACAATGGGCGTGGTTCTGAAGGCGCCCTTGTTTTCCCAGTATTCCCGTTTGACGAGCGCGATCAGGCGATTCATTGCTCACCCCCACTCATGGTGGCAACGAACAGGTCGGCCACGTTCGGCGTTCGCATTTCACCCAGGGCGCTGAGCGAGTCTCTTTGCGTATCGCGATAGAGGAAAATATGTTTTCCGAAAAGCTGGCGCTCGAACATGGGGCTGAGTGCTCTTGCTTGATCCGCCTTGTCGGGAGAGACCAAAACTTCGATGTAACGCTCCTCGACTTCCTCCATGGAGCAGTCGAGCACGAGCTGACCTTCCTTGATGAAAACGAGGTCACTGAGAATGTGCTCGACTTCCTCGACCTGGTGGGTGGTGATCAGGATGCTTCGGTGCTCGTCGAAGTAATCATTGAGCAGGTGGGTGTAAAACTCCTTGCGATAAAGGATATCGAGTCCCAGCGTGGGTTCATCCAGTACCAGCAGTTTGGCATCGATGGCCATGACGATGGCCAGATGCAGTTGCGCCACCATACCCTTGGAAAGTTGCTTGACCTTGTTGTCCAGCGTGATCTTGGTCAGGTTCAGGTATCTCAGGCATTTCTCACGCGAGAATTTCGGATGTATGTTTTCCGTAAATTCAATGAGTTGCCAGACTTTTGCCCAGCGGGGCAGCACGGCAACGTCAGCGATGAAGCACACTTCTTCCATGAGCGCAGCGCGGTCTGCGGAGGGATTTTTTCCAAGCACCTTGAGCTCACCTTCAAAGGTCGTCAGGCCAAGAATGGCCTTGAGTGCGGAAGTCTTGCCTGCGCCATTCGGCCCGATGAGTCCCACGATGCGCCCGGCGGGGATGGCGAAATTGATGTGGTCCACCGCGAGTGTATTGCCATACCTCTTGGTAAGATTTCGCGCTTCGATTACCGGCGTCATCAGCGTTAATTCTCCTGCTTGTCTGTGTTGAGCAGTTCACCCAGTTCAAGGCCCAGTTGTTCCATCCGTTGCAGGGTGGCGGGCCATTCCTCATTGATGAATTTCTTCCGCTCCCGGGCCAGCAGCTGTGCCCTCGCGCCCGCTTTTACGAACATGCCCAGGCCCCTTTGTTTTTCAACCAGGTCCTCGTCCACCAGGGCCTGGTAGGCCTTGCTGACCGTGATGGGGTTGAGTTGAAAATCCGAGGCCACGGTTCGTACCGAGGGCAGGGCATCGCCCTCGGAGAGTCGCCCATCCAGGATCATGGATATGGTGTGTTCCTTCAGTTGCCAGTAGATGGGCTGGTTGTCAGTCCACTGGTGACTCATTCACCTCTCATCCATGGCCGAATAACAATCGGCTGATACTGAATCGCTTCTCGCGCACTACGGTGTCGATGGGTTCCGCCTTGTGAGCCTCGGCCGGAACCATCGCCGAAACAGCAGTAGACCCGCTCAGATCTGCTTCTCGCGGTGTGATCGGAAGCAGGGTGAGACACACGACCACGGCGCCAATAAGAGCGACCCGGTTAGAAATTGTGATGCGTTTTTGTGGTCTGATTCTGATCATTGTTCTTCCCCGAACTTGGTATCCCCCGGCTGCTTTGCCTAGTGTTGTACTGAAGTATAACACCATATTCGTCGTTTGCAAGTGTTTCCAACAATATTCCTTGAACAAGGCACCAGGTGATATGCCGATTGAACGCCCAGCCCACGATGATTGTCGATGATGCAGCCGCTTGTCACCGGCCCTTGAAAAGCCTTTTCGCAGGTCTTACTATATACTGACTGTTCAGTAAATAAGGACCATTGCGATGAGTCGGCGACCCCGAAATGCCGAGGCCACGAGAGAAGCCATTCTCGACAGTGCCGAGCACCTGTTCATCAAGCAGGGCTTCGGCAGTACATCCATGTCACAGATCGGTAAGCGGTGCCAGTGTGCCAACAGCCTGATCGTGCATCATTTCGGCAGCAAGGAGGAGCTTTGGAGCCAGGTCAAGGACCGGGCTTTTGCCGGGTTCGTAGAGGAAAGCCAGCGAATTTTTCGCGACGAAGTCGTGTCGGTACAAAGCCTCAAGGAGACCACAGCACGTTATTTCTGGTTGTTGCGAGACAACCCGCACCTGGTGCAATTGTTGCTCCGAGCCGAGATCGAGCGCGAATCTGCCAGCAACCAGATGAACACCAGGTTGTTGGAGCCTTTTCTTCAGCGCATGCGTGAGGCCCAGCAAGCCGGCATTCTTCGGGATGACATCCCCGCCGCACATCTCCTGCTGACCATCGTTCACGTAGTCACACGATGGTTCGAAGCGCAACACCTGTTCAGTGACTGGGACCAGTTGGGGGGCGGAGATGCGGATCGCGCATTCCTGGAAAGCGTTCACAAAATTCTCATGGAAGGGGCGCTAAGCTCACCGGCCAAGGAGGCTCAATGATGAAGCGGATACTGATCCTGGTCGCGGCAACTCTCTTGCTGAGTGCCTGCGAGCAACCGGTTGTCGTTAAGACCGATAACCGCCAACTGGTCGAGGTGGCGAAAACGGAGCAGGGCAGCCTGGTCAGGCAGCTCAGTTTTTCCTCGACCTTGCGCCCGGTCAAGCGGGCGCGGCTCGCCTTTCAATCTCCCGGCGTCCTGGCTGCGCGACCCGTGGAGCTGGGCCAGGCCGTTCGCAAGGGTGAGTTGTTAGCCACGCTGGACAATCCGGAGCTCGCGCCTGCACAGCGCTCTGCCGTGGCCAGTCAGCAGGAGGTGATGACCCGGCGCGACCAGGCCCGGCGCGACCTGGTACGGCTCGAGTCCCTGGTGGCCACCGGGGCGGTCGGGGAAGACGCCGTGGAACAGAAAAAAGCTGAGCTCGACGCGCTCGAGGCCTCGGTCTCAGCCGCTGATGCACGGGTGATCGCCGCCGGAGAGCGCCTGCAGGATGCGACCCTGGTCGCACCGTTTGATGGCATGATTTACTCAATCAATGCTGAGCCAGGAGAATTCGTGGCCGGCGGTCAGCCTGTCCTGAGCATTGGCGGGACCGACCGCCTGGAGCTCGAAGTCATGCTGCCGGCATCCCTGGTCAGCCAGGTCAACGTAGGCGCAATGACCGAAATTCGCGTGCCGCAACTTGCCGGGCTCTCCTGGCCTGGTGAGGTGGTCGAGGTGGCGGGTATTGGCGATCCGCGCACCGGGTTGTTTCCGACCGTCGTGGAAGTGCTTGTCGAAGCTGGAAAAGTCCGCTTGCGCGCGGGCATGCTTGCCCAGGCATGGTTTGATTACAGCGAGTCGGAAGGCTTGATCGTGCCAATATCGGCGATCGTAGACCCGGTTGGGGGCGACCCGCAGGTGTTTCGGGTGCTGGATGGCGCGATCGCCACCACCCATGTCTCTGTGACCGGTTCGTCAGGAGCCCGGGTGGTGGTATCACCCCGTGCCGGCTCCAAGCTGTCTGCGGGCGATCTGATCGTCACTCAGGGCCACAGCGCCCTGACCGAGGGACAGCAGGTCAGGACGCTGTAGTGACCTGGATCTCGGGCATCATGGCGAGGCGACGCATGGTCGCGGCACTGGTGGTGCTGCTGGCCCTGGGCGGCACGATCGCTTGGAATACCATGGTGCGCCAGGAAGACCCGGCATTCCCGTTCCGTTTTGGATTCGTCCTGGTCCAGTTTCCCGGAGCGGACCTGGAGCAGATAGAACATCTTGTAGCCAAGCCGCTCGAGGAAGAGGTCAGTGAGGTCGAGGAGGTGGATGACCTCCAGGTCATCATTCGGGCCGGCTTTATGCAGCTCATCGTCGCAATGAAGTCCAGTGTTTACGACACGGATACAGCGTGGGACCGCGTACGCGTCGCGGTTCAGCGGGCCGAAGCCCGTTTTCCGGAGGGAGTCGGCAAACCCATCATTGACGACCGCCAGGTCCAGGCCTTGACCGCGGTACTGGGAATTTCCGGAAGCAATGACGTCATCGAGCTACAAGCCGCTGCCGAGCGGCTGAAGAACCGCTTGTACAGCCTGGACGAAATCGCCCGCATTCGCCTGTTCGGGGATTCAGGTGAGCAGGTCACCATCGCCCTGGACGATGCGCGCCTGCGGGCGCTGGGCATCACGCCCCGGCAGGTGGCCGGCCACATCACCGCCCGCAACACGATCGTTCCGGGCGGCTTCGTGGAGGTGAGTGGGCGGCAAACCCTGATTCGACCCCAGACCCAGTTCAGGAGCATTGACGAACTGGCGATGACGCCGCTAGTACTGCCGGACGGCAAAACCCTGCCGCTTTCCGCTGTTGCTGACGTGCGCATGGAGGTAACCGATCCACCGTCTTCAACCGCGTGGGTCAACGATCGCCGGGTGATCGCGGTAGGGGTGACCGTACAGCGTAATACCGTCAATGTGGTGGATTTCGGCAAACGGCTCAGAGCCTTCCTGGACGAAGTTCGCCCGGAATTTGCCCCGCTCGAGATCGAGGAAATGATGTTTCAGCCCACGCGGGTCAAGAATCGACTCGATGAACTCGGTCGAACCCTGTTGCTGGGCGTGGCGATCGTTGCGGGCTTGCTGATCCTGTTCATGGGTTTGCGGATGGGCGTGGTGGTCGCCGTCATTGTTCCGCTGGTCACGATGTCTTCCATCGCGCTGTTCGCCATGGGCGGCGGTGTGCTGCACCAGATGGCGATCGCAGGCATGGTGATTGCGTTGGGCATGTTGGTCGATAACGCCATCGTAATGGTTGAGAACATCCAGTGGCACCTCGACCAGGGTCTTGACCGGGTGCGGTCAGCCGAAGTTTCGGTCCGAGAGCTCGCGCGGCCGTTGGGTGCCGCGACCGGCACGACCCTCGCTGTATTCGTGCCCATGCTGATTGCGAAAGGGGACGCTGCGGATTTCACCCGCATGATCCCCGTCACCATCATCCTGATGTTGACGATGAGTTATCTCTATGCGCTGCTGGTCTCACCCTTGCTGAGCGAAGTGTTATTGGTGCGCCGCAAGTCGTCGGAACGGCCTTCGCGCATTCGCGTCCTGGGCCGCCGAATTGGCCTGTTCGCTGTCAGGCGCCAGGGGTGGGTGACCCTGATTGCGCTGGCGTTGATCGTCATTGCCATCGCGGGCAGTCGCTTCCTCGAACAGGATTTCTTCCCATCCACCGATCGCAACCAGATGATCGTCGATGTGGATTTCCCTGAGGGCACACCCATCACGGAAACCACGCGGTTTGCGCTGGACCTGTCGGGAGAATTGCAACAAAGAGACCACGTGAGCCGCGTCTTTTCATTCAGCGGCAGCAGTGGCCCCAGGTTCTTTTACAACATGGCGGAAAATCCCAGCGCGCCACAGACGGCGAGGTTGATCATCGAGACCGACTCATCAGAGCACATCGAACCGATACTCGACTGGCTTCGGGTCCAGTCGACCTCGCGCTGGCCGAATGTGCAGGTCGTGGCGAGAAAACTGGCGCAGGGTCCGCCAACGCCCGCGCCCGTTGAATTGAGGGTCGTGGGCAGTAACCGGCAGGACCTTGCACGAACGGTGGTGGAGCTGACTCGATTGCTGCGAGACGTTCCGGGTACGGAGTTTGTTCGCCACGACATGGGTATCGGTATCCCAAGCCTGCGCGTTGAGGTCGATGACGCGCTGGCTGACGCACGCGGCCTCAGCCGGATGCAGGTGGCTGAGGCGCTGGCCACGCAAACCCAGGGTCTGGTCATCGGGACATACCGGGGCGCTGATGATCCTGTGCCCATTCGATTGCGTTCTCCGGAAGGCAGCCAGTTTTCGATCGACCAGCTCCTGACGGTCAACGCATACGGTGCAGACCAGGCGGTGCCGGTGCTCGACACGGGCACGACCACGCTGGAGTGGCAGCCGGCGGTGATTCGGCACTGGAATCTCCAGCCCGTGGTTCATGTTCGCAGTGAAGTCAAGGAGGGTCTGACCTACGCCACGATTTTTGCCGAGCTCAGCCGGCGCATTGCGGGGCTCGAAATACCGGCGGGTATCCGTATCGAAGCCGGGGGGAACATGGAAGCCTCGGGGAAAGCCAATTCGGCCATCTATCGCACGCTGCCGATCGGTGTCTTGCTGCTGTTGTTTTTCCTGCTCCTGCAGTTCAACTCGTTCAGGCGCGTGGGCATCGTATTGGTCACGGTTCCGCTGGCGATCACCGGCGTGGTACCCGGCCTATTGCTGGCGGGTTATCCCTTCGGGTTCATGCCCTTTCTGGGTGTTATCGCACTCGTGGGCATTGTGGTGAATAATGCCATTGTGCTGATCGATGTGATTGATTCAAACATGGCTGCAGGCATGGAGCGGTCCGAAGCCATCGTGCTGGCGGTCGAGCGTCGCACCCGCCCGATCCTCCTGACCACGGCCACCACCGTGGCCGGTCTTCTGCCCCTGACGTTTACGCAGTCCACCCTGTGGCCGCCCATGGCCTGGTCAATCATTTCAGGGCTGCTGGCCTCGACAGTACTGACCCTCGGCGTGGTGCCCGCCCTGTGTAATCGCTTTCTGAATCTGCGCGCGGAACTCTGAGCCCTGTCCCGCCGGTACTGCCTCGCGACCCGTGCGCGTCAGCGTCCGTTCGTCGAGACGGAGATCAAGCCCATCGCCTCAAGCTGCAGGATCACCTTGTGTGCCGCCTCGTCGGGTGACAACTGCTCGGTGTCGATAACAATCTCGGCATGTTCCGGTGCCTCGTAGGGGTCATCGATGCCCGTGAATTGCTTGATCTTGCCTGCCCGCGCCATGGCATAGAGTCCTTTACGGTCCCGGCGTTCGCAGACCTCGAGCGAAGTGGCTACGTGGACTTCACAGAACCCGCCCAGGGGCTCAATCTCGTTTCGAATCTGTCGACGAATGTCGGTATAGGGTGCGATGGGCGCGCAGATGGCGACGCCACCATTCTTGGTGATTTCGCCGGCGACGAAGCCGATCCTGAGCACGTTGAGGTTACGGTGCTCTCGCGAAAAACCAAGCTCCGAGGACAGGTTTTTGCGCACGATATCGCCATCCAGTAACGTGACCGGTCGATCGTCCATTTCTCTGAGTTTAATCATCAGCGCGTTGGCGATCGTGGACTTCCCTGATCCTGAAAGGCCGGTGAAAAACACCGTGAACCCCTGCTCAGCGCGCGGTGGATAGCGCCTGCGAAGGACACTGGCCACCTCGGGAAACGTGAACCAGTGGGGGATTTCCAGGCCCTGTTGGAGTCGCCGACGCAGTTCGGTGCCGCTCAGGCTGAGTACTTTTTCACCTTCGCGGATTTCATCGGTTGGGACATATTGGGCACGGTCCTCAACGTACACCATCATCCGGAAGGGCACCATCTCAATACCGATTTCCGCCTCGTGTTCCCGCAGCAGGTCCTGCGCATCGAAAGGCCCGTAAAATGGCGCTCCGGCGCTGTCGTTGCCCGGTGAGGCATGGTCACGGCCGACGATCAGGTGTGTGCAGCCGTAATTTTTACGAATCAACGCGTGCCACAAAGCCTCGCGAGGCCCAGCCATGCGCATGGCAAGCGGCAGCAGGCTGAGCGCCGTGGTTTGTTCGGGATAGCGGTCCAGCACCGCCTCGTAACAGCGCACCCGTGTCAGGTGATCGACGTCGCCGGGCTTGGTCATGCCCACGACGGGGTGAATGAGCAGGTTGGCCTGGGTTTCTCTGGCGGCAAGGAAGGTCAGTTCCTGGTGGGCCCGGTGCATGGGATTGCGGGTCTGGAAAGCCACCACCCGACGCCAGCCCAGTTTCTCGAAACGCGCACGCAGCTCCGCGGGCGTGTCACGCAAATGGCGGCAATCGTAATGCACGGGCATTTGCAGCCCTTTCAAGGGTCCGCCGAGATAGATTTTTCCGCCCTGGTTGAACAGGAAATCCACCGCAGGGTGCGCAGTGTCGGTGGTTCCGAATACCTGCTTGGCCTCTTGCTCGAGGTCCGGCGCCCATCTGTCCTGCACCGTCATGACCGCAATCACGACGCCCTCAGGGTCACGCAACGCGATGTCGTCGCCGATGTTGATTCCCTCGGCAAAAGATTCGCTCACATCCAGGGTGATGGGGATGGGCCACAAGGTGCCATCGGCCAGGCGCATGTCGGAGCACACTGACTCGTAGTCATTGCGGCCGAGAAAGCCGGCCAGCGGCGAGAAGGCCCCGCACAACAGCATTTCGATATCGCAGAGCTGGCGTGATTTCAGGTCCCAGGAATTCAACTCAGTGGCGTGTTTTTTCAACGCCGGTTGATCCTCATGTGACACTACCAGCTCCATCAACTGGCCACCGTGTGCGGATGTAATTGCCATAGGTTTATCCCCGGGTGAGCAAAGCCGCTCATTATATTGTTTCTTTCGTGGCAAGGGGGTAAAAATCCCGTGGAAATTTTGCGGGCACACTCAATGCCCGTGGTAGCGGGGCCGAAATGATCGAGTGTCGTGCCCGATCGCCGCAGCCTGTCGATACGATCGGGATCTGGACAGGCTGCGGATTAAAGGATTATTCAGTGCCTGGCTGGATTTCGAGCAGCTCGACTTCGAAGATCAGCGTCGAATTGGGTGGAATCGGTCCGCCGCCAGTCTCACCGTAGGCGAGCTCAGGCTTGATCCAGAATTGATAAGTGCTGCCCACGGCCATGAGTTGGACGCCCTCGGTCCAGCCTGCGATCACGCGATCCAGGGCAAAAGAGATGGGCGCGTTGCGCGCGTAAGAGCTGTCGAACTCTGTGCCGTCAAGCAAGGTGCCGCGATAGTGCACCTTGACGGTGTCGCTGGCGCTGGGGGTGGGTCCCTCGGCCTGTTTAAGTACCTTGTACTGCAGGCCGGAATCGGTCACCTTGACGCCCTCCGCGGCCGCGTTGCTGGCGAGAAAAGCTGCGCCCGAGGAGGCATTGGCATCAGCCTGGAGCTTGGACTCCGCCTCCGCCGCAGCGCGTCGCTTATCGATGAAAGACTGCCGCAGGGCCTGGGCCTCTTCCGGCGTCATTGCGGTTGTCCCACCGGCATAGGTGGTGCGAATGGCTTCAACCAGGGCATCGATATCGACCTCGGTGCCTTCTCTTTTGAGCGAATTGCCGATGTCCATGCCAATGAGGTAGCCAAGCTTCTGCTCGTCAGTCTGCAGTTCAAGGGCATGTGCGCCGACGTTGGCGAACATGGCCAATGCCAGCGCGCCGCGGCGTATCACTTTGTTCATGGGATTCACTCCTGTTTCAACAAGGCGGGCATTGTCCCTGTTCGCCGTCGGCATGGCAACTGCCCGTGCGCCGTAATCGAGGGGCTCCAGCCCTGCGGCTTGGTGGATTTGCCGTTGTCAATGCACTACAATCTTTGATGGGGAAGAAGAAAGCGTGCAGGTTAGGCCTGCAGGAGTAAACGATGTATTTTCACCGGGTTCGAGAGCGAACGCTCGCAGTGCTTCTGACACTGGCGGGCGGCGTCACCTCTGCGCACGCCGCTTACACGGCCGATATGACGGCCGAGGAAATGATCTCCGAAATCAACGCCGCGATGGCCGCAGGGGCCAACTGCCAGGACAGTATGGCCGAGATTACGGCGGCGGTGTCCGCGAATAACGGCCATGCGCCGGATATCGTGGCCGCCCTGGCCGCGCGCATGGACCTGCCTTGTTATATCGAGGGCTGGCCAATTCAGCGCGTCGAGGGCCGGATCGAGCCGCCGGCGGGCGCGGGCGCGAGCGTCATTTACGCGCAGCGCAACTGCGCTGGAGCCTACCACGTGGTGCTGGCCGCCGTCAGTGGTCTGGACGAGGTGACCGAGACCGGATCCGAAAGTGATGAGGACACGCTCACACCGAAGCTGTACGGCATCTTGGAGAGCGCGAACGTGGCCCACGGCGGCGACACCGCGCTGAACAGCCCCTGCGTCAACGAGACGCTGGTGGGGGTGTTTGCCGCACTTGACGGTCAGGGGTCGCAGTAGGCCGACGCGCCCTGTGTAGACGCTGGGATGGAAGGCTGAGACGTTGTGTGAATTGGAAGACTGGAGCTGAGTGACGTGAAACATTTTAAAAGCAATTACCTCACTGTTCTGCTGGTGGCATGCCTTGGCTTACTGGCCGCCCAGTCGGTCGGCGCGGCCATTTATGCTCAGCACACGATTGACAACACCCAAGCAGAGAATCTGCTGGACTGGCTGAGGCAACAAGACACCAACGATGAACCGTGGATCCAGGCGGCCATTGACCACATTCAGAATCTCGTTTTTTGCGAAGCCGAGCCCTGCCCAAACTCCTACACGCTGCTGCTGTCTCCAGCTGGAGAGACAATAGCGATGGGGGGTGCCACCGCGGGTGGTGGCGACGATGAACCTGTGGACCCACCGGTCTCGCCCAATTGATCCCGGGCGGTCGCGGGAATAAGGAAAAACGTCGCGCTCGTAACATCTGGGGCGGATGAAATCACAACGCCCCGGGTGCGGATGCGGCACGCCCTGCTAATCGGTTAAACTACGCGCCCACTAATTAAAGCCAGGCGTTACACATCATGAGAATATCCATCATCGGCAGCGGCTACGTGGGCCTTGTCAGTGGGGCTGGGTTGTCCGAGGTGGGCCACCACATTTTATGCATGGACATCGACGAGGAGCGTGTCGAGCGCCTGCGTCAGGGGGAATGCCCCATTTTTGAGCCCGGGCTCGACGCCATGCTCTGGTCCAACTCCGAAGCAGGCCGCCTTGAATTTACCTCCGACATGGCCGAGGCCGTGGATCATGCTGAACTCATCATGATCGCAGTGGGCACACCGCCCGATGAAGACGGCTCAGCCGATCTGTCCCACGTCCTGGCCGTGGCGCGGTCGATTGGTGAGCAGATGATGGACCCCCTGCTGGTGGTGGTGAAGTCCACCGTGCCGGTGGGCACCTGCGATCGGGTTCGACAAGTCATACAGGATGCGCTCGATGTGCGCGGAGAACAGATTTCTTTCAGCGTGGCATCCAATCCGGAGTTCCTCGCCGAAGGGGTCGCCGTGCGGGATTTCATGAAACCGGACCGCATCGTGGTCGGCGTCGAGGACGAGGCGTCAGAGAAAATGCTCCGTGAACTGTATGCGCCGTTCAACCGCAATCATGAGAAGTTGATGGCCATGGACGTGCATTCCTCCGAGCTGACCAAGTACGCGGCCAACGCGATGCTGGCGACCAAGATCAGTTTCATGAACGAACTGTCGAACATTGCCTACAAGGCGGGCGCTGACATCGAAAAAATCCGGATTGGTATCGGTTCGGACCCGCGGATCGGTTACTCGTTTATCTATGCCGGGGCGGGCTATGGCGGCTCCTGTTTTCCCAAGGACGTGCGAGCGCTTTCGCACACGGCGCGCAGTTTTGGCTACGAGGCGCAGATTCTCGATGCGGTAGAGGCGGTCAACCAGCGCCAGAAACACAAGCTGTTCGAAATCCTGGACAACCATTTTGGCGGTGACCTGGAAGATCGCGTGATCGCTGTGTGGGGCCTGTCCTTCAAGCCCAACACCGACGACATTCGCGAGGCGCCAGCGCTGGTTCTGATCGACGCGCTCTTGGAGGCGGGTGCCCGGGTTCAGGCCCATGATCCCGAAGCGATGGATGAAGTGGCCGAGCGCTACCCGGAAGACGCCGAATTGTCATTTCACGATGACCCCTACGAAGCCGCGGAGGGTGCTGATGCGCTGGCGCTGGTCACCGAGTGGCGCCAATACTGGGCGCCGGAATTTTCCCGGCTGCTGGGCGTCATGGGTGATCCCGTGCTGGCCGATGGACGCAACATCTGGTCACCGGAAGTCGTGCGTCACCGTGGATTTACCTATTATTCCATCGGGCGGCCGTGAGTAAGACCGTCCTGGTGACCGGCGGCGCCGGCTACATCGGCAGCCACACCTGCGTTGAGCTGCTTGGCGCCGGCGATGAGGTGGTGGTGCTGGACAACCTCAGCAACAGCAAGCCTGCAGCGCTTGACCGGGTCCGAGAAATCAGCGGCAGGTCACTGGAGTTTGTCGAGGCGGATCTGCTGGACCTGCCGGCAACGCTCCGCGCATTTGAGCGTCACCAACCCGATGCGGTCATCCATTTCGCCGGTCTTAAAGCTGTGGGCGAGTCCACCGAGAAACCCCTGTGGTATTACCGGAACAACGTCGGCGGCACGCTCAATTTGCTGAGTGCCATGCAGACCACGGGGGTCAGGAAGCTGGTCTTCAGTTCGTCCTGCACGGTATATGGAGACCCGGAGACCGTTCCGGTCACCGAGGCCGCTGCACTGCGCCCGGCCACCAACCCCTACGGTGCAACCAAGCGGGCGATCGAGGACATGCTTCGCGACCTGCATGCGCACGAATCGGGTTGGGACATCTCCCTGTTACGGTATTTCAACCCGGTTGGCGCGCACGAGAGTGGCTTGATCGGCGAGGATCCCCACGGGATTCCGGACAACCTGATGCCCTACATCCAGCAGGTGGCTGTGGGGCGCAGGGATTTTCTCAGGGTCTGGGGTGATGATTATCCCACCCATGATGGCACCGGGGTTCGTGACTACATCCACGTCGTTGACCTCGCGGTCGGTCACCTGCATGCCTTGCGCAAACTCGACGAAACCCCCGGTCTGATCACGCACAATCTCGGCACCGGCAAGGGCAGTTCTGTGCTGGATGTCGTGCGGGCCTTCGAGTCCGCTACCGGGATCGAAATTCCGCACAAAGTCATGCCGCGCAGGCCTGGCGATATCGCGGAAACCTGGGCGGATCCGGCCCGGGCCGAGCAGGAGTTGAGCTGGAGGGCGGAGCGCGACCTGGAGTCGATGTGCCGCGACGCCTGGAACTGGCAGCGGAAGAATCCGGAGGGGTTTGCGGGCTGATGATCCGCCCCGCCGTGGGCACCCGCTCATGCAATCGTTCAAGCCCGTGTTCAATCGTTGAACATGGTGTATGATGGGAACACCAATCAACACTCGGGGTATGCATGGACGCCAGTTGGTATACGGTCTTCACCAAGCCCAGGCAGGAGCAGGTTGCCGCGGAGCACCTGGCCCGCCAGGGTTTTTCGGTGTTCCTGCCCATGGCGCTCAACCCCTACCAACGTCGTACCCGCCGCCAGGTTGAACGCGTCGAACCCCTGTTTCCACGCTACCTGTTCATTCACGTGGTTGCAGACCAGCAGAGCCTGGGCCCGGTGCGCTCCACGCGCGGGGTCTGCACCTTGGTGCGTTTCGGCAAGAAGTTGGTCACCGTGCCGGAATTGGTGATCCAGATGATCCA
>CAXQNK010000079.1:0-20472 GCA_964225175.1 Candidatus Nitrosopumilus sp. | reverse complement strand
TGCGCGGGGCGAATGAAATCACTGAATTCGCCCTTCAGATTCGGGCAGTGCAGAAAACCCCCGGGGTGCGGATTCAAAAAAGATGGGCCTGGAGGGGCACTCATATATACTGCTGGCAACGGATGATCGCGGATGCCACGCCATGCCAGAAGGACCTGAGATCCGCCGCGCTGCGGACCGAATTGCCGCTGTTCTTGTGGGCAGGCCCATGGAACGGGTCAAGTTTGCTTTTCCTCAACTGGGTTATTACGAAGCCGAGTTGAGCGCTTCCAAGGTGCACAGTGTTGACACGCGGGGGAAGGCCATGCTGATCCGCTTCGATTGCGGAAAAGTAATTTACAGCCACAACCAGCTATATGGCCGCTGGTATGTCTGTAAGCGGGAGCGCCCCCCCAGGACCCGCCGCCAGCTGCGACTTGCGCTGGAGACCGCTACGGACGCGGCACTGCTTTACAGTGCCTCTGAAATCACCGTGCTTGATGATCATGCGCTGCATGAGCATCCTTTCCTGGCGAAGGCCGGCCCTGACCTGTTAACGGACGACCCCTCTGCGAAAATCATTGCAGACCGTTTGTCGATGTCGAAATTCCGTCGCCGCCGTCTGGCGGCGCTGCTGCTGGACCAGTCATTCGTCGCCGGATTGGGTAATTACCTGAGATCAGAGGTGCTTTTCGTGGCGGGATTGCACCCCGAGCTCAGGGGCATGGACCTCGATCGCCGTGAGGCGCTGAAGCTGGCGCGCGCAATCAGGCGCCTGACGAGAAGGTCCTACGAGACCGGCGGAATCACGAATGATCTCAAGGCTGCAGCCCGGCTCAAGTCACAGGGCCTGTCGCGTCGAGCCTATCGGCACTATGTTTTCTCACGCGCGGGAGAGCCCTGTTTCGCCTGCACAACGCCGATTGTTCGAGAGGTGTTTTCGGGGCGTCGCGTGTATCGTTGCCCCCGTTGCCAGGCTGACATTCCCAGGGCGTAGTGGCCAGCCTTTTGGCGGTGCGTTAAACCGACTATAATTGAGGTCTTTTCAGCGGGCCATCCCGGCCCCATATCCTTCACACAAGCCGGTATTTGAGAGGACCCCATGGGCAGAAACGACGACAAGGTATTCATGAAGCGATTCAGCGGCGTGATCGGTGGCCTGGCGGTCATCACCGTACTGTTCCTGGTGATTGCGGGCAATTACGACAAACAGCCGGATCCGGCCGACAATCCATCGCGCGTGGAACTCGCTGAAGAGCGAATCCAGCCGGTTGGTGCAGTCCGCACCGAGATGCCAACGGCAGAAGAAATGGAGGCAGATCCTGAACCCGAAGCACCGGTTGTCGCGGCCCTGGAGGCACCGATCGACGGTGAGGCGATTTATACCTCCGCTTGCCGTGTGTGCCATTTGGTCGGCGCCGCAAACGCACCGATTCCAGGGTCTGATGCCTGGGCCACCCGTGTGGCCAAGGGTGCCGAGGTGCTGTACGCGAGCGCAATCAACGGCATCAACGCGATGCCGGCCAAGGGAGGTCGCGGCGACCTGAGCGATGCCGAGATCGAGGCGGCTGTCGATTTCATGCTGGCCCAATAAAATTATGCGTTCAGGCATACAAAGAGCGCCGCTGTGTGCGGCGCTTTTTTGTATCCTGCTGTTGTTGGCTGCGTGTCGTTCCCGGTCCGGACTCGAGGAGCTTTCCGAGTCGATGTGCGAGGCAGAACATACCCCGATCGCTGATATCCAGGGTGCATCATGGACGTCTCCCGTGCAGGGGGAAATTCGCACGGTCACTGGTGTGGTGACGCACGTGGAACCCGGGCATGGTTTTTACCTGGAAGAGGAGGATTCTGACAAAGATGAGGACACCTCCAACGGTATTTACGTTGTCGCCCCGTTGCTTGCCGAAGCCACCCTGGCCCGGCAGCGGCTCGTTGTGCGTGGCGAGGTTGCTGAACTGGGCGAACGGCGTGACACGCAGACGGCGCTGACCCAGGTTGACGCCTGGCGCTCGTGTGGAACCGGCTTGCTACTGCCCGTAACTGAAGCGCGGCTGCCCATGGGCAACCCACGGCGGGAGGCGCTGGAATCGATGCATGTGCGCTTTTCCGAAACACTCTGGGTGACCGACGTGTACCGTCATGCCCAGGGTCAGATCGGGGTGGCCGCAGAGGGTATTCTTCCCGCGCCGACCGAGGTCGCCTGGCCGGGCGAGGATGCCGGCGCTCGGGCGAGGGAAAATCGCAAAAGGCTGCTCTCCGTGTGTCTTTCCGTGGTCGATCAGCAGGTTTTCTCTCTCGGGGACAGGGTCATGTCCTTGCAGGGAACGCTTGGAAAAAATGAGGATTGGCCCTGCATTAAATCAATGTCCAAACTTTCGTCCATGCCCGTTGGTCCGGTCGTCAATCCACCTACTGACAACGCGTTCAGAGCGGTCGGTCTCAATCTTCGAAACTATTTCAACGGGGATGGATCGGGGGGTGGTTTCCCCACCCCGCGCGGTGCGCGCAGCCACGCCGAATTCACAACGCAGCGCAAGAAGCTGCTGGAAGCTTACAAAGTTCTCGAGCCGGATATCCTGGCGGTGATGGAATTGGAAAACGATGGTTTCGACAAGTCCAGTGCAGCTGCTGACGTTTTGCGCGATGTGCAGGCCGTGAACGATGAGCCCTGGGCGGCAGTCGATCCTGGAATCGGCTTGATCGGCGGCGACCAGATCACGGTCGGGCTGTTTTACAAATCCGCATTGTTCGAACCGCTTGAGCGTGCCGGGGTGCTCGATACGGGGCCTTTCCACTTCGGGAACCGCCCGTCCTTGGCCCAGGCCTTTGTCCACAAGCCGACCGGACTGCGCTTCCTGGTTGTCGTGAGCCATTTCAAATCCAAGGGCTCATGCCCGGAAGACGGCCCAAATGCCGATCGACGCGACGGCCAGGGCTGCTGGAATGCCTTGCGTCAGCAAGCGGCTGAATCATTGGTCTCCTGGGCACGAGAGCTGGCGGGGCAGTTGACCGATGGTCATGTGCTGCTGCTGGGCGATTTTAACGCCTACCGGATGGAAGATCCCATTCAAAGCATCATCAACAGGGGCTTTAAAGACCTGACAGCTTCCGTGGGCCTGAGGCAGGAATACACCTATGTCTACCGGGGTGAAGCGGGCACCCTCGATTACGCTTTCGCCAGTCCGGGGTTGCAAAAGTGGGTGCGCAGCGGACGCATACTCAATATCAACGCAGGGCAGCCTGATGGACTGAGGCTCGAGCAGCCTCACCTGCGCGCGTCAGACCATGATCCGGTGATCGTCGATCTTCGTCCTGGCTCGCCCTGAGACACTCGCTTGGGGTCAATTTCTTTCCTGATATGAGCGACTTGCGGTATGATGCCGGACGCTTCATGTTGACATTGCGGATGACCGATCACTCGATTTCCACAGACACCACGATATTCCCCGAGGCGCGCTCGGAGCTGGTGCTGCCCGGTCCTGCTGGAGACCTTGAATGCATTTGCGACGTCCCAGAACCCGCGTTGGATTATGGCGTCACCATCGTCATTTGCCATCCTCATCCACAGCACGGCGGCACGATGCACAACAAGGTGGTGACCATACTCGAGCGATCCATGCGGGAACTGGGATTGCGGACGGTTCGATTCAATTTTCGTGGCGTGGGCGCGAGCGAGGGCCGGTTTGACGATGGCTATGGCGAAACAGACGATCTTTTCGCTGTCGTTGAATGGGTCAGAAAAACACGCCCTGAAGACGTGCTCTGGCTGGGTGGTTTTTCTTTTGGCGCATTCGTGAGCCTGAAGGCGGCACAGAATCTCCAGCTGGGACAGCTGATTTCGATCGCGCCGGCAGTCAATCGCTTCGGATTCTCTGAATTGGCTCATCCCGGTTGCCCATGGCTGGTGGTTGCCGGAGATGAGGACGAACTGGTGCCCATTGAAGAAGTCAGGCTCTGGGCGGAAGCGGTGGAGCCTGTCCCGGACCTTGCCGTAATGGAGCAGGCGGATCATTTCTTTCATCGTCGCCTGATGGACTTGCGGGGGCTTCTCAAGAACGGAGTCCGTGACCAGTTGCCCACGACCGGCGACTCGCCCGGGGCGTGAAAACAACGCTCCCCGGCGGCGCATCCCGCTCGCCCCTGGCCATCTACCAGCAGTGTCTTGAACGCCAAGAGATCCGAGTTGATCCCCATCAACAGCGGGTTGTGGATCAGCTGGATGACCTGTGGCGCGCGTTGGAATCAAAGCGTGCACGGGGCCTGTTCAGCGCCTGGCGAAGGCGGGCTCGGGTCCAGGGCATCTACCTCTGGGGGGGTGTCGGGCGCGGCAAGACCTGGCTGATGGACCTTTTCCTCGAGAGCTTGAGCACCACGCGCAAGAGAAGAGCTCATTTCCACCGGTTCATGGCCCATGTTCACCAGGGGTTGAATCAGCATTCAAACGCCCGGGACCCGCTGTCGCTGATTGCAAGGCAGTGGTCTGATGACTGCGACGTTCTGTGCTTCGACGAGTTCTACGTCTCTGATATTGCCGATGCGATGCTGTTGGGGAACCTGCTGGAGAAGCTGTTCGCTGCGGGCATCGTGCTCGTGGCAACCTCCAATGTCCGACCGGATGATCTGTACCGCGGTGGCTTGCAGCGCTCGCGCTTTTTGCCGGCGATCGAATGCATCAAGCAGCATTGCAGGGTCATTGAGCTGCCGGGAGATCGGGATTACCGTCTGCGTTTACTCGAGCGGGCCGGGGTTTACCAGGTCCGCGAGTCACAAGATCGTTCACGGGCAATGAGCCATCGCTTCGAGCAGTTCTCCGCCGGCGAGGATTTAGCGAATGTATTCGAAATCAATGGCCGTTCGTTCACGGCCCGCCGGCGAGGCTTGAATGTCGCATGGTTCGATTTTGACGAGCTCTGCGTTAAAGCGCGTGGGGTTGTGGACTATATCGAGATCGCGCGTAGCTTCAACACCCTGCTGGTCTCAGGCGTGCCGGTGATGGACGACGCGGGAGCGGACATGGCGAGACGATTCATCAGCCTCGTCGATGAACTCTATGATCGAAACGTTAAACTGGTGATTTCTGCCGCTGCACAGCCCGGAGATTTGTATCGCGGGGAGCGCCTGGAGTTTGAATATGAACGCACCTCCAGCCGTTTGACCGAGATGCAGGGGCAAGAGTACCTGGCTCGACCTCATCGGCCCTGAAACAGGCAGATCGAAATATGCAGTGGTGTTTTTCCGGGGCTTAAAAAGCGGAAAGGACCGATAAGGGGTAACCGGTCCTTTCCTAGAGACCTGGCGCAAGGGGAACACCGGCCTCCGAATTGGCAGCGTTGCAAGGGGAACACCGCCACCAAAACTGAATTTGTATTCGAATCCCCAGTCAAGCATGGCTTGTTAGGTACATTTTAATCCAAACTCAACGAAAATGATAACCTAATTCGAGTTTTTTTCACCTGTCATTTTGTGTCAATTCGGGCTGCTGTCCTGCGTGACTTCAAAAATCAGCGAACCGGGCATGTTCCTCACCATGCGTAAAGCTCGCGAGTAGTGGAGCGGGCATCATGGTAACGAGCGTTGCAAGGTTTTCATCACGCACCGGCATGTCTGCCTCGATGGAATTGGCCACCCAGCCGGTCAAGCGGCATCCGTCCCGGAGTACCTGGTGTGCGGTCAACAGCGCGTGGTTCAGGCAGCCAAGACGAAGACCTACCACCAGGATAACTTCATCCGCCACGGCGCGAACCAGTTCGGAGGTCATAAGGTTTTTGCCCAGTGGTACGCACCATCCGCCCGCGCCCTCGATGATCAGGAAATCCGCGTGGATACCGGCCGCAGCCCGAACGAGTGGATCAAGCAGAATATCTCGTCCCTCCTGCTCAGCGGCGATGTGTGGCGCGATAGCGGCCCGCAGGGCCACGGGGTTGACCGTCGCGTAGGGCAGCTCAACATTGGCTGCGCTCATCAACGCCAGTGCGTCTTCGTTTCTTGGTCCTTCCGGACCGGATTCACAGCCCGCGGCTACGGGTTTCATGACGGCGACGCGCTTGTGCTCACTGACCAGGTGGCGGGTCAAAGCACAGGCGACCCAGGTTTTGCCGATCTCGGTGTCCGTGCCGGTAATGAAGATGCGTCTCATGTTCTGCCTTTGCGCCTGCTGCCCCGAAGAGAATCAATGGAAAATTCCGCTACTTCACCAACGGGCGTGCGGATCGGTTGGCCATCGGGCGGCCCGAACGCAGCGCCATAATAGACTTCCCAAGTCGATGGATAACGCTCACCCTGCCTGAATTGTTCATAAGCCGCGACGACCCGCTCGAGGCGCTGTTTTCCGGTCAGCCCTGCTCGTCGCTCCACGCTGGCGTTGTGTGCGCCGATGGCTTTGAGCTCTCTCATGATGGCCAGCACGTCTGGGTACTCCAGTGTAAACAAGTCCATATCCATCACGGGCTCATTGAAGCCTTCAGCAACGAGCAGGTCGCCGATGTCGTGCAAATCAGCAAAAGAATTGACGTGGGGCAGGTCATCAACCTCTGACCACGCGGTGCGCAGTTCATGGAGCGTGTCGGGGCCCATGGTGGAAAACAGTAACAGCCCACCAGGGCGAAGAACGCGTCGGAGTTCCCTGAACAGCAGGGGAAGGTCAGGGCTCCACTGAATCGCGAGGTTGGAGAAAATGAGGTCGACCCTGCGGCTTGCAATCGGGATCCGTTGCATGTCGGCGCAAACCGGAATCAAGCCGCCCTGGAGTTTCCCCAGCATCGATTTTGCCCAATCAAGGCCGATCAGTTGTGTCTTGGGAAAGGCTGCCGAGAGGCTGCGCGTCGTGAAACCGGTCCCGCAACCGAGGTCCAGGACCACCGCCGGCGCCGCGCGCAGAAACTCGGTTCGCTCCAGAAGTCGGCGTCCGACCTCGTGTTGCAGCACCGCATGGTCGTCGTAACTGTCAGCGGCCCGGTCAAACGCGCTTCTGACCCGCTGGCGATCGAGGCCTGGCGAGGGCGAGGTCATGCCCACTGTTCCATGAACTGGGCCACAGACTTTGCAAAAGTCGTAGGGTGGCTCAGGAAGGGAACGTGTCCTGCACCTTCGAAACACTGGAATGAAGCGCGAGGCATCAACTGGGCGGCCTGTCTTGAGGCCTCGCTTGGGACGAGCTGATCATCGCTGCCTGTGATCCAGTGGCAGGGCGATGCCAGTTGCCCAAGTGATGCGGTAAGGTCTGTAAACTGAAGGATATCGAGGCCATCGCTCAGGGCGCCTGGGTTCGGCAGCGGGCGGGATTGCACCGAAGCACGGATTTTGCGAAGGCAATCCCTGGCGTTAATCGAGCCTTGGCTTTCCAGGGCCAGAAAACGATCCAGGGTGGCTCCAGGGTCCCGGGAAAGGCTGCTCTTGAAGGTATCGAAAACCAGGCCATCAACACCATGCTGCCAATGGGTCCTTTTAGTGAATGAGGGATTGGTTCCCACCAGGATTGCTGCCCGAACCTCGATGTCGGGCTGACTGAGGGCCTGCAGCGTGATCATCCCGCCCAGCGACCAGCCGAGCCACATCGCGCCCGGCAGGTCAGCCGCAAGTTGGGCGGTGAAGCCTGAAGTGTCCTTTCCCAGAGCGCTCGCGTGGGCTTCGCCGTGCCCCGGCAGGTCCACGAGGTGAAGGGTGAAACGCTGTGACAGGATATCCACGGCCTTACCCCATATCGTGTGGTTCATGCCCCATCCATGCAGCAGCAAAATTTCGGGACCCTGTCCCCTGGAGTTTATGCGAAGTGAAGCTGGCATGATTCCAGTGCATCCAACAGGCGGTCGACGTCATTTTCCCGGTGTGCCGCGGACAGGGTAATGCGCAACCTTGAGGCGCCTCGAGCCACCGTGGGTGGGCGAATCGCGGTGACGAGAAACCCAGCTTCATAGAGCCGTTCCGACCAGTCCATGGCGCGTGACGCGCTTCCGGTCAACAGGGGTTGAATGGGCGTCCGGGAGTTCAGCAGATCGAGGCCCAGCTCGGATGCACCGCGGCAGAAACGCGCGATCAGGTACTGCAGCCTTTCACGCCGGTCAGCGGCTTGGCGAACAAGCTCGACGGCGGCCGAAGCGGCCGCTGCCTGAGCGGGTGGCAGGGCGGTTGTGAACAGGTAGGTTCTGCCTTCATTAACGAGATGATCTATCAGGGCGGCGCTGCCTGCGACAAAAGCACCCATGCAACCGAAGGACTTGCCCAGCGTGCCGACCAGCACCGGGACTGAATGCGTGGTCAGCCCGGCTTCAGCCACTGCGCCGCCGCCTCCCGGGCCCAGTGTGCCGATTCCGTGCGCATCATCCACGACCAGCCAGGCCTGGTGCTGTTGCGCAATGTGCGCCATGGATTCCAATGGCGCGGTGTCTCCATCCATCGAAAATACGCCATCGGTGACGACCATGGCCTGGTGCTGGGCAGTCAGCGATAATTGGCGCTCGAGGCCATCGACGTCGCAGTGCGGATATCGGCGCAGCCCCGCGCCACTCAATCGCGCAGCGTCAATCAATGAAGCGTGACACAGGCGGTCCTGCACGATGTGATCTTTCTTGCCGACCAGGCTGGTGGCGACGGCAAGGTTGGCGAGGTACCCGGATGAGAATACGAGAGCGGCTTCCCGTCCCAGGAAATCAGCGATTTTCTGCTCCAGCTCGGCGTGCGCCGGACGGTAGCCGGTGACCAGCGCCGAGGCGCCGGACCCCATCCCTCCGTGGGCCAGCGCGGAGCTTGCAGCCTGGCGCAGCCGCGCATCGCCCAACATACCCAGGTAATCATTGCTGCTGAAGTTCAGTAATTGCCGGGTGCCGTCATGGACCCGGACGGAGTCGACCGCTTGCAGGGGTCGGCGTGTCCTGACCCCATGCTCTGCACGTCGTCGGGAGGCGGCAACGTCCAGCCAGTGGTTCAGGTCTGTTCGTGCCGCGGACATGGGCTCAGTTGGGGCTCACCGTTTTCTCAGCGGCTGTGCCGCTGAGCCGCAATCCGAGGCGGCGCAGCAAGTCACGATCATGGCCCGCCTCCGGGTTGCCGGTCGTGAGTAACTTGTCGCCATAGAAAATCGAGTTGGCGCCGGCAAGGAAGCACAGCGCCTGTAACTCGTCGCTCATCTCGGTTCGCCCTGCGGATAGCCGGACCATTGATCGGGGCATCATGATGCGGGCAGCCGCGATCGTGCGCACGAACTCAAGCGGGTCGATCGGCGGCAGACCGTCAAGAGGTGTCCCGGGCACTTGCACCAGGTTGTTGATTGGCACGGATTGCGGATGCTCAGGAAGATTGGCCAGCTGCTGCAACAGGCCAGCGCGGTCATCGCGGCTCTCGCCCATGCCGATGATGCCTCCACAACACACTTTCAGGCCGGCATCGCGCACGTGCTCGAGGGTTTCCAGACGATCGGAATAGCTCCGGGTGCCGACGATCTCGGGATAGAAATCCGGTGATGTGTCCAGGTTGTGATTGTAGTAGTCCAGCCCGGCCTTGCTCAGGCGTCGGGCCTGCTGTTGCGTGAGCATTCCAAGGGTCAGGCAGGTTTCCAGCCCCAGCTTGCGGACCTCATGCACCATGTCGATGACCGCGTCGAGATCCCTGTCGCGAGGTCTGCGCCATGCCGCTCCCATGCAAAACCGAGTGGCGCCTCCTGCCCTGGCCGCCCGCGCGGCCTGAATGACTGTGTCTTTATCAAGCAGCGCTTCGCGCTTCAGCCCGGTGTCATAGCGGACGCTCTGCGGGCAGTATTTGCAGTCCTCCGGACAGGCGCCCGTCTTGATGCTGAGCAATGTGCTGGCCTCGATTTCGCTGGCATTGAAATATTTTCGGTGAGCGGATTGCGCCATGAAAACAAGGTCCATGAATGACATCTCAAAAAGCGAAATGATTTCATTAATGGTCCAGTCATGCCGGATGTCGTTGGTATTCTGGGTCACTTAGACTGCTCTGCTGCAATGGTTTGGTTTAGGGCAATGAAGTATGTGAATCGTGCGCAGGACTGTCAACCCACGGTAAAGCGCTGGGTTGACGGTGCGCTGAATTTTTGCCTCCCCTGTCGATGCGTTGTCTGCGGCCTGCAGAACAGGGCAGGCAATCTTTGTGCGCCATGCAGGCAGCAACTGCCGATGTGTGAGGCTGCCTGTTTGGTATGTGGACTGGCCCTCGACGATCTGAAGGTCACTATTTGCGGGGGATGCCAGGGTCGCCAGCCGGCCTGTGAAGCCGTTCTGGCCGCATGCTGGTATGAATTTCCGGTCAGGCAGCTCGTGGCGCGCTTCAAATTCCAGGCCGACCTCGTTGCGGGCCGGGTTTTGAGCGATTTATTGCTTGAGCGCATCGGCAGGCAAAGTGCGCCTGCGCCCGATGCGTTGATCCCGGTTCCGCTGCACAGCAGGCGCCTTTCACGCCGGGGGTTTAATCAGGCTTACGAGATTGGCCGACGAATACACAGCGTGCTGGGCCACAAATTAATCGGAACGGGCTTGCGCCGCGTTCGGGCAACTCGCCCACAAACCGGACTCAAGGCTGCCCAGCGTCGAGTCAACCTCGCTGGTGCGTTCAAGTGGCGGGGACCGGCGGTGCGGGGTGCCCATCTGGTGCTTGTAGATGACGTCATGACCACCGGTCAAACATTGCAATCTTGCAGTGCGGTACTGCGCGAGGCGGGCGCGGCCAGGGTTGAGGCCTGGGTGCTCGCGCGTGCGGACAATGGTGCGTAGCTGTTTTTTGAGCAATGGGTGTTCCTGATATGCTGGACAGGGTTTCAGTTGGAGAAAACAGCCGTGCTTCACCGAATAATTGCTTTTTCACAGCGACAAGTCGCCATAGCGGTTCTCTTAGCCCTGTCGAGCATGGTTTTCCCACTGCGCGCCTTGGATCATCAAGATCATAACAATGTGAGGTGGATTGACCTGACTTACGAACTTTCCGAGGACAGCGTATTCTGGCCAACGGCAGCGCCCTTTAGCAAGACGGCAGATTGGGTGGGGCAGACTGACGCGGGCTTCTTCTACTCTGCCTACTCGTTCGCAACGGCCGAGCATGGCGGTACCCATATCGATGCGCCAGTGCATTTCGCGCAGGGCCGACGCTCTGTGGATGAAGTACCGCTCGATCAGTTGATCGGTGAGGCGGTCGTGATTGACGTGAGCGCTGCGGTATCCCGAAACCGGGACTACCGCGTTACCGTGGAGGATTTCCTGGCTTGGGAGGTTCAGCACGGCGCGATTCCGAATCGCTCGATTGTCCTGATCCATACCGGTTTTGGGCGCTATTGGCCCTCGGCTGCCGAATACCTCGGTACGGCGCTTAAAGGGGAAGAAGGTGTGGCCGAGCTGTCCTTCCCCGGGCTGCACCCCGAAGCCGCAGCGTGGCTGATCAAGGCGCGTGATGTAAAGTCCGTGGGGATCGATACGGCCAGTATCGACCACGGCAAGTCGAAGTTGTTTGAGACGCATGTCGTGCTGATGGAAGAAAACATTCCTGCCTTCGAGAACGTGGCCCACCTGGATGTTTTGCCGCCACGGGGTGCCTATGTGGTTGCTCTGCCGGCCAAGATTCGTGGTGGTAGTGGCGGACCATTGAGAATTGTCGCCCGTCTGCCTGCCGGGGACTGAACACGCATTGGACTCGTGTTGGATGAGGTGCTAACTTCAGTCCATCACGAACCCCGATTTGGACAGCAGGAGATGCCGAATGAAGAGTAAGGCAGCGGTAGTATTCGAGGCTGGAGCGCCCCTGGAGATCTGTGAAGTGGACCTGGACGGACCCAAGGTCGGCGAGGTGCTGATCGAGGTTAAAGCGACCGGCATATGTCACACTGATGAATTCACACGATCCGGGGCAGATCCCGAGGGTTTGTTTCCCGCAATTCTCGGACATGAGGGTGCGGGTGTGGTGGTCGACGTTGGGCCGGGCGTCACGACGGTCAAGAAAGGGGACCACGTGATTCCGCTGTACACGCCGGAATGCCGTGAATGTCCGTCTTGTCTTTCACAGAAAACCAATCTCTGCACGGCGATTCGAGCGACCCAGGGCCAGGGTTTGATGCCGGACGGCAGCTCCCGATTCTCACTGGATGGCGAGCCCATCATGCATTACATGGGATGCTCCACATTTTCCAATTTTACAGTCCTGCCCGAAATTGCTGTTGCCAAGGTCAATCCCGATGCGCCTTTTGACAAGATCTGCTACATCGGTTGCGGCGTGACCACTGGTCTTGGAGCGGTTTTCAACACCGCAAAGGTCGAGCAAGGTTCCACCGCGGTAGTGTTTGGGCTGGGAGGTATCGGTCTGAATGTCATTCAGGGTTTGCGGCTTGCCGGCGCTGACATGATCATTGGTGTGGACATCAATAACGCCAAGCGCGAATGGGGCGAGCGATTCGGTATGACCCACTTCGTCAACCCGACTGATCTGGGTTCGGATATTGTGGCGCACCTGACCGACATGACAAAGCGGCGCGGCGATACAATTGGAGGCGCGGATTACACTTTCGATTGCACGGGCAATGTGGACGTGATGCGGGCAGCGCTCGAGAGCGCCCACCGTGGCTGGGGCGAGTCAATCATCATTGGCGTCGCTCCCGCTGGCGCGGAAATTTCTACCCGGCCCTTCCAGCTGGTCACCGGCCGCGTATGGAAAGGCACAGCTTTTGGCGGCGCGCGGGGCCGAACCGATGTGCCCAAGATCGTGGATTGGTACCTGGAAGGGAAAATCGAAATCGATTCGATGATTACCCACACCATGCCACTGGAAGAAATCAACACCGGTTTCGACCTGATGCATCATGGAGAAAGCATACGGGGCGTTGTGGTCTTCTGACGCGGACCGTGCATCGAGGTGATCGCTGACCATCCCGGGGGGCTCAAGGTTTTTTGCTGTGTGCGGGCTCTTCCAGTGATCTTCTGATTTGGTTGATGTGCGTGGGTCCCATCCGGCAGCAGCCACCAATGATCCTGGCGCCTGAGCCGCGCCATGAGACGGCCGCGGAACCGCACTCGACCGGTGTCGCTGTGCCGCGCCAGCTGTTGTTCGAGACGTCATAACGTTCACCGCTGTTGGGGTAGGCGATCAGGGCCTTGTCCGGTGCGGCATGGCGCAGTTCATCGAGCAGCGCGCCGATAAACTGGGGCGCCGTGCAGTTTACGCCCAAGGCGGCAACGCGGCGGTGACCCGAAAACCCTCGCGCTGCGGTCCTGAGTGGCGTGCCGTCACTGATGGACAGCTCATCGCGGCAACAAAAGCTGATCCAGGAGGGTGTCTGGCAATTGGCCAGCAGCTCGCTCAACACCAGAGCTTCCATGACATTGGGAATGGTTTCACACGCCAACACGTCCGCGCCGGCCGCATCCAGTATGGCCAACCGCTCGGCATGAAACTCCCGGAGCTCTTTCACGCCGATGTCGTACTGGCCCGTATACTCGGAGCCGTCATGTACCGTGGCGCCATAGGGTCCGACGCTGGCGGCGACCAGCGGTGGATGGATGTGATCCGGCCGTTCATCGAGAAAGCGCCCGACGGCGGTCCGCGCCAGTTCAACAGAAGATGTCAGCACGGCATCAGCTTGTGCCCGGGTCAGTCCGAGCCTCAGCAATCCTGCCCGACTGGCCTGGTAACTTGCGCTGATGATGCAATCTGCGCCGGCTGCGAGGTAGGCGAGGTGTGCGTTGATAATGGCCTCGGGATTGCTGATCAGGAGCGCCGCTGACCACAAGGGTTGGTTCAGGTCATGACCCTGATTTTCCAGTTCCGTGGCCAGGCCGCCATCCAGGATCAGTGTGTCTCTGGTGTCCAGTGCCGCGAGAAATAGGTTGTCCCTGTACATGGTGATATTGCTCCTTAGGGGTGACTCCACGTTCTCAGGCCCGCCGTGTATGATGCACCATCATCAAAGCTGCTGTAATGGAGAGTACAAACGTGGCCTATTGGTTAATGAAATCAGAACCGGATGCCTACAGCATTGACGATCTCGAACGCGATGGAGTCGAGCCCTGGGACGGTATCCGTAATTACCAGGTGCGCAACATGATTCGTGATGTCATGCAGGTCGGGGACGAGGCGATTTTTTACCATTCAAGCTGCAAGATTCCCGCGGCAGTGGGTGCGATGAAAATTGTGAGCGATGCGTATCCTGATCCGACGCAGTTTGATGCTGGCTCCAAGTATTTCGACGCTAAGAGCGACCCTGAGAATCCCCGCTGGCTGCTCCGGGATGTCGAGTTTATTCGTAAATTTTCGCGGCCGATTACCCTCAAGGAGCTCAAAGCGCATCCGGACCTCGAGGATTTCCAACTCAACAGGCGCGGTAATCGTCTGTCTATTTTCCCAGTGACGCAGGCTGAGTGGGAACTGATCCTCAGCCTGGAATAAGGGATGTCGAAAGGACCTTTCATACCGCTCGAGTTTGAGCCTTACGCGCCGGACGTGATGCGGTCCAGGGCGCTCGAATACTATCGGGAAGTGCGCACACGCCGGACCGTGCGTGATTTTTCACCCGAACCGGTGGCTCGAGACGTCATCGAGCATGCTTTGCTTACGGCGGGGAGCGCGCCCAGCGGGGCCAACATGCAACCTTGGCACTTCGTGGCGATATCGGACCCTCAGGTCAAACGGAGCATTCGTGAGGCTGCCGAACGTGAAGAGCAGGCTTTCTACGCGCATCGGGCCTCGGAGGAATGGCTCAAGGCGATCGAGCCACTGGGCACCGATGCCGAAAAGCCGTTCCTGGAAATCGCCCCGTGGCTGATCGCGGTCTTTCTCAAGAAGTTCACTTTCGATGCGGATGGGACGCGCCACAAGAACTACTACACCTCGGAGTCGGTCGGCATTGCCTGTGGCTTCCTGTTGGCGGCGCTACACCATGCGGGCCTGGCAACGCTGACGCACACCCCCAGCCCTATGAAGTTCCTGGGAGAAGTGCTCGAGCGCCCCGTGACTGAGCGCGCTTACATGCTGATTGTCGCCGGCCTGCCTGCCGAAGGCGCGAGTGTGCCTGCGATCAGCAAGCAGCCGCTGGACCAGATCGCCACGTTCAAAACTGGCGATTAGGTCCGGGAGCCACCCCTCAGGGCGACCCGATCGGAGACCCGGGCGGCACGCGAGGCATCGGTACAGGGGTGAACTCAAGGGATTGATTCAGAATTCTGTCGAGCTCGAATTCCGCCAGCGCATAATGGGACTTCCATACCTCCGGTAGTCGGCGTTTGGGCTGACCCGCCAACCAGCCCCGCAGTCCGCGGAGGCCGTTCAAAGCAGCAGCGCGAACCTCGGCGGACACCTGTGTCTCACGTGCCAATGGCGCAATGGCATACAGTGCCTGCATGGCCGTCAGGCGCTGAATGCCGCCCATGACCCCGGTCTCGCGATGGCTTTGCCAGGTCGCGCCGATCAGGGCGTCGAACAGGTCTGCGGGCCCCGGCAATTGTGTTTCATGGGCCCTTTGGCGAGCCAGTCGTTCGAGCCGGGCGGGATGCAGCAACACCTCGAGGGTCAGCTCCACGGCGGCTGCTGCTGGCGCAAAACTGTCGAATGTGCTGCTGGTTTTTCGATCAAACGTTTCCCGGCTGCGCGGAAACCCGGGAGGACGAGGGGGGATGCGCTGATCGATGTGATCGGGAAGAGCAAGAAATTCCGGAGACAGGGTATTGAGCAGGGCGAAGAGTGCGGTTACTTGTTGTTGCTCCGAGACGAGCTCTGGTTCCGATTGGCCATCGCCACGCAGGGCATAGTTATAGTAGCTGCCACCCAGCAGCTTGCCGACGGCCTGGATCTGGAATCGATGCAGGAGGTAAATTGGCACCAACACTTCCTCCAGGGTGGCCTCGGGGCGCCCGATCCTGATGGAAGACAGTGAGAACTGGTCCAGGGCGATTTTTCGAACCCGCGTCAGGTGCTCCAGTTCCTCGATGGCGTCGGCGCCGTTGTCCCACAAATTTCCCATCGGGTGTGCCGTGCCGACGCTCCGTGCATCGGCATCGGCGACGAACAGCAGTCCGGATTCCAATGTCTGGCGCAGAATTTTTTCGCGCTCGGCGCCACTGTCGAGCCCATCGGAGAAATCCTGGTAACCCCAGGCGATCGCGCGTTTATCCCACGCTCCGATGCCGGTGTCGTAGGCGTTTGAAAGATCGAGGCGCTTGTCCTCGCCGATCATGATCAGGGGAAAGGGATAATCCATGACCGATGCACGGTCATTGACGCTGGCTGCGAAATTATGCTCGAGGCCGATGGTATGTCCGATTTCGTGAGCAGATAATTGCCGAATCCGGGCGAGCGACATCTCCAGCATCTGGTCGGTGAATTCTGCCTCGGCGTACGGTGACAGCAACCCTTCTGCGATCATGTAGTCCTGGCGTACCCGCAAGGAACCCAGCGTGACGTGACCCTTGATGATTTCTCCCGTGCGGGGGTCAACCACGCTGGAGCCATAGGACCAGCCGCGCGTGGATCGATGAACCCACTGAATCACGTTGTAGCGAACATCCATGGGATCAGCGTCCTCCGGAAGAATTTTGACCTGGAAAGCATCCATGTAACCGGCAGACTCAAATGCTTCATTCCACCATTGGGCGCCTTCCAACAGCGCACTGCGGATGGGCTCTGGCACACCCGGGTCGAGGTGGTACACGATCGGTTCGACCGCAGCTGATACATCAGCTGCGGGGTCTGTTTTCTCAAGACGATGCCTGATGGCGAATCGCACGTGCATGGGCGCGCCGATTTCGCTGCTGAAATCCAGGTGGCCTGCGCCGCGTGTGTGGCTGATGAATCCACTGCGGGGATCGTGTGGAAGGGGCTCATATCCAGGTTCTGGAAGACGCACGAAGGAATGATGAAGGTGGACAGTCACGGCGCTGACATCGGGAACGACGGTGGAGAGTATCGACATCGCGCCACGATCAGTCGGCGCGGTGCCCGTGTAAGTCACGATGGCTTCTACCTCGGTGTTGTCCGGAAAACTCTGGGTTCTCGGCAGGTAAATGGCGGAGCGATCTGCGTTTGTGTTGTAGTTGCCCTGCCCTGACTGGGCCAGTCGCTGCGAGAGGAAGTGTGCGTCACGCAGAAAGAAATGGGTGGCATCCACGAGCACAGCACCGTCGGAATTAGCAACGACTTCGAAACCCCACAAGACGGATTTTCCGAAAGAGTGTTCCACGGCCTGTTGCTCTAGTGGGTCCGGGGAGCTGGAACGGTAATCCAGGTTGTCAGCGACCAGGAGAACGCGGTTGCCGGATCTGAAAAAGCGGGTGAGCTGAGTGCTTCCGAGCTGCCCGCGGTCCAGCCCAAGGTCATTCGAACCGACGCCGCGGGGCATGGAGGTCTGATAAATGAATGGCTCGTCGAAGTCGCTGATCTCCAGCAGCAATTGGCCGGTTGCCTCGTCCCAGTACATGTTGAAGAAGCCAGTCATGCCCCGTAACCCCTCGACGCGTGCATTGATGGAGAGCGGTTCATCATCGGACGGTGCCGGGCCGGTAATGAGGAGCAACAGGACACATAGAAGGTGGAGGGTGGTTTTGGACTTCATATCAGGTCTCGGAACGATGCATGGGCTCCGTATCATATCGAATTGTGAGACAGGCAGGTGTGGGCATTGTTTCTGGCATACCGGGCTGCAAGACTGCACAATAATGCTGAGGAACATGTCCGAGGGCTGTGCATGAGCGACCCGATCCGATTTAGCTATATGTTTCGTTACGAGGATGGTGATTCACATTCCTTTGATGTGCTGCTCGATGAACATTTGCGGCTCGTGAACGAGGAGTCCGGGGAATCGCCGCCAGAGTGGGCGCGCCTGGATAATCACAAATGTCCCAATTGCCCGCTGGATTCGTCCACCACGCCATACTGTCCGGCATCAGCAGGCATAGCCGAGCTCCTGGGTCACTTTGAGGGGCGAAAATCCACGGACCGTGTGATCGTGGAGGTCCAGGTGCCAGAGCGGACTTATCGCAAAGAGACAGATTTGCAGGATGGTCTGTTCTCTCTCATGGGCGTGATCATGCCGACTTCGGGCTGCCCAGCGCTTAAATTTCTCCGGCCCATGGCACGCTTTCATCTACCCTTTTCCTCTTTGCATGAGGCCGAAGTGCGCTCAGTGTGTTTTTACCTTTTGCGCCAATACTTCACAGAAGAGCCGCAGAGGGATTTCGACAGTTATCTCTCAGACCTGAACCAGAATTACGAAACCCTGCAGACAGTCAACACCTGCCTGGTAGAGCGCATCAGGATGGCGGACGCTTCGGGTGATGTCAGCAAAAACGCTGTGATCATTCTCATGGTGCTCAGCCAGATGATGACCATGGAATTGAGAGGTCAACTCAAGAGCCTGGATTACCTGTTCGAGGAATAAGCGGATTGGCCCCGTCACCGGGTCCCGTCTAGACGACGATGATGTCGAGATCCATGCTGGTGAGTGCTTCGAAACCGTCATGTGTGATGTGAACGGTGTCTTCGAGGTGCATGGATCCCCAGCCGATCTCAGTGAACGGAAGATCCACATTGAGCACCATGCCTGCTTCGAGTACTGCATCATCTCCCGCACCCTGCTGGGCGCCCACGGGCATTGCATCGTCGGTGTGTTCTAGGCCGAGATTGTGCGGTGTGGCATAGACAAATTCTGGAAATCCGTTCCGGCGAATCGTTTCTATGGCCGTATCGGCCAATTCGCTCATGCGAACGCCTGGTTTGAGCAGAGATTGAACGGCGTCCCACCCGTTGCACAGGGCCCGGTGGCGTTTTCTCATCAATGTGGAGGGTTCGCCCAACACCATGCTGCGCCCAAAGTCACCATGGTAATGTCGATAAGTTCCCAGTGCGTCGATCAGCATCGGTTCATTTCGGCGAACCACTCCTGAGGGAGGACCACCCGCACCGCATATCAAGTAGCTTCCCCGGCCACCCTGTTGCGCCATAGCGGTGAAATACAGCTGCTCAATGTCGTCCCAGTGTGCGCCGTCACGAAGCGCCGCTGCGGCCGTTCTTGCCGCGGATTCGTTGATCTTTGCCGCCTCTTTCATCAAATTCAGCTCCGCGCCGGTTTTGATGCGTCGCGTCTCGCTCAGCAGTGTGCGGCCCTCGAGACACTCGACCTTGTCCAGCCCTGCCGCGGACAGCCAGGGCCCCACGCGTTCATCATCAACCGCGAGTTTTGCCCTCGACAGCCCGGCATTTCGGAGTGCACGCACCAGTGCCCCACGGCTGTTACCCGAGGTTCTTTGGGCCTGAGCCCGGGTCTTTGCGATCCAGCGTCTTTCCAGCGAGGTCAGTTCGGCGCCGTCACGCACGGGCCACCCTGAGTAGGCCTGCCCATCAATCGCGATCTGGTCCTGTTCCTCACCCGGGCTGGTATAGATAAATGTCTCGGGCATCCAGGTTCCGCCGGCCGATTCGAGACGTCGAAGCTCCATGCTGGGCAGAATCAGCGAAGCGGGTTGATCTTCGCGGGCGGGCAGGAGGGCAAAAAAAGCGGCATCAAAGTGGGCCGCACTCATCAACAGGCCCCAATAGCTCGAGAGATAGTAGACGTTATGCGGCAGGCAGACCACCAGGCCGTCGAGGCCCTGGCTTTGCAGCAGGCGTCTCGCGCGCGTCACGTTCCCCAGCACTGGGGCGGGTGTTTCTGAGCGTCTGGTTTGGGGCATTGTTCGCACAGTCTCTGGGTCATTGGAAGCGGGCGCGGCAGGAGTCTAACATGGAGCCGAGCATTCTGTTTGTTAGACAGGATCCCCCAGCGGTCTCATCAGGTTGATCACTACCGCGATCCCGATGCCGTTGGTGCCCCCGAACCCGCTGTGTATGGCCGTGTAGTGGCCAGGTTCAGGACACAGGAGAATGGCCAAATCACTGGGATCGCCGGGCGCGGCTCCGATGGCCGCCTTTTCTATGGAATCATCTCCACAGTTGTCGTTTTCTGCAAAGCAGGTTCCGGTATTCTGACTCTCCAGGCGCAGGCATGAATCAGCGATATTGTCCTCTTCATCAATGCCACCGCTTCGGATTTACCACGACCTAAAAACAGGACCTCTCTACCCTGGCGCGGAGGTTTGCCTTGTCGTTGAAGTCCATGCTCCGGTGTAGCAGTTGGTCATTACAGAGTCAGCAAGTAAAAGCAACGCCAGAAGGCGAAAAGCAGATTTCAATGACTGGGGCATGGGTTGGGTTCTTCGTATACATTCGTCATTACAAACCACAACCGAAATTTAGCCAACTACCAAGAATTGAAAACGCTATTCAAGATTTTTTGTGCTTAGGATTTTGATTCAGCTCACGCTTAGGGTAGCGGCAAGGCCGTGGTTGATTTGCTGGTCCTCAAAACGAAGCTGGTGTTCACGGTATGGACGGCCTTGCAGCGCATCAATTGTTCGCTCAGGAGTTTGTCATAGGCCCTGATGCTGGCGCATGCCACCTTGAGGGTGTAATCGTATTGTCCGCTGGTGGCATAGCACTCCATGACTTCCGGTGCGTCCTTCACCATCTGGTCAAAATCAC
>CAXQNK010000078.1:0-41017 GCA_964225175.1 Candidatus Nitrosopumilus sp. | reverse complement strand
TCGAGATCCGGGAACTCCGTCGCGAGACGGTCCCGGTCCGGCAAGCCATTGCAGGCGTCCTCCTCGGTGTAGCGTGCGATATCAAGGGCGTTCTGGACGCAATCCCGAATTGCATCGGGCCGCAGATCTGCGCTGCTCGCACTGCCTTTGCGCTTGCCCAGGTATACGCTGATGGCGATGCCCCGGTCACGATGATGCTCCAGTGTCTCAATTTCACCCAGCCGCACAGCCACGCTGAGACCGGCCTGGCTACTGGCGTTGACTTCCGCGCCTTCTGCGCCGCCCCGCTGAGCGGTGTCAAGCGCTGCTTCCACACATTCCCTGAGCACCTCCAGCTCGGCATCGCGATCCGGCAGCGACTGCGTTAACATTCCTGAATCACTCATTTGCATGTTGCCTCATCAATACCTAACTCCATGTCCAGCGAAGAGCCCAGAAAAAACCGGGAAATTCCGAGCAAAAGCCAGCGCAAGCGGGAAGCTCAGGCTCTTTTTAACCTTGGCCGCGAACTGGTCAGGCTGGATCGCCCCACCTTCGAACGCGTCCCGCTGCCCGACGAAATTCGAGAGGCTGTCGAGGAAGCGCGCGCCATCAAGTCTCATGTTGCCCATAAACGGCAGCTGCAGTTTCTCGCCCGGCGGCTCAGGAATATCGATGCCGAGCCCATCCGCGAGGCCTTGCATGCCGAGCAATCAAGTGCCCGGGAACTCACGCTGCGTCAACACAGGATAGAAGCCTGGCGTGATCGTCTGATTGACGAAGGCGACGCCGCATTGGAAATTCTGATTCCGGTATACGGCCCACAGGAAATTCAAACCCTGCGCCAATTAGTGCGGGCAGCTCGGAGCGAGTCCGAGCGCGGCAAGCCACCTGCTTCTGCGAGAAAACTGTTCCGGCATTTGCGCCTGATGGACGCGCGGCAAGACTTGCCGGCATAACAACGGCGTGCCATGAGATACGCTTTACCCCGGGTTCGCGATGACTCACGCCTGGGTGCCCCCCACCGTCAGACCATCGATTCTCAACGTGGGCTGCCCCACTCCGACGGGAACGCTTTGACCGTCCTTGCCACACACACCAACCCCACCATCGAGCGCGAGGTCATTTCCCACCATGTCGACCCGATTCATGGCATCGGGACCATTTCCGATCAGGGTGGCACCTCGCACCGGCCGGGTAATTTTACCGTTCTCGATCAGGTATGCCTCGCTGGCCGAAAACACGAACCGGCCTGAGGTGATGTCTACCTGGCCACCGGCGAAATTCACGGCATAGAGGCCTCGATCCACGGACTCGATAATTTCACCGGGCTCATGCTCACCCGGCAGCATGTAGGTGTTGGTCATTCGTGGCATGGGCAAGTGCGCAAAAGATTCCCTGCGCCCGTTGCCCGTGACGGGCATGTTCATCAGGCGCGCGTTCATTTTGTCCTGCATGTAGGTTTTCAGAATGCCGTCTTCGATCAGAACCGTCTGTGCGCTCGGGGTGCCCTCATCATCCACAGAGAGCGAACCCCGACGCTCGGGCAAGGTACCGTCATCGACGATGGTGACGCCACGGGCCGCCACCTGTTCACCGATTCTTCCAGAAAATGCGGAAACGCCCTTTCGATTGAAGTCGCCTTCCAGGCCGTGCCCGACCGCTTCGTGAAGCAACACGCCCGGCCAACCAGGACCAAGCACTACAGTCATCGTTCCCGCCGGCGCATCATCCGCATCCAGGTTCACTAGTGCCTGGCGCACGGCCTCATCGGCATATTTTTGCCAGCCCCGATCCTCGATCAGACGCTGATACTCGAACCTTCCGCCGCCACCATCGCCGCCCTGCTCACGACGCCCAGCCTGCTCTGCGATCACCGACACGGACAGGCGCACCAACGGTCGAACATCAGCGGCCAGGTCGCCGTCGGCCGCCGCGATCAGGACTGTTTCATGCGCTGCCGCCAGGGTCACCATCACCTGACTGACCCTAGGATCGATGGAACGCGCATAGGCATCGATTTGACGCAACAGCTCTACTTTGTCGTCGGCATTCAGCGAGCTGATCGGATCAACGGGATGGTAGAGTGCTCCAGGCGGCCGCCGACTAAGAGCTTTGACGGTTGCGGAATCACCGCGAGTGGAGATTTCACGAGCCGCCGAGGATGCCCGCAACAGCGAGGGCAATTCGATTTCATCTGCATAGGCAAAACCGGTTTTATCCCTGCTGACCGCACGAATCCCAACACCTTGTTCAGTTCCGTGGCTGGCGCTTCGCACGCGGCCATCTTCAAGGGACCAGACTTCACGCACCACCCGTTGAAAATACAGGTCGCCCGCGTCGATCGAAGCACCCATCAGGTGACTCAGAACACGATGTAAATCGTTTTCATCCAGGCCACCGGGTTCGAGAAGCTTCGCTTTGGCAATGGTCAGTGAATCATTCATTGTTTGCTTTCACATTTGATTGGTTTTCAGGCGGGATGGGCACGACTGCAGGGCTTTCCCAGCTGCCCGTGATGGAATAGCGCGCCTCGGCCGCCTCGCCGAGGCTTTTTTGCAGAAGTCCCTGCAAAGCCAGGCCGGCCGCCGCACCGCCGGGGCCCGCCGCCAAAGCACCGATTACGGGGAGTGCCTGCCCGACCCCTGGCTTTATGCTCAGGATATAGTCGAAGCCTTTCTCTTCCAAATCCGAACTGCCGCGGATCTCCATCGTCGCCGCCGTGGACTTCAGTACCATGTCATCGGTGTAGGCCGTGCCATTTTCAAGGGTCACTGTGCCCGCAGCCTCGTCAAAAATGAAACCCGTACCGAAAACGTCACGAAAGTCGAGCGCGAGTCTCCTGGGCAGTGCAGCAATACTCATCAGGCCGACCATCCTTCCGGCCCCTGCGTCGGCATTGACAATCGTTCCGTCGATCACGCTGAATGACATCTCGCCATTGAGGCGCTCGAGTGCAAAAGCAGCCGGAGTACCTGGCCAAGATGCATCGTATCGCACCAGTGTTTGCCCACCCTCGAGCACGGAGGAAATGTTCAGCGCACTCATCAGTGAGCCCAGGCTTTCCGAGGTCATCACGATGTCGAAATCGGATCGCGGGCCAGAGGCGGTTTTCAACCAGTCGCCACGAGCATTCAGGGTAAAGTCCGGAGAGTGGGCCTCGACGGAGGCAAACCGGAAGCCTTCCTTGGTTGGATAAGCCTCGATTCTCGTTTCCCCCAACTCCAGGCCAAGGTACCCGAAAGCCTTGATGTAGATGTGCAGTTCGGGTAACCGAACCGGATCAGTGTCCATGGTCACACCGTCTTCCATTGGCTTGGGTAACAAAAGACGATCGAGTTGCGCTGCCAGGCTGTGCACTTCGGAGTCCGAACGACTGTATCGCAACTCACCGGCAATCTGTTCACTGTCAAACCGACCGAGCATGATGTCATCGGCGTATTCAATCTTAAGGGCGACTTCAGGAAATGAACGGCCGAGCAGCCAAAGCTCCGAACTGTCCAGGGTGATGGGATCAAGCACCAGGCGTCCCCAGCCTGACCGTGAAGAAAATCGCTCAGTCAGGCGCGTGACCCACTGATCCAGATCCAGTTGCTCAGTCTTTCCTGACACACTCAGATGGCCAATTCCGGGCAACAACGCGGCGCCACTGCCCAACCTGATGGCCGCTCTGCGAGGCTCCGCGGACTCACCCATGAGATCCCAGACCAAGCTGACGCGTTCAGGAATCTCCAGGCTCGCCACGGCTCGGGCCGAGCGAATCGGGTAATTCAGAGTCATTGGCCAGCGCGATTCACCCAACTTCGCGAGCGGGGCCGGCAATGCACTGCTGATGCCCTCAAGGTCTGAAGTGAGCGACAACCACATTTCAGATTTCGCGTCCCCGGCACCGGGCGTCACCGTGAATGTCGCCTTGACCGGAGTTTTACCCGATAGGAAATCAAGCAGTGGTTCGCCGAGCCGAATGGACTCAGGTATCAACTCTGCAAGCGGAATCTCACCCTGGACCTCACTTTCAAAGCGCGCCGGGCCAGACCAGTCGGCGGACACTGACAAGCGCGTCTCGCTCGTCCCGTAGCGACCTTCGAGCAGCGAGGCATTCAGCCCATCGCGATCGAACTCCAGGGTGCCTCGGATGTCGTGCAGTTGAAACCCGGTTAATTTTTCTTCGAATGAATTGCTCGATAAAGACAACTGTCCCGACACTTCCAATTCGGACGCGCCACTTTTCAGCGGAATGAGCAAGCGGCCCTGGATTTCCGATACGCCATCGACCTTGAACTGCTTCAGGTCGAGTTCGCTGTTGCTGAGCAATGGCGAAGCGTCAATAAAGCCGACCAGTTCGGGCAGCATGATGGGTGAACGGTAGTCAATGTCGATGTGTGCGTTGCGAAAATCTGGAATACGCCCACGCACCTCGCTGACGGGGGCCCCCGCCATGTTGCCGACACTTGCTTCGACCTCCATGGAGGTTCCGAGGAAGTGGGCAGATCCTGAGATCTGGCCGGCGGTTGGCCATCCCGGGTAGTACTCCAAATCCAGATCCGAAAATTTGACCCGCGCTTCCAGTTGGCCGCTTCCGTCTGAAAAAGGCCAATCATCCATATCGCCCCGCAACATGAACCGGCCATCGGCCTGCCCGTCGACCAGGCCGTTGGCCAGCCAGTCGGCGACATTCGGCTTGATCAGCGACCTGGGCCAATAAGCATCGAGCAGGCCAATGCTCGCGCGGTTCACGAGGACATTGATATCAACGGCCGGCTTGCCCTCAGATTGAATGAACCGGAGATCGCCCGAGAGGGCAAGGAGTTCGTTTTCCAACCGGCAAGCACGACCAAAGACCTGCCAAGCCGACCCCCATTGGACATTCAGTGTGCATTCCGGGATGTCTGCGATCAGCTTGCGCTGAAAATTTCGCGGCCAATGGATGTCGACGCCCGCCCCGCTCAGACGCACTGCACCCTCACCTTCGGAGAGGTCAACCGTTCCCTGCAGCCCGGCGACATCGGGCCAGCGATCCCACGCCCACGCCTCCAGCCGATCAAAGGAACCACGCAGCAAATGGAGTTTCCAGCGACGGTCGAGGACCAGGTCAAGACTGCTGATTGACCCGCTGGCACGCCTCGGAATATTTTTGGGCCATGGCGTCTCGTAAACAGCCATGATCCTTTGCGTGATCTCAAGGGGGAAGCTTACATGCAAGGCATCAGCGCTGATCCATAAACCCAGATTGGCCGGAATATTCCGCTCAATGCTGAGTCTGTCGGTAGCCCATGATCGCCCCCCCTCATGAATCTGGAAATCCGAAAAATCCAGTCGCCAGGTTTTTCGGCCCTGCATGCGCCATTCAAAGCGGGCATTGATGTGCTCAACTTCCAGTTCTTCCGCATCACTCATCAGGCGGGACTCACGAAGGTCCAGCACACCTTCCATTCCCTGCCCCTGGCCAGGTGCCCAGCTTCCCCACAATTCCGCATTCAACCAGCCTGCCTGGGGAATTAAAGGGTGCGAGGGTATACCCTTGACCAATTCATCGAGCATCAACTCCCGGGTTTTTGCATGCCAACTGGCATTTTCGAGGCGTTGTTCATCATCGAGCCTCAACAGCAAAGTCGCTTTGATGTCACCCACGACGCGACCTTCGTCCTGATCCGCGATAACCGCCTCGAATGCAGCGGCGATGCTCGATCCATCCAGCTGCACGCGCCCCTTGACGCCGGACAACTGCACGGACAGTTCTCGCAGTTCATCCCAATAACTCAAGGACGAATCCTCGAGACGCAATTCACCCACTCTCGTGAGCGTGTTCAGGCCTGAACCCGTCTGTGGACCACCTGTCCGGTTATTTACGCCCAGACCGGACAATTCCAAACGCCCGTCCGCCAGGCGTTCCAGGTTGAGATCGGCGCCTATGACGTGAAAACTGTAAAACGAACGCCCCGGCAGCAGTCCGCTGAGCGGCTTGATGTCCAGGGCGGCCTGTTGAATAGCGATTTCATCCTCCGCCTGTCCCTGGCCGGTGAAGGTCAGCCCCCGCAAGCTGATGCGAGGGCCAAATGCTTTCCATTCCCCGGTAAAGCTCTCGATACGCACCGGCTGCTGAAACTGTCCGCTCAGCCACTTCTCAAGTTGCGGCTGATAGCGATCGCTATAGGGCATCAGCAGCTTACCTATTCCAACGACGATCGCGGCCATCACGGTGAGAATCGTGATAGCCGTCCAGACCAGGGAGCGCAATCGACGCAGTGTTTTGCTAATGCGTATCATGAATGCCCTCGTGAGGTCGTCATGAGGCTAGAGCAGGACCACATCGAACTGCTCCCGCTCGTACTGGTCCTCGGCCTTGAAGCGGATGGTTTTGCCCGTCAACTCCTCGAGATCGGCCACCATGGTCGATTGCTCGTCGAGAATCAGGTTCACCACTCCGGGAGTCGCAAACACCAAAAGTTTCTCCGCCTCGAACTGGCAGCCCGTGCGCATGATTTCACGATAGATTTCGGAGGCAACCGTCACATAGGTTTTCAGAAATCCCCGGCCCGAGCAGTGAGGGCAGGCCTCACACATTTGATGACCCAAACTATCGCGCGTGCGCTTGCGGGTCATCTCGACAAGGCCCAACGCGGACATTTCGTTAAGATTGAATCTGGCATGGTCTCGGCTCAAGGCAGCTTCCAACGCGCGCATGACCCGCCGCTGGTGCGCTTCATCCACCATGTCAATGAAATCAATGATGATGATTCCGCCGAGATTACGCAGCCTCAATTGACGTGCAATGGTCTGTGCCGCTTCGAGGTTGGTTTTATAGACCGTCTCCTCCAGCGTCCTGTTGCCAACGTAGCCACCCGTATTCACGTCAATCGTTGTCATTGCCTCTGTCTGGTCAAAAATCAGGTAGCCACCTGATTTCAAGCGCACTTTGCGTTGCAATGCCTGATTGATCTCATCCTCGATTCCATACAGGTCGAATATGGGTCGGGTGTCGGTGTAGGCTTCGATCCTTTATACCCAGTCAGGCAGAAACTGTTCGGCCAGAGCCCGAACTTCCTCGTACCCGCTCTCTGAGTCGATTTTCACAGACTTGACCGAACTGTGCATCAGGTCGCGCAGTGCGCGCATCGGCAATGAGAGATCGTCATACACACAGGAACCGGCAGGTTCATCCCGAACCTTCTTCTCGATACTCAGCCAGATTTTGGCGAGGTAAGCCATGTCCGCCGCCAACGTCGACTCATCCATACCCTCTGCATTGGTCCTGATGATGTAGCCGTGGATCGCATCCGCGGCCTGCAAGCTTTCGACCAAGCCCATCAGTCGCTCCCGTTCCGCTTCATCCGTGATCCGTGTGGAAATACCGATGTATGGGTTGTTTGGCAGCAGGACGAGAAAACGCGAGGGAATACTCAAGCTGGTTGTCAACCGGGCGCCCTTGGTCCCCATTGGGTCCTTGATGACCTGAACGACAATCTCCGATCGCTCTCTGACCAGGGACTGGATGGTTGGCCGGGGCAGGTCCGTCGATTCCCCGGCAGGCACCTCATGCGCATTGGCCGCAGATGCCACGTCTGAGGCGTGCAAAAATGCCGTTCGCTCCAGGCCAATATCGACGAAAGCAGCCTGCATGCCCGGCAGCACGCGCGAAACCCGTCCCTTGTAGACATTGCCCAGATAACCAAAGTGGCTGGCCCTGTCCAACCACACCTCCTGCAAAGTGCCATTCTCGACAACGGCCACACGGGCTTCTGCAGAGGTTATGTTGATCAATAGCTCTTCGCTCACCGGCGAAACGTCCCGACCCGCGCCATCACAGCAACGTGGGCCCAAGCCTCAAGGGGACATAGCATATCACCTGCCCCGGTCAATTGACGCTGTGGCAGGGTCATCCGGGTGTTTCGATGACGGCGAGCAACAGGGCAGTTTCATGGAGGGGCAATCCCATGACGCCCGAGAAACTTCCATTGATATGGCTGACCCAACGCGCAGCATCGCCTTGAATACCGTAAGCCCCTGCTTTGTCCATGGGCTCTTCACCGGCACAGTAAGCCGTGATCCAGGCGGGGGGAATCTCACTGAACGTGACCTCGGTTCGTTGAACCACCGAGCGGATGGTTTGAGCATCGAGCGCCAGAGCAACCGCGGACAGCACGTGATGTTGCCGACCCGATAACCTTCCCAGCATCCACTCAGCTTCTGAGCGCGATTCCGGCTTGAGCAGGATGTCGTCGTCCAGAACAACGATGGTGTCCGCACCCAGCGCCGGCAAGTAACTTCCGGCCAGTTTCCAGCCTGCAAGGGCCTTCTCCCTGGCCAGTCGCTCCACATATTCTTCCGGGATTTCGTCGCGCAATCGTTGTTCGTCAATGTCAGCATCCAACGTCTTAAAACGGATGCCCAATTGCTCCAAAAGCACTTTCCGTCGCGGGGAGGCAGATGCCAATATGACACTTGGGTGCGTGCTCATGCGCGGTGATAAGGGTGATTCGACAGCATGCTGAATGCCCGGTACAACTGCTCTGCGAGTATAACCCGCGCCAGCGCATGGGGCAGCGTCATAGGGCCGAGCGACCAACGCTCCTCGGCGGCATCCAAACACGCTGGCGCCAACCCATCGGGGCCACCAATCATGAAACAAATATCACTTCCCTCGTGCATCCACGACTGCATTCTCTCAGCGAGGTGCTCTGTAGACCAGGGTTGCGCCTCGATGACCAGGGCGATGCGCTGCGATCGCTCAGGCGCGGCGCCGAGTAGACGTTTGGACTCTTCGGCCTGTGCACGGTTGATGTCGGGATTTTTACCCCTGTGGCCCAGCGGGATTTCGCGCAATTCAATGGGCAGGTTTGGCGGCATTCGCCGCACATATTCGTTCCAGGCATCGCTCACCCAGCGAGGGGGGCGCTGCCCGACCGCAGCAACAATGAAACGCATCGACTCAGACCGGCGCCGTCTGGCCGGACCGATGCTCGGCGCTCGCCTCCCAGAGTTTCTCTAGGTTGTAGAAGGCCCGAGTCTGGGGGAGCATCAGGTGCACGATGATGTCGTTAAGATCGACCAGGACCCACTCCGCTTCGCGATTCCCCTCGATGCCCAGAGGAGGATGGCCCATGGATTTGGCCTTCATGACCACTTTTTCCGCCATGCCCTTGACATGTCGGGTTGAACTTCCCGAAGCGATGATCATCATGTCGGTCAATGGGTTCATGCCACGCACGTCGATAACCTGAAGGTCAATGGCTTTGAGATCTTCTAGGCAGGTCGTGACAAGATGTCTGAGTTGGTCCGGGGAGAGGTCTTCGGCAGGGCGTTGATTGTTCAAGCGATAGATTACCTGTTTTTCTTGTCAGCCCGTATTTTATCGCGCAGCAGCAAGGCGGCTCAAGGTCGGCGCTCGCATCTCAAAGATAAAGCGAATGCTTTTCGATATAGTGACGGACAGGCTCGGGCACCAGATAACGAGCGGATTGCCCCGCTCGAAACTTTGCCCGAATGAGTGAGGAGGAGATATCCAACTGGGTCACCGGAATCAGTTGCACGTAACCCGAGGGTTCCGCCTGCAGCTGCGTTTCATCGGTGATGAGCCTTTTTTTCAACTCAATTTCAAGCCTTTTTGAAACTGCACTTTCGGAATCCGGGCGCGTCATGACCACCATGTGTGCGAGCTCAAATAATTGCAGCCAGCGATCCCAGGTGTCCAACTGGTAAGCGTTGTCCTCGCCCAGCACCAGAATCAATGGTCGCTTACCGATGGATGCCCTGATCTCACCCAGAGAGTCCACCATGTATGACGGGCCGGGTCTCGAAATCTCACGTGTATCGATCGAGAACTCGGGTGTGTCATCGAGCGCCAGGCTGAGCATCGCCAAGCGGTGCGCCGGGTCACTGACTGCAGCGCTGCGATGTGGCGGTTGTCCTGCCGGCATCCAGCGGAATTCCTCAAAGTTGAAGGTCTCCTGGACCTCCCAGGCTGTTCTCAGGTGTCCGTAATGAACCGGGTCAAACGTTCCGCCCAGCACGGCAATCATGCTGGTCTGCTCATTCAGGCCGCACACATCATGCAAACAAGCCGGTCCAGACTGTGCCAGGGATTGCCGTTGGCCATGCCCTTGCTTTGCTGGTCGATCAGGGCCAGCTTTTGAAACACCTGGTTCATTTTCTTGTCGTCGAGGCGACGGGCGGCGGCCCGCATGGGGCCCTGGCGCGAACTCCACACGTTCAATCGCCTGAACGCGGCCTGCTCAGGCTGCCCCGATTCCACGGCCAGGCGGAAAGCTTCCAGGGTACTGAATTCCCTGAATAAGGCCCCCATGACGAGTTGCAAAGGCGTACCCATTCGGTACAGGGCGCCTGCTACTCTCAGGCCTTCAGTGACCTGCCCCGCGAGGATGCGCTCAGCCAGCAGGAAGCCGTCGAAACGAGAACTGTCGGCAACGGACTTTTCAACGTCTTGCGCGGTCACCGCGCCCGAGCCTTTCAGCAGGCTGATTTTCTCGATTTCCTGGCGGGCCGCGAGCAGGTTTCCTTCCAGGCGCTCTGCCAGCATCAACACCGCTTCGCGATCGGGCTCGAGACCGAAGCGGCGCATCCGATTGTGTATCCATCCAGGTAGTTGGGTCGGCTTCACTGCCCAGTTATCCACTTGCACGCCAGCGGCCTCCAGGGTTTTGGCCCACTTGGACGTGCGCGAACCCTTGTCCCACTGATCACAACTCACGATCAACAGAAGTTCCGAATCTGGCTCAGCTGCATAAGCCATCAGCGCCTTGGCGCCTGCTTGACCGGGTTTTCCGGTCGACATTCTGAGGTCAATGACTTTCTTGCTGGCAAACAAGGAGGGGGCGCTGCCCGCGGCGGTCAGATTATCCCAGTCAAATTGACGATCCACATCCAGAACCTGCCGCTCCTCGAAGCCGCTTTTCTTCGCGAAATCCAGCACGAGGTCTCGGCACTCCTGGACGAGCACCACTTCAGGACCACCGATCAGGTAGATCGGCGCCAAGCCTCGTTCGAGTTGAGCACTGATCTGCTCCAGCTTCAAATTCATGGCGTAGCCCGCGTGGTCCCCAGTCGCCTGATCAGCAGGCGCGCCAGGGTTTCTGCCATTTCGCGGCGCATCTGTTCATCTTCCTGGGCCGCTCCCAGGATGTCTGCCTCGTCAAAACTGATTACTCGGACCTGTTCGAGACGCTGCTCAGGTACCAATGGCTGACCCTCCGGGTCGGTAAGAACGAACGCCACGGTATGGCGTAAGCGATATTCGCGAACCCTCGCGTTGTCACCAATGGTCAGTATTTCCTTGCGCACCTGATTCACGGGTACGCTCAGAACAGAAAGCGCTGAATCTTCCTCCACGAGGGCCACCCCACCCTGTTCAAGCAAGTTCTGCAATTTGCGCCCGAACACCCCATACGGGTCCACCACCTTCAGTTGCATCTGTGCCATCTCGGGTGGAAATTCCGTAGGCTGTTGCAGCTGAAAACCGCATGCCGTGATGAGAAGTGTCAGCATGATCAGTCCCGGGCGAAGAGCAGGCATATCAACTCACCACGATGTTGAGAAGCCGGTCCGGCACATGGATCACCTTACGAACCGTCTTGTCTGTCAAATGGCGTTGCACATTGGGTTCTGACTCCGCTGCCTCGAAAGCGGTCTCCTCATCAGCCCCTGCAGGTAATTCAATGCGGCCACGAACCTTGCCGTTGACCTGCACTACCAGCAACAGGGTGGATCGTTCGCGTGCAGACTCGTCCACCTCAGGCCATGCGACTGCAGTCAACGGTTCCCGCTCGCCCAGGCGCTCCCAGAGGATCTCACAGATATGGGGCGTTACAGGCGCGAGAAGCCGCACGATGGACCGCCAACCCTCATCGACAACCGCACGGCCCTGGGCACTTTGATCATCAAAACGATTCAGGTGATTGCTGAGCTCCATGACGGCGGCAATCGCCGTGTTGAAAGTGTATCTGCGTCCGATGTCATCGCTTACTTTTGCAATGGTGTCATGAATGCGGCGGCGCAGCTCGCGTTGCCCGTCGTTCATAGATTCAGGATCAGGTTCTGAACATGGCCCGAGTTGCTGGTGCGCAGTCACAGATACCCACAAGCGCTTAAGGAAACGAAATGAGCCCTCCACACCAGAATCTGACCACTCCAGCGACTGGTCAGGGGGCGACGCGAACATTGAAAACAATCTGACTGTATCGGCTCCATAGCGGTCAACGAGATGGCTCGGGTCGACCCCGTTGTTGCGTGATTTGGACATCTTCTCAACAGCTCCGATCACCACGGGCTCGCCATCTTCGATCAGGCGTGCGCCAATGATCTTTCCTTTCTCATCGCACTGGGTCTCGACCTCCGCCGGATTAATCCATTGCGTTTCTCCGTCACCGGTTTCACGCCGAAACGTCTCTGCAACGACCATTCCCTGGCACAGAAGACGCGTCGCGGGTTCGTCACTCGACACCATGCCCGCGTCGCGCATCAGCTTGTGATAAAAGCGAAAATACATGAGGTGTAATATGGCGTGTTCTATGCCGCCAATGTACTGATCCACCGGCAGCCAGTAATCGGCCCGGGCATCGAGTTGCTCTTGAGCATCCGGGCAACAATAACGGGCGTAGTACCAGGAGGACTCCATGAACGTGTCGAAAGTGTCGGTTTCACGTTCGGCGTCAGCACCGCAGTCGGGACAGGAGGTTTTCCTCCATTCCGCGTCGGCTTTGATGGGTGATTGGACACCCATGAAGGTCACATCCTCAGGCAGGATCACGGGCAAATCATCCTCGGGAACCGGAACGGCCCCACAGTCCGGACAATAAATCACCGGGATCGGGCAGCCCCAGTAGCGCTGGCGACTGACGCCCCAGTCGCGAAGCCGGTAATTCACCTTGCGCTCACCAATCCCGCTCGCGCTCAACCATTCCAGCGCTTTTTCGAGTGCTTCGTCTTTTTGCAGCCCATTCAGCCAGTCGCTATTGATCGCGGGGCCATCCCCGGGATAGGCCTCACCTTCCCAGTCGGCGGGCGGTTGCACCGTTCGGATGATGGGCAGATCATGCGCACGGGCAAAATCCCAGTCTCGCTGGTCCTCACCAGGCACAGCCATGATCGCGCCGGTGCCATAACCCATCAGCACATAGTCGGCAATGAATACCGGCACGGCCTCGTTGTTGAAAGGATTCAACACAAACGAACCAGTGAAGACGCCGCGCTTCTCACCCGTCTCCGCGGTTCGCTCCGCCTCGGTGGCGCGGCTCACTTCCTCCTTGAAGGCAGCGACCGGCGCAGATTGTTCCGGGCTGGTAATAGCAGATACCAGGGGATGCTCCGGCGCCAGCACAGCATAAGTCATGCCAAATGTCGTGTCCGGGCGTGTGGTAAAAATTCGGAAACCCAGACCGTCAGCGTGCAATCCACCCTGTTCATCACATATCTTGAGTTCAAATTCGGCGCCCTCGGAACGGCCGATCCAATTTCGCTGCATGGTTTTTACAGAATCTGGCCAGCCTTCGAGGTTATCGAGTTCCCGGAGCAATTCCTCTGCGTAATCGGTGATGCGCAGGAACCACTGGGGTATTGACCGTCGCTCCACGAGCGCACCGGATCGCCAGCCGCGCCCATCCACAACCTGTTCATTGGCGAGCACGGTCTGGTCCACTGGATCCCAATTCACCTCGGAATCCTTCCGGTATGCAAGCCCTTTGCGCATCAGCCGCGTGAACATTAATTGCTCCCACCGGTAGTAATCAGGCCTGCAGGTGGTCACCTCACGGGACCAATCATAAGCAAACCCCATACGCTCAAGCTGGCCGCGCATGTGCTCAATATTCTGGTAGGTCCACTCGCCCGGTGCCGTGTTGTTCTGGATCGCCGCGTTCTCAGCCGGAAGCCCAAAAGCGTCCCAACCCATTGGTTGGAGCACGTTTTTCCCCAACATTCTCTGGTAGCGGCTGATCACGTCCCCGATGGTGTAGTTTCGAACATGCCCCATGTGCAGGGCACCGGACGGGTAGGGCAGCATGGAGAGACAGTAAAATTTTTCGCGGTCCGAACGTTCATCGACCTCGAATACGCGGTCCCGGGACCAGCGCTTCTGAACGCGCTTCTCCAGGTCCGCTGGATGGTAAGCCGGCTGCTTCATGATGGGGTTGACGGTTCCGGGCTGCTTGCTGTGACCTGAAGCTTACCGGACACCCTGTCGACAGGAAAGTCCCGCCGACCCGCCGGGCCGCATCGATACTTCATTGAAGGCGAGATTTCAGGAACGATCCCTGATCAAGCCCAACAAATCACTCAAGCCGGGAGTCGAGCAGGAACCGCCCAAGAGGCCATTTTGCACGTCGGGGGCCAACTGTTTGCCCAGTTCGACACCCCATTGGTCAAATGCATTGATATCCCACGCTACGCTTTCCACAAACACCTTGTGCTCGTAGAGCGCGAGCAAACGCCCCAGATTCGCCGGCGTCAATTCGTCCAGCAGTACAATCTCGCTGGGGCGATTTCCCGTAAAAACCCGGTGGGGCAACAGCGCCTCGGCGCCCGTAACGCCGTCAGCCAGCATCTGCTCAAGCGTCTCCTGCTCCGAGCGTCCGCATGCCAAGGCAGTGGCTTGCGCCAGCAAGTTGGCGAGAAGTTCGGCATGCGCATCCCTATCGTCATGCGCGGGACGGATGACTCCGACAAACTGGACCGGAACGATATCGACACCCTGGTGCAAAGCCTGGAAAACCGAGTGTTGCGCCTCGGTGCCACTCTCACCAAAAACCACGGGTGATGTTCCGGCCTGGCACTGCTCGCCCTTGAGCGTGACGGCCTTGCCGTTAGATTCCATGATGAGCTGCTGCAGATGACTGGGCAGAAGGCGCAAACGCTGATCGTAAGGAAACACACCCCAGGCGCCGAAACCGCAGACGTCGCGATGCCAGACGCCCATCAGCCCCATCAGGACAGGCAGATTGTCAGCCGCATCAGCTTCCATGAAATGACGATCCATATCGGCCGCGCCCCGAAGCAGTTCTCGGAACGCGGTCGGGCCCATCTGGGCGGCCGCACTCAGGCTCACTGGCGACCATAATGAATAACGCCCTCCCACCCAATCCGGTAAGTACAAAACGTGAGATGGATCAATCCCGAATTCCGCGACCCTGGCCGTGGCGCTGCTGATGGCGAACAGCCGATTACGAACTTCCCTCTCTGTAAGATGGGCGCTCATCCACTCCCGCAACGCACGGGCATGCATCAGGGTATCTCCGGTGGTAAAGCTTTTGGAGACGACAACAACTAGCGTACTCGAGGGGTCGAGGCGAGACAGTAGTTTCACGCGATAATGCGCGTCGACAGAACCGAGGAAATGAACCTCGGGCACCTGGGCTGAGTCGGCGCCGAGGGCTTCGCACAGCAGGCGAGTGCCAAGCAATGAACCACCTATTCCAATGTGGACGATGTCCTTGATCCGGGTGCCTGTATCTCCCGGCAGTCGGCCCGCGTGTAATTCGGCAGCCCATTTCAGCATTTCCTCAATGGCCTGCAACGCGCGCTGCGCGTCTGGGGGAGCAGAGACGTCGTCACCGCAACCACCTCGCAAGAGCATGTGCAATGCGGGGCGATCCTCCGTAAGGTTTACGTGACCTCCCCGAAAGAGTTCCCTTCGCCGAGTGTCCACTCCGCACGTTTCAGCGAGCTCGAGGAGAGAAGACAGGGCAGACTGATCCACACGTACTCTTGAGAAGTCCAGCACAACGCCGTTGAGCTCTCGGCTGAAATTTTTGAAACGACCCGGCTCTGAAACGAGCTCGCTCAAAGGTTTTGTCAAAGAAATACTGTTGTTTTTAAGCAACATTTGTAAATTTGAATCAACCATAACTCGCCCGAGCTGCTATCGGAGTACCGTTGTGTTTATTCGCCAGTCCGCCTGATCTTATTCCGGAAACGCATGCCCGGAGCCTGCTCAAGCCGCGGCGTGTCGGATCGCTCATGATACTCGTTAACTAATTGTAAATAAAGAATAAAAACCCAAGATCTCTTAACTTTTATTTCGCCCAAAAAAAAACCTCTCCCCTATCTGGGGAGAGGCAGGCTTTTGGAGTGATGTACCCGTCTATCGCGCCCTGAAGCCACTGCAGACGTTGCGTTTCTGCCATGGCTGGTGGTAATAATACCACTGTCGAACACAAAAACCAAGCCCGCAGCCGGTGTTATTCACACAATTCGAGCGCCTCCAACCGTTTAACGCCCTCAATGTCCATTTTCGAAATCAACCTTTGGACCCGGCCTTTTCCCGGAATGTCCAATTCAGGCTCCAGTTCTGCCAGCGGGAGCAAGACGAAGGCGCGCTCATGCATCCTCGGGTGAGGCAAGGTCAACTCGTCAGACAACATCACGGTTTTGCCGGCGAGCAGCAGGTCGAGATCAATGACGCGAGGACCCCATCGACGTTCTGAGGGCGTCCTGCCCAGGCTACGCTCGATCTTCTTCAAAGCAGTCAATAATTCGCGAGGTTGGGAACGGGTTTGCAGTTCTGCTACCGCGTTCAGGAAATCGGGCTGATCCTCGTCCCCCCACGGCAGGCTGGAGTAAATACTGGAATGTCGTAACACCCGAGTTCCGTCGAGAGCGTTGATAAGCTCCAAGGCAGCGTTCATTGAATTCCTGACGTCTCCCAGGTTACCGCCAAGACCAAGCCAGTAACGCATCAAGGTCAGCCCTAATGCCTATTCGAGTGGTTTTTGCGGCGCCTTGGCCGTCTGCGCACACGCCCGACCTTTTCGGGTACTTTCGGCGGCGGAGCATCTTGTTGGGCCCTGGTCCAGAACTCGGCCAACTCGGCCCACTCCCCATCAACATGGGCTTGGAGTAGCAGAAAGTCATACCCGGCCCTGAATTTGGGGTGGCGCAAAACATTCAGCGCACGGCGCCCCCGCGTCTTTTTGAGGCGGTGCTGCATCAGCCAGATTTCTCGCGTCACGCTGGCAAAGCGCCGGGGTAACGCAACCCTCTCGTTCTGCACCTCGACCACCTCATCACCTGCCCGTTGCATGGCCACAAAGACTGGCAGCTTCGTGTTTTGCAACTCATCTGCTCTTTGCTTGAAAGGCGCCCACAGCAGAGCGGCAAACAGAAAGGATGGCGTCACCGCCAACCCCTCGGCCACACGCTGATCGGTATTCGCCAATGCCGCCCAAAGAATGGCCGGCAATTTTGCCTTGCCGGGGTTACCCTGTCGCTCGAAGAGTGGAAACAGGGCTCTGGTCAATTCAAACCTTTGCAAAGTTTCAAGGGTCCGCGTGGCGTGTCCGGTCAGAAATAATTTACACACCTCCTCAAACAGGCGTGCAGGCGGGATATCTTGCAGCAGGGGTGCCAGCTCAGGAATGAGGCTGGAAGTCTCCGAGTTGGGCTCGACGCCCAACTTGGCAATGAAGCGCGCTGCGCGCAACAGGCGCACGGGGTCTTCACGGTAGCGTGTCTCCGGGTCTCCGATCAGTCGAAGCACTCGCGAGGCAAGGTCTTCATAACCTCCTACATAATCCCTGATCTCTCCAGTGACCGGGTCCATGAAGAGCGCATTGATTGAGAAATCCCGTCGCCGAGCATCCTCCTCGATAGGTCCAAAGCTATTATCCCTGAGAATTCTGCCGTCGGCGTGTTGCTGGTGCTCCCCGTCTTTGAGCGATTCACCTCTGAACGTGGCCACCTCTACAAGGGTTCCCCTGTACCGGACATGGGCCAACCGAAAACGACGACCAATGAGAAGGCATCGTGGAAAAACTGCCTTCACCTGCTCGGGAGTTGCATCGGTGGCGACGTCGAAATCCTTCGGTACTTTTCCCAGGATAAGGTCTCTGACGCTGCCGCCGACGATGAATGCCTGGAATCCGGCTGCCTGGAGACGGCGGACCACCTCGGTGGCATTCGGACACAAGTCTCGTACGTCCAGGCGGTGGTGCGCGGCTGGAATGATTGTGCACTGGTCGATGTTAAAAGACCTCGGAAAAGATTGCGATTACAGGGATCGTATTCAGCCCCGACTGCGGTTGAACACCTGACTGGAGGTAGTTTACCATGCCGTTTGTCTTCAAGAGCAGCGTTTGCTGGAAATTAGAGTCCCGCGGGCCAGGCCATAACAGCCAAACCTCGGGGACAATGGCCTGCCGGGCATTCAGCCCGCAGATCGGGCCGGACATCGCACCAGCGGAGTGTGCGCGCGGTATAGCATCGCACACAATGTCTGTTCAGGACCTAAAAAAGAGCATACCCAAACCATGACATTTGTCGTTACAGAAAACTGTATCAAGTGCAAATACACCGATTGCGTGGAAGTGTGCCCCGTGGATTGCTTTCACGAGGGGCCGAACTTCCTTGTAATTGACCCCGATGAATGCATCGACTGCACGTTGTGTGAGCCGGAATGCCCTGCCGAAGACATCTACCCGGAAGACGATCTGCCGTCCGGCCAGGAGCACTTCATTGAGTTAAACGAGGAACTGTCAAGGATCTGGCCGGTCATCATCGAGCTCAAGCAACCCCCTGAAGACGCAGCGGAATGGGATGGGAAAGCCGGCAAGCTCGAATTGCTCGAACGCTAGGCCCCGACCTGCGGATATTTCAGCCCAGGCGTTCCATGAAAACAGCCAGGACGTGCTCGGCTGACGCCGTGCTGGCAGGCTGTCCTGCCGGATAAGTCAGAAATACCCTGCTGTTTTCGCCGTCGGCGTCAACACGTGTCCGGTAAACCCCCGAGTGATTTCCATTTCCGTCATTTCGCCAGAACATCATTTTCTCGAAAAAGCCGCGGTTATCCACCCGGAGCTGAACGTATTCGAATTCGTGGCTGCCATCCGAATGACGCTCAATCATCCTCATACCGCTTCGCTCTATGGCATAACCGAGTCGCCTGGCAACGCTTTCAGGCGAATCCTTTACTTGCAGGTGTACGCCCGCGGCTGACCAGGCCAAGACGGCATTAGCATCGCCACGCCCACCGGTCACGACCGCCATGGGTGGCCTGGGATCAAGTTCATCGCCGCTGGGAATTCGCATCGGCGGCACTTTGACCTCGATGGGTCGAACGTAAACCAGCGCATCCATGTCCTGTGGTATGTCCAGCGGCGAGCCCTCGTCACTGCCAAAATACTCCGGGGGTTTTTCCTTGAACCAGGAGCAACCCTGCATCAGCAACGAGGCGAGGATACAAGTCAGTGCGAATTTCGATTTCCTGAAAGTCATCATGTACTCAGTTATGTCTCGATCAGGCCCAGCGTCTTGAGCGTTTTCTCAAAATCGGATCTCAAGTGCTGGTCCAGAGGTAATAATGGTAACCGGATTCCATCCTCAATGAACCCCATTGCGTGCATTGCCCACTTCACAGGAATCGGATTGGGCGCCATCATGAGCGCTCTGAAAAGGGGCTGCAGTCTCGTATTGATCTCAAGCGCCTCGCCAACGGTCTTTCTACAGGCAGCCGAGTCAGCCATTTTTGCCATCAGTCCCGGCACGATATTCGCCGCAACAGAAATCACGCCTCGCGCTCCTCTTCTGATGGATTCAAGCGCGGTTCCATCATCCCCGCTGAGAATGACCATTTGATCGCCGCTCGCGCGGACATGGGACTCGATCCTCTCGGGTTCAGGCAGAGCCTCTTTCAACGCCACGATTTCCGGCCGCGCTGCCAGGGAGGCGGCCGTTGCCACACTCATGTCCACTGCTGTTCTCGAGGGTACATTGTAAAGGATCAGCGGCAGGGCACAGTGGGCAGCAACTGCTTCGTAGTGCGCAGCCAGACCCTTTTGCGTGGGCTTGTTGTAGTAGGGTGTGACGATCAGGGCGGCATCCACGCCAGCGTCTGCGGCCATCTGCGTACGCTCCAGCGTAGAGGCAGTGTTGTTTGTTCCGCTCCCCGCAATTACAGGAACCTGCCCGGAGACCCGCTCGACAACTCGTCGCCACAGCCCCGTCAACTCTTCGCACGACAGCGTCACCGCTTCACCGGTGGTGCCGGCAACGACTATCCCCCGGGTTCCGTTTTCCAATTGGAAATCAACGATTTCGTCTAGCGCTTTGTAGTCTATTTGCCCGCTGCGGGTCATCGGGGTGACTAGAGCGACAATACTGCCTTGAAACATGAGTAGGTGCCTTGAAAGCGTGGGCGCAATGGTACTTGCGAGCCCGTAATCTGACAAGTATCCTGCCGGGCATCGTTCGCACGTCTCTTTACGTACCCGGGAGGTAAATTCATGGTCACCATCGGTAAAAAAGTTGGCGATTTTTCAACTCAGGCAACGGGAGACCAGTCCATTACACTCAGTGACTGCCTGGGTCGACAACTCGTGCTGTATTTCTACCCCAAGGACAACACGCCGGGGTGCACGAAAGAGGGCCAGGCCTTTCGCGAGGCCCATGAGTCCTTCCTGGCTGCAAATACGATGATTCTTGGCGTATCTCGGGACAGCGTGAAAACGCATGAAAACTTCCGCAAAAAGCAGGACTTCCCATTCGACCTGCTCTCTGACCAAGATGAAACGCTCTGTCAGCTTTTCGACGTAATCAAGGAAAAAAACATGTATGGCCGAAAATACATGGGCATCGAACGCAGCACCTTCCTGATCGATGCCGAAGGAATATTGCGAGCCGAATGGAGAAAGGTCCGCGTGCCCGGCCACGTGGACGAGGTCTTGGCCGCAGCTCAGGAACTAAACTCATAAGGAATCCATCCGAATGGATGACAAAAAAAGGCTTTACGTCCTCGATACGAATGTATTGATGCATGACCCCACCGCGCTGTTCCGCTTCGAGGAACACGATATTTTTCTGCCAATGATGGTATTGGAAGAATTGGATGCGGCCAAAAAAGGGCTCTCCGAAGTCGCCCGAAACGTTCGGCAGGTCAGTCGCTTCATCGGTGAAATGATGAATCAGCAAGGCGCAAAGGACCTGAGCAAGGGCCTCACGCTACGGACACCCGATGGACTGGACATTCCGACCGGCCGGGGGCAATTGTATTTTCAAACCGAGGCCCCGAAGCACCATTCCGGCTTGTCCGAGCAACAGTCTTTCGCAGACAACCAGATCCTGAGCTCGGTGGTCGAACTCAAAAATGCCAGTTCCGCGCAGGATGTGGTTCTGGTGTCGAAAGACGTTAACCTGAGAATCAAGGCCGCCATATTGGGCATTTCGGCGGAGGACTATTTCAATGATCAGGCGCTGGATGACCTCAGCCTGCTCTACCATGGCCTCGAGGTACAAGGCGATGATTTCTGGGAGAGCCACCCAAAAATTGACTCCTGGACCGAGGAGAGCAACACCTTTTATCGCGTGCCCAAACTCAAAGATGAGTCCTGGTTTCCCAACCAGTGTGTCGTCATTGGAGAGGGGATTGAGGCGATTGTTCACGAGGTGGCCGAGAACGACACGACGCTGCGACTGGTCGACGACTACAGCAATGGCAAAAAAAACGTTTGGGGTATCCAAGCCAGGAACCGTGAACAGAATTTTGCGCTCAACCTTCTGATGGACCCCAATGTCGATTTCGTGACCCTGTTGGGCACTGCGGGCACGGGCAAAACCCTGCTCACATTGGCGGCGGGGCTTGCTCAAACACTCGATGACGCGTGCTATTCGGAAATTGTCGTTACCCGCGCAACAGTCTCCATGGGTGAAGACATCGGCTATCTGCCTGGAACAGAAGAAGAGAAAATGACGCCATGGATGGGGGCTTTAACGGACAACCTGGAAGTGCTGACACAGCCCTCAGAAGGCGGAGAATGGGGCCGCGCTGCCACCAATGACCTGCTTGCGCACCGCGTAAAAGTGCGCTCCCTGAATTTCATGCGCGGACGAACTTTCTTCAATCGATTTGTGATCATCGACGAAGCACAGAACATCACGCCAAAACAGATGAAAGCGCTACTGACCCGGGCAGGTCCCGGGACAAAAATGGTATGCCTCGGCAACGTCGAGCAGATCGACACGCCTTACCTGACGGAGACCACTTCCGGCCTTACGTACGCCGTGGACAGATTTCGCGACTGGGAACACAGTGGACACATCACATTGCGCCGCGGAGAACGTTCCCGTTTAGCAGATTTTGCCTCAACAGCGCTTTAAGCCCGGAAACAAGCACCCGACAGGCCTCGGTCAGGTCTGGCTGCCTTGCGCCTCATGGTCTGCATCCACTTGCTCATGGGCACGCGGCCAGGCTCGCAGAACGGCCTGCACCAGGGTCGCCAGCGGGATTGCAAAGAACACCCCCCAAAAACCCCACAAACCGCCAAAGACCAGAATCGCGACGATGATTGCGACGGGGTGCAGGTCGACCACCTCCGAAAACATGAGCGGGACCAGTACATTGCCATCCAGCGCCTGAATGATTCCGTAGGCGATCATGACCTTGCCAAAATCCCAACCCCAGCCCCATTGAAAATACGCCACAACCGCGATGGGAAGGGTCACCACCGCGGCTCCGATATAGGGAATCAGAACGGAGAAGCCCACCAGCGTGGCCAGCAATGCCGAATACTGCAGTCCCATCCACAGAAACGTGATGTAACTCACCGCGCCCACGATAATAATTTCCCCGGCTTTGCCCCGGACGTAATTTGCGATCTGTGCTTCCACCTCGACCCAGATCGCCGTGACCAGATCACGTTCTCGCGGCAGAAAATTTGTCAGCCAGGCAATAAGCAGATCCTTGTCCTTGAGCAGGAAGAACACCAGCACGGGCACCAAAACCAGAAAAACAATTAACCCTAGCAGACTCGCCACGGACGCGAGCGAACCGCGCAGCACGCCTTGCCCAAACCGACCGATATCAGCGCCCAGGCTGCTGATTACACGACTGACCTGATCTTCGGAAACCAACTCCGGGTATCTATCCGGCAACTGCTCCAGGACTGTTTGACCCTGCGTGATGTAGTTCGGTAATTGCTGCACCAATTGCGACAACTGGCCCGAAACTCGCGGCACGAGACCAAACAGCAGAAAAACCAGGGTCGCCATGAATAACGCAAAGACGATAAGCACTGAGCTCAGCCTGGGCAATCCCCAACGTTGACAGCGCCCGACAGCTGCTTCGAGCAAATAGGCAACAACAACACTGGCGATGACTGGCGCGAGCATCTGCCCCAGTCCATAGAGCACTACAAACCCGATGACCAGAATCAGGGCAAGCAGCACCACCTGCGGGTCGGAAAAAGTTCGCTTGAACCAGCGAGTGAGGAAGTCCATGTTCAGAACATCCGGGAGTGAATCGCTGCGGTGCTGGGCTGGGAATCCCGGCGGTCAATCAAAAGTCGAGGGTCCAGTAGGCTTCAAATTCCAGGCTTTGGTCCAGCGACTCGCTGACCACGCCAAGAACGTTGCCGCCGAAAGCGTATTCCGCAGGCGCATAAGCTGCACTCAGATTGATGCGACTGCGATCACCAGTCTTCTTGCTGTAGCCGAGCAACATCGCGTTGTCAGCCAGGCTGCCCTCTAATGCCCTTGCCAGAATTGCCGAGGAGGGCAGCGGTTGAGAGCGTGATGTCAGGTCGATGCGCCACTGCGTGTCCTCGCTGTCACTCCATGACCATCCAACGGAGTAAACGGTCAGGTCTTCCCAGTTAAACACTGGGCTCGTGGAGTCGCCGAGTTTGGAGAGAAACCGATCAGGCAATGCGCGGCTTGGGAATGCATCCACCCCGCTGTACATCACGTGCGCAATGGAGACATTCAACCACGACCGCTGACCCGTTTGCAGTGCGAGCCCCACGCTCGCCCGTGCGGGGATGTCGAGGTCGGCAGGTTGGGCGTACACACCGTTGTAGTGCGCAAACTCCTCCATGTCGATGCGTGACTGGTATCCCGCATCCAGCGCCAAACCGGGAGTCAACTCGTGGTGTAGCGCCAAGCGCACGCCCGTCCCATAGGCGGATTCCTGACGGGGTGAATATTGCCGAGAATTCCACAGCGCTGGCACAGGAGTGGAGTAGCTGCGCATCCCGAGGTCCCGCACACCAAAGCTCTGGTGGGCAAACACCGCCGAGACACCCAACTGAGGCCCCGAATCAAATGCATGCAACACCCCCGGCGCGAGGAGTTGTCTCTCAAAGCCCAGCCCGGGACCGGATGGATAACCGTTGAGATGACCGTCCATCGCAACAGGGTCCTTGTGCGACTGCCAGTCGAGGCGGAACTGCAGCCGGGTCGCTGGCTGACCCAGCAATTGTTCGGCAAAACCGGGCAGGATCGTCACCGCCTGGGTGTCTATCCAGGAAACTGCAATGGGCTGCGCATCGGACGGCAACATGAAATCGGGCGTGAGTTCATGTGCGAGGTAGTCTTGCCAGGGGCCCAGCTCGAAGCCCAGCACATAAAAAGGCGTCAACCCTGAACCCATGAGCGTGTAGGGCGCAAAAGAACCCTGTATCGCGGGCGCAGCATTCACTGCCGGGCTTGAGGCCAGCAGGAGAACAGCCAGACTGATGGAACACGCTTTCATTCGAATATATAAGCTCGTTTTTCAAATAGCATGCATATAGCTTCAAATATGGCAGGAAAACAACATGAAGTCAATTCACCAAGGCCCCATGCAGCACCCCAAAAAGCCGGTATAGGCTCACCACGTGTGAGAAATTATTTATTAATCAATTAAGTTATTTAGGCGTTCTTTTAGGACCGCTTTCGAGTCTTTTTTGAAGCGCTACCGAAAGTTGATTGCCACAACTGTTGCAAAGATACAACATCGCGCGCAGCCGAAACCCATGAAAACCGCCCGCTAAGGCAGATGATCGATCACAGACTGCGCCAGAGTGTCGGTGGTCCCGTGACCGCCCACATCTGGAGTCAACAGCTCGGTATCTCCGGTTTTAAGACACTCCCTGATCGCACACCTGAGCCGTTGCGCATCATGTTGCAGGCCGATATGTGACAGCATCTGGGCCGCCGCCAACATCAAGGCAATGGGGTTGGCGAGCTTCTGCCCGGCGATATCTGGCGCTGAGCCGTGGACGGCCTCGAACATGGCGGCGTGTTCACCAATATTTGCACCCGGTGCCAGACCGAGGCCACCCACCAGGCCCGCACACAAATCCGAAATGATGTCCCCAAAAAGGTTCGTGGTGACGATGACATCGAATTGCCACGGGTTCATCACCAGTTTCATGCAGGTCGCGTCGACGATCATCTCCTCGGTTTCGATATCCGGATATGCCGCTGCCACATCGCGTGCAATGTCCAGGAACATGCCAGAAACATGCTTGAGTATGTTCGCCTTGTGAACAATCGTGACTTTCTTCCGACCCGCCGAACGCGCCAACTCGTAAGCATATTCGGCGATCCGGGTACACCCGTCCCGCGTGACGACCATTTTTGATTCTGCTCTCGTCCCATCATCGCTGATGGCCGCGTCAGCCGCCAGGTAGGCACCTTGGGTATTTTCCCGAACCGTGATGATGTCAATGTCACCAAAATGGGAGCGGGTCCCCGGCATGGAAATCACTGGTCGAACATTCGCGTAAAGATCAAACTCCTTACGCAGCGTCACGTTCAGCGACCGAAACCCCTTTCCGACCGGTGTCGTCAACGGGCCTTTCAAAAGAATTCGGTTTCGCGCCACAGATTCCAGCGTGCTTTTCGGGAGCAGCTCACCCACTTTTTCGAGCGCCGCCAGGCCCGCCTCGACGAACTCGTATTCCAAATCCAGTTGCATCGCATCAAGCGTGCGCAAGGTCGCTTTCATGATCTCGGGCCCAATTCCGTCGCCAGGAATGATGCTGATCTTCTGACTCATGACTTTTCTTCCATCAATTCAGGGGCACGGGGCCGCATCGGGCGCGCATTATATACATAAATGGATGTGAAATTGAGGCAGCACCGCAAGGAGTGGACTTTGCGGCTCAGACGCAACTGACGGGCTTCGGCAGCCCTGCATACCGACTTCCCTGTTTGGCTGGCCCATCAGGAAAGAGTTTATAGAGCTCCCGGCTCGCCAGGCCAGGTTCATTCAACCGCTCTCGGAGTATCTTGACCAAGGCGCGCATCGGCGGCGCGATCTCGTATTCGGCGTAGAACTCGCGCAAAACCTCGATCACCTGCCAGTGGCGCCGACTTAACTCAATGCCATCCTCGGCCGCCATGGCCTCGGCGAGCGAGGGGTCCCATGTGCAGGCTTCCACGAGGTGGCCATGCTCATCACGCTCGGGCCAGTCTTCAGAAGGGGGGTGCGCTTTCATCGCCAGCTCATCACCTGTTCGCACTCAGCCAACAGTCCCACCCAAGCTGTATCACTCACCATCGCGATACCCAGGCTCTGGCACAAGCCGGCGAGCCCCCTTGCCCGCACATCTGCTTCCAGAGCCCTGATCCGACTCTCAGGAATAAGGGGGCCCATCAACGCGGTGCAGCGGAGATTCGACAGGCTATCCACACCGGCATCGAGCAGGACAATCTGGTCGGAATCCCCGGCCCAGTCAATACACGTTTTTAGGGGCTCGAAACCCGCGTTAATGACCAAATGCAGTGTGGACACGGGCTATACGACCCAGGCGTGATCGCAGGCCTGCACTCGTGCAAGCATGTCCCGTGCGGACAATTCCTCGGCCTCAAGCAACAAGCCACCTGCATCTGCGAGTCGGGCCCGGCTACCGGCTTCGATCCAGCAACGGATCGGTGTCATGTGTGGCAAACCACCCCAGCCCTTCTGTCCCCTGGGAAGATTCGCCTGGCCGGGCTCACTGTTTGCAAGCAACTGCGTAACGCCATCGCCAATGAAAAACAGCTCTAATGTCCAGTCGAGGCTCGCCGCGGCCAGGGCAATATCGAGCTGATCGCGAGCTGAGCGGCCGTGGTAAGCGCCGCTGCGGACAATGAGCGCCAGGCAAATTGCGCTCTCATGGTTCATCAAAAATGCACCACGCGGTCGCTTTGAGTCATGGCCTCGAGCAGATAAGCCAGTCCGGCCTGGCGAAAGGAATCGACGTCCGACTCCAGGCGGGAAATTGGCAAACGTCGCGCTGCTGCGGCGGGACACAAGAGCAATTCGACGCCATGATCCCGATGAAACTGCAGCCATGCATCCTGCGGGCTGCTCAAACCTGCGTCAGACGCTTCGCCTGAGAGCGCGTGATACACACCATCTCCGTGAAAGAAAACCGCGTCCATGGATGCACCCTCGGCCACGATGGCCTGAGCCAGGCGCAATGCGGTGGTGGACAAGGCACTCGACCATGGGCTGACCGAGACAGTCATCAAAACTTTCATTGTCTTAACCCAATCCCCCTGCCTGCACACATGGCGATCAACGTCCGGAACCCACTTGATTCATAAACACCCGGATCATAACCTTATCCTCAATCCGACTTTAGTCCAAACACAATGCGGCGAACATCGGTAGAACTCCAGCTGATTGAACCTGTCATACTGGCAGCTACAAGACGATCATGAGCAATCATCGCCACGCCAATCGCTTCTCCTGCCCCGTCTCCCGGGCGCTCGCACTGGTATTGGTGCTTTTTTGCTCATGCCTGGCTGCACAATCCAGCAGGGTTCCATTACCCGACATGGGAAACTCTGCCTCCACCATCCTGAGCGATCGCGAAGAAGAGGAATACGCAAAAGGCCTGATTCGCCAACTGCACGCCTACGAACTACTCGTCGATGACCCGCTGGTCACAGCATACTTCGACGACATGGGTTTCCGGCTGGTGTCTCACAGCGACCGGCCGGATAAATTGTTTACTTTCGTCGTTATGGACGAGCCCAATGTCAATGCCTTCGCCGCTCCAGGCGGGGTGGTTGCGCTTCATTCGGGCCTCATTCTCGCTGCGGAATCCGAAAGCGAGGTGGCCGGTGTTGTCTCGCACGAAATCGCCCACGTCACGCAGCTTCACTTGTATCGCGCATTCGAGAAAGCGCGCAGCATGACCATACCGATCGCCCTGGCCATGCTGGGCATGATCCTGGCCGCTGGAGGGGATGGCGAGGCCATCAGTGGTGCCTTGATGAGTGGGCAGGCCATGTCCGCCCAGATGCAGATCAACTTCACTCGGCACAATGAAATTGAGGCGGACAGGATCGGCATTCGTACACTCTCCGAAGCCGGTTATGATCCCGAGGGGATGGCCAGTTTTTTCAGCAAGCTTAATCGGCTGACCCGCCTGAACGGCGAAGGCCCTCCCGAATTTCTCCGCACCCACCCCGTCACCGTCAATCGAGTTGCAGAGGCAAGAGACCGTGCAAACAATCTGCCAGCTGCAGACATTGGTGACGGGCTTAACTTTTACCTGGCCCAAGCTCGATTACGCGCTTTGATTGCCGACGACCCGGGCGAGGCTGTTCAATGGTTCCGCAATGAACTGGAAGAGGACCACGATCAGGCGCGATCGGATGGACTCAATTACGGTCTGGCCATCGCGCTGCAACGCGACCTGGAGTATGCGGAAGCCGAAACACTGCTTGAACAATTGATGGAAAGCAATGCAGGACACCTCGCCTACCAGTTGCAAATGGCAAATCTGGATACAGAGTCAGGTCAGTCCGAGAGCGCCATCGAGAGGATGAAAGGGCTCTATGAAGACTTCCCGGGAAACCATGCCATCACAATGCAGTATGCCAGTTCACTCATGCATGAGGAGGTTCCTGAACGGGCGCAATTGGCGAGTGACATCCTGCGATCGCAAACGCTGAGAAGACAGGAAGACCCCTCTTTGTTCGAGCTGTATGCGCGCGCGGCCAACGTCGCGGGAGACGAAGTGCGCTCCACCGAAGCGATCGCGGAGTCCTATTTCCTCCGCGGCGGCATATCCGAGGCCATTGAACAACTCGAACGTCTGACCAAAGATTCCACCCTTGATTATTATGAGCGCTCCAGGATTGAAGCACGACTGACTGAAATGCGTCGGGAGGCCGGGGAGGAACTGGACCGTGAAAAGGAAAACACATGAAGGGCCAATGACTTGAGGCTCCTACAGGCTGGAATTCCTGTCACGAAAATGTCACATCAATACCTATAATGGCAGGACCATGCATGTCGATTCACAAAACAACGGTATCGAAGACGAGGTAATGCGTCATGCGCAACCCCGCGTCCTGGTCATCGATGACGAGGCAGCCATCAGGGAAATGATCCAGTTTTCCCTGCTTCGTGCAGGCATGGACGTACGTGTAGCTCCCGATGCCCGTTCTGCACTGGCAGAAATCAGCGAGCGCAAACCCGACATCATCCTGCTCGACTGGATGATGCCCGGAATCAGTGGCCTGGAGCTGACCCGCAGGCTCCGACGCGAACCCGTTACCGCCAAAGTACCCATCATCATGTTGACCGCGAAAGTGACCGAAGATGACAAAGTAGCCGGGCTACAGGCAGGAACCGACGATTACATCATCAAACCGTTCTCGCCGCGGGAACTGGCCGCTCGAATTCACGCGGTGCTCCGGAGATGCTCTCCTGCTGATCACTCGGGACATCTCAAGGCGGGACGACTGGTGCTCGATACGCATGCCAAGCAGGTCACCGCGGATGGCAAAGAGATCCATATGGGGCCCACCGAGTACCGTTTGCTTGAATTCTTCATGTCCAATGCGGGCCGCGCCTACAGCAGATCGCAGATACTGGATCACGTGTGGGGCACCGCGGCTTACCTCGAGGAGCGGACGGTGGATGTGCATATCCGCCGACTTCGCGTGGCGCTACAAGGCGGCCAATTGGACCATTACCTCCAAACGGTCAGAGGGCACGGTTACCGCTTTCAGGCGAAAGATTGAGGCTAATGGTTTCACGTCCTGCGAGCTCACGCATCGGTCGACACGCGCTCATCGCCCTCGTCATTTGCTTGCTCGGCGCGTTCGCCGGTCATGCACTCGCGGCCATTGCCATCACGTCGCTCGGATACCTGGTATGGGTACTCGCAAGCGGCGTGAAACTGAATCTCTGGCTCATGGACCCAACCGAGGTTCCCGAGCGAAGTTTCGGCCTGTGGGAGCAATCCTTCAGCCAGATGTGGCATTTACTGGAAGAGGGAAATGATGAACTGGCGCGGCTTAAGGACGCGCGCTCCGAATTCCAGGTCATGCTGAATACACTACCCGAGGGCATTCTGGCGATTGACGCAAAGAACAACCTCTCCTGGTTCAATGACGCCGCCGGACACCTGCTCGATCTTCAGTCGGGAGAGGACATTGGCAAACCCATTACCAATCTGCTCCGAGAACCCGACTTCGTGGAATGGATTACGATGACGAGTGGCAGCCTCGGTTCGCTGGAAATGATGAGCCCGACCGATCGGAACCTGCGGCTCAGAGCCAATGCACACAGGCTGCAGAATGATCGGCGACTGCTCGTGGTCAGCGACATAACGGAAAAGCACTCGCTCGAAATCATGCGCCGTGATTTTGTTGCCAATGTGTCGCACGAACTGCGCACGCCTTTAACCGTGCTGCTGGGATACCTGGAGGCAGTCGAGGATCAATGCGATCAGGACGTTCAGCCTGCCATAATTCGCATGCAGGGCCAGGCAAAACAGATGCAGTCGCTGCTCGATGATCTGCTTGAACTGTCCCGATTGCAATCTCGCGACACGGAACAGGTAGCGGCCCTGATCGACGTACCCGCCCTACTGATGCAACTCAAGGAACAATCTGAGGAACTCAGCAAGCACAACCACGACATTCGTTTTCAAATTCAGCCGGGCTTGAATTTATCCGGATCGGAAAAGGACATCGAAAGTGCATTCCAAAATCTCATCACCAATGCAATTCATTACACCCCTGCAGGGGGAGTGATCCATGTCCGCTGGGAACAGCTCGGCAACGGCGACCGGATATTCAAGGTCAGTGATACGGGAATCGGCATCCCCACCAAGGACATTCCCAGAATCACCGAGAGGTTTTATCGGGTGGGGTCGGACCGTTCAAGGGAATCGGGCGGCACGGGACTGGGGCTGGCGATAGTGAAACATGTTCTGAGCACCCACGGTGCACGCCTTGAAATAAAGAGCGACCTCGGCATCGGCAGCACATTCACCTGCATTTTTCCGGCCAGCGATCGGAGTGCTCCTAAAGAGGAAGCGCCCTGATTCCGATTGCACCAATTCCAGCAAGCCGCCTTCACTGTCACAATCTGGTCACATTCAACTCTTAGGCTCTTGCCGAAATCCCGAGGTCCAGAAAAATTTCCGAGTGAACGCCCGTTATACTGTAATCATCGCCTTGCTTGCCCTTGCGACCCTGAAAGCCCAGGGGCAGGAACCCACTGCGCCGGAACACCCCGACTACCAAGCGGTCAGCGGAATTTCGGGCAATCTCTCGAGTACCGGCTCTGATACGATGGCAAACCTGATGACCCTGTGGGCCGAATCGTTCAAACGCCTGTATCCCAGTGTGAACATTCAAATCCAGGCGGCTGGTTCTTCAACCGCCGCGCCCGCATTGACCGAAGGCACGGCTGACTTCGGCCCCATGAGCCGCTTAATGAAAGACCGTGAGATCGAGGCTTTCGAATCACAACATCTCTACAAACCCACGCCCGTGGCGGTTGCCATTGACGCACTCGCTATCTTCGTGCATAAGGACAATCCGCTCGATGGCCTGCACCTTGGGCAGGTGGATGCCATATTTTCAGCAACTCGGAGCTGTGGCGAACCAGAACGCATTGATACTTGGGGTCAACTGGGCCTCGTTGGCAGCTGGGAGCGCAGGAATTTGCAGCTCTTCGGACGCAATTCCGTCTCCGGAACCTATGGTTACTTCAAAGAGCATGCACTGTGCAATGGCGACTTCAGGGCAACCGTTAACGAGCAACCCGGATCTGCATCAGTCGTGCAGTCGGTCAGTACCTCACTCAATGGAATCGGGTACTCGGGCATCGGTTACGCCACCTCTTCCGTCCGAACAATCCCAATCGCGCGTGGCCCTGGCAAAGCTTTCATCGAAGCCAGCCCCGCCATGGCCATCACCGGAAGCTACCCGTTGGCCAGATTCCTGTACATATTTGTCAACAAGGCGCCCGGTGAAAACCTTGCGCCAATCAAGCGGGAATTCCTGAAACTGGTTTTATCAAGGCAGGGACAGCAACTGGTTCGCAAGGCCGGGTACATACCCCTGCCTGCCGCAGTTGCCGCGCGCGAGCACCAGAAAATCGCCAACTGAAGAGTCTCCGCAAGGACCGCATAAATCACTCGCTATGCTGCGCCCCTGGTGACGCACGAATAAGAAACCAGAGGCGCCATACGCCTACCCGCCACGATGCTATTTTTTCAGCCCGAAACCGTCATCTATCTGTAATAAACCCCAAGAAACCGTCATCTATCTGTAATAAACCCCAAATAGAATCTCTAAAACTTCAATCAAGCGCCCTCTTGGGGCCAGGAATCGATGCGATGAGAAAACGCACCCCGGTGATCACCGTCACCGCGATACTGTCATTGAGCCCAATGTTCGCTAATGCCGCTACGACGGACAATGAAATCAGCATATTGAGGCAACAACTGATGGCACTCAGTGATCGACTGGATGCCCTTGAAGAAGACAACCGGGCGCTCAAAGAGGAAAATCTCCGGCTCGAGGCCTCTATTGAAGGTGCCGTGGACGCCGTAGCCGAACTCGAGCGTGGAGAAGAGGCGCTCGAAGCACGCGCCGATCAATCCTCATGGGCGGAACGCGTAAGGCTCGCAGGTGACTTCCGCTTCCGTCACGAAACAATAGAACAACAGGGCGAAAGCGATCGCCGCCGTGACCGGATCAGGGCCAGGGCTTCCGTTACCGCTCAAATCAACGATGATCTTCAAGTCGGTCTGGGTTTTGCCAGCGGCAGCGACGACCCGGTGTCCTCCAATCAGACACTGGGTGGGGGCGGTACCACTAAGGACATCAACCTTGACATGGCGTACTTCGACTGGGAAGCCCTTGAGAATATCCACGTGGTGGGCGGGAAATACAAGAATCCCCTGTATAGGCCTGGAAAAAACGGGCTGATTTGGGACGGAGACTGGCGCCCTGAGGGCATAGCAGTGGGCTGGGACAATGACCAATTTTTCCTGACCGCGCTCGGCACCTGGCTGGAGAGCGACAACAAAAAAATTAATTCGGAGTTTTCATATGGCCTGCAAGGTGGATTTATCCACGCCTTCGAAAGCGCCGACCTGACGATCGGCGGATCTTATTTCGAGGTCGATACCCGGGGCAAAGGTTCGTTTTTCGGTGATGATGATGATTTCTTCGGCAACAGTTACGACCCGCTGACCAACACCTACCTCTATGACTACCAAGTAATCGAGGTTTTTGCTGAGCTGGCCTTTGATCTGGCCGACCGACCTTTCAGCCTGTTTCTAGATTATGCACACAATCAGGATGCGCCCGTTTTTGACACAGCTTACGCAGTTGGTGCCAAGTACGGCAGCACCAAGCAAAGAGGACAATGGCAGTTCGGCTACGTCTATCAGGACATCGAGGCCGACGCGGTCTTTGGCCTGCTGAACGACTCTGATTTCGGCGGCGGCGGCACGGATGCGAAAGGCCACATTCTCAAAGGCGCTTACGTCATTCAGAAAAACTGGACCGCCAACTTCACCTACTTCATCAACACCCGATTCATCAGTGACGGCGACGAGCGCGACTTTGATCGCATGCAGCTTGACCTGAATTTCAAATACTGAACCTCGACATGCGCACCCGGCGCCCCAGAGCGGGAGCGCTGTGTCGCCGGTGAAAACAAAGCATGGAGTCACTATACTGTGAAGCCATGAACGCGAGCGTCGTTTCATTGCCGGTCAACCAGCATCTACTGAAAGATCTGAGTGACCAACCTCCCGCGAATCTTCGCGACGAAAGACTGTACGTCAATCCTGAATTGAGCCTTTTAAGGTTCAATGACCGGGTGCTCGCGCAGGCTGGAAATCCGGAACTTCCACTCCTGGAACGACTGCGGTTTGTCTGCATCTCGAGATTGTTGCTCGATGAATTCTTCGAAGTTCGGGTGGCCGCACTTCGCCAGCGTATATTGCATGATGCAGCCACGCCCGGGCCCGATGGCATGAGCCCGAGGGAAACGCTGATTCGGATCAGGGATGAGTGCGTCAGCCTCGTGGACCGGCAATACCGGATTTTTCGCCATGAACTAAAACCTGCGCTCGAAGCGGAAAATATCCGTTTCCTGGACACGCGGGAGTGGTCTAACCGCCAAAAGAAATGGCTGTATGAGCACTTTAAACGAGAACTGCTTCCCGTTTTGAGCCCACTGGGCCTCGACCCGGTACACCCCTTTCCGAGGCTGCTAACCAAGAGCCTGAATTTTGCCGTCGAATTGCGCGGCAAGGACGCCTTCGGTCGGGAGGGCTCAATGGCACTGGTCAGGGCACCCCGCTCATTGCCCCGACTGATTCGAATTCCCAGCAGCTACACCAGGGGACCCAATGACTTTGTATTTCTCTCCTCCATCCTTCAGCACTTCATGGCTGAGTTGTTTCCCGGGATGGAAATTGTCGACAGCCACCAGTTTAGAGTCACCCGAGACTCCGAATTGCTCGTGGATGAGGAAGAAATCGAGGACCTTGCCAATGCGCTGAGGGGAGAACTCGCAGAACGCGGGTTTGCCAAAGCTGTTCGCCTTGAGGTTCGACCCAGTTGCCCGGAGTCCGTCGTCAAATTCCTGATGCATCGCTTTGAGCTGACCAATGATGAGGTCTATGAGTGCGACGGCGCGGTCAACATGTCAAGATTGTTGGAGGCAATTGATCAAATCGACAGGCCAGACCTCAAGTATCCGGTGTACAACCCGGGCCTGCCTTCCGAATTGAGCGGCCACCCGAACATGTTCAACATCATCAGGCGCCGCGATGTGCTGCTGCATCACCCTTACCAGGGCTTTACCCCGGTACTGGAACTGCTCAGACAGGCCAGCACGGATCCAAACGTGTTGGCCATCAAACAAACCTTGTATCGGACCGGCATCAATTCGCAGATCGTCAACCTGTTGGTGGAGGCAGCGCAACTCGGCAAGGATGTCATGGCCGTCATCGAACTGCGGGCACGTTTCGATGAAGAAGCCAATATCCGTCTGGCTGCTCGCTTGCAGGAAGCCGGCGTGCAGGTGGTCTACGGCATCGTCGGTCACAAAGCACATGCCAAGATGCTGATGATTGTTCGACGCGAGCCGCGGGGTATTCGGCGATACATTCACCTGGGCACTGGAAACTATCATGCCGGAACCGCCGGCTTGTATACCGACTTTGGCCTGATGACGGCAAATTCTGAAATTGGCGAAGATGTTCATCGTGTGTTCCAGCAGCTGTCAGGGCTCGGCAAGGTGCTGAAGATGACTCACCTGCTCCATTCTCCCTTCACACTCCATGACGCTCTCATCAAGCGCATCAAGCGTGAAACGGAAAATGCTCGTAACGGCTTACCGGCCGCAATCGATGCAAAAATTAATGCACTGACTGAACCGAAACTCATCAGACGCCTGTACGCGGCATCCCAGGCGGGCGTGACCGTTCGACTGTGCGTTCGCGGTATGTGCTGCCTGCGGCCCGGCATTCCCGGAATCTCCGAAAATATCGAGGTACGCTCCATACTGGGCAGATTCCTCGAGCACTCAAGGGTCTATGCTTTTGAAAACAACGGGCATCGCGAGGTCTGGTGCTCCAGCGCAGACTGGATGGAGCGCAATCTCGCGCAACGGGTGGAGGTGGCATTTCCAATACTCGACCCCCGGGCCGCAAAACGAGTCTACGAGGAAACCATTGAAAGCACCTGGCACAAAAAGACCCTGGCCTGGGATATGCAAGCCGATGGCAGTTACCTTTTTACAGGCGATCTGGCCAAGGGCAAGATGTCACATCCACAGAAATTACTCATGAAAAAACACCGCGCCTGACGCGAAAGCGGCAAAATCCAGCCCGACTGTCTCATGAATAATCTTGGCAAGCCCCCTGAACAGGATCAGCCGACCTATGCTGCGGTTGACCTGGGCAGCAACAGCTTCCATCTCCTGGTTGCGAGGCGCCAACATCGTGAGCTCCGAGTTCTGGACCGCATTCGGGACATGGTTCAACTCGGTGCGGGCCTGGATGATCAGGGTCAACTGGACCACTCGACCCGCGATCGCGCATTAGAATGCCTGGCACGATTCGGGCAACGTCTTCGTGGCATCCCCGAGTCAAACATCCGGGCAGTGGGCACCCAAACCCTGCGACGCATGCAACACGCCAACGCCTTTTTGGTGGTCGCGGAGACCGCACTCGGCTGCCCTATAGAGATCATCGCCGGTCGCGAAGAGGCCAGGCTGATCTATCTCGGCATCTCCCAAGGGGTCGCGGGCTCTGACAGGAGACGCCTGACTATCGATATCGGAGGCGGAAGCACGGAAATCGCGGCCGGCAGCGGGACCTCTGCGCAATTACTGGAAAGCCTTCAATTCGGATGCGTCAGCGTCAGTCAGCGATATTTTCCGAATGGCGACCTGCGTGAAGCATGCTGGCGGCGTGCCGAACTGGCGGTTAGCGAGGAACTCCAGGAGCTGCGCACCCGATACATCCAGTTCGGCTGGGACAAGGTGATTGGCTCCTCTGGCACCATCAGGGCAGTGGCCAGAATTTGCCAGAATGCGGCTTGGAGCGAAAAAAACATCACGCCCGTGGCGCTCGACAAATTGCAACAGCAGCTCATCGAGGCCCAGCGTGTTCAGAACATCGATCTGCAGGGCCTGAGTGAGCGGCGACGGCAGGTCATCGCGGGTGGCGTTGCGATACTCCGCGCCTGCTTTGAGGCCCTCTCGATCACACGTATGGAGGTCTCTCCCTTTGCTTTGCGCGAGGGTGTGCTGCACGATCTTCTCGGCCGGCTTGAGCACCGTGATCCTCGCGCCAAAACCGTGAAGGCATTTATGTTGCGGTTCGATGTCGACTTGGCCCAGGCCAATCGCGTACGCGAAACCGCCCTCAAAGCATTCCGTCAGATTGAGTCTGCCGCTGAATTGAAAAACGCCCACAGAGAATTCCTTGAGTGGGCCGCGGACTTGCACGAGACAGGCCTCGCCATCTGTCACAGTCAGTACCAGCGTCATTCCGCTTATCTGATTGCCGAATCTGACATGGCCGGCTTTTCCCGTGAAGAACAGATGTTTCTGGCCGCTCTGGTGCGACATCACCGCCGGGCGATTCCGCAGGATTTTGCCAGCGCACTCCCGTCACGCCTGCATCCGGCCTTGATGGCGTTACTGCTCTGTTTACGCCTGGGCTGGATTCTCTGCCGCACCCGGGAGGATACAATCATTCCCAATTTTCAACTGGAACTCGAGGGCAACACGGCCAGGGCGAGCTTCCCGGAACCTTGGTTGCAAGGTCACCCGCTGACGCAGGCCGGACTGGAGCAAGAGCTCGACTTGCTGGCCGCAATTGACCTGAAACTGGAATTACATCCGGTGCGGAACGATGAACTCCTCTGAATTCAATTTAACTTGGCGCCCGGGCGCACGGCTCGAGACACTGAGAGCACGTGACGCATTGCTCAAGCAAGTCCGCCAATTTTTCTCTGAACGCGGCCTGATGGAGGTGGAAACCCCGATCCTTTCGCGTTATGGCAATTGTGATCCGGGCTTGTTGCAATGGGAAACCGAAGGCCAGAGAACCTTCCTCAGGACCTCGCCCGAATATGCCATGAAACGGATACTCGCCGCAGGCTGTGGAGATATTTACGAACTGGGTCGTGTATTCAGAGGAGACGAAAGCGGTCGAATCCACAACCGTGAATTCACGCTGCTCGAATGGTATCGCCAGGACTGGACCTATCATGAGCTGATGGAAGAGGTCTCGCAGCTGGTGCACCTGTGCCTCGATCGGGGGCCACTGACAGTCCAACATCTCACGTATCGCGAGATATTCGAGCGCTACGTTGATTTGGACCCGTTCAAGGTCAGCCAGGAGCAGCTGAACACCAGCCTCTCCGACCTTGGGCCGGGCACACCCGGAATGGAGCGCCAGGCCTGTCTCGACCTCTTGCTGGGTATGATGATTCAACCCCAACTGCCAGAGGATACGCTGACTTTTGTGTACGACTTTCCGGAAGGCCAGGCGGCACTGGCCCGGCTGCGTCGGGAGGACCCGGTAGTCGCTGAGCGGTTCGAGCTTTTCGTCGGCCCCGTCGAGATTGCTAATGGATACCAGGAGTTAACCGATGCAGATGAATTACGACTGCGTTTTGAGCAGGAAAATGCGCAAAGGGCCAAAGCGAACCAGGCTAAGGTGCCCTGCGATATCTGGCTCCTGGAAGCAATGGACCAGGGACTGCCTGCCTGCTCGGGAGTTGCGCTTGGCCTCGATCGCTTGCTGATGCTTCGATGCGGAGAAACTCACATCGATCGAGTGCTTTCTTTTTCATCGGAACGGGCCTGAATCGGGCGGCTTCAAGCGCCTTGTCCTGGAATCAGTATTTCAATCTCGAGCCCCCCGTCTTCGCGATTGCGGGCGCGAATGTGTCCCTGGTGCCGCCGAACCGCCGCTGCTGCGATGGCAAGCCCAAGACCATGTCCCCCCGAGGCCCGGTCCCGGGCCTCCTGGGCTCGATAAAATGGCTCAAAAACCCTCTCGAGTTGCTCTACGGGCAAACCCGGCCCGCGATCGGCGACTGCAAGGCGTATCAGCCCGTCACTCTGCAAGGCAGCCGTCACGACGATGCCACGGTGCTCATCGGTATGGTGCAATGCATTTCTCAGCAGATTCTCCACTGTCCTCCACATCAGCTCCCGATCTGCGGAAATCGGTAGCGGCGGACTCGCCCGGACTTGTAAGCCCGGACTTCCCTCCGGCACTTCGTAAGCCACCACCTTGCAGACATCCTGAATCAGCCCACACAGATCAAAATTTTCACGTTGAACGGGTGTGAGCCCAGATGAAGTGCGCAAGAGATCGAGGACTTCGTCGACCAGTTTTTCCAAACGATCACTCTCAAGTTCCAAACGCTCGAGCTCTCCGGAAACCTGACCGGAATCCCTGCTCTTTGCCAATTCCAAGGCTACGCGGATGCGGGCCAGGGGCGAGCGCAGCTCGTGACTGACGTCCCTGAGGAGGTTACGGTTGGCTTCCTGCAACCCATGCAGATTGCGGGCCATCTCGTTGAGGTCCCGGGCCAGTTCACCAAACTCATCGTTCCGCTCATTCAATGGCACCTCAACGCGCGTGGCAAGATCACCGCTGGCCAATCGGCGGCTGGCGAGCCCCAATTGTCTCAGCGGTCGGGAAAGGTAGTGTGCAAGCATCGCGCTGAATATGGCACTAACCGCCCCAGCGATCAGCAATCGCAGCAGCATGCCGCGCACACCGGGCTGCAACAGTGCCGCGGGCGGGGCGGGACGCACGATCAACAGGGTGTAGGTTTTGCCATTTTCGGAGGCAACCTCAAGCTCTCGATAACGCAACTCACGGCGGTCCAGCAACTGCCGGGCTCGCTTTCGGTCCAAAAGCTCTTTGCGATCGGAAATCACCAAGACATGTCTCTGAAGATGTCGCGGTTGGTTGGCCAACAGTGTTTTAGCGGCCAGCTCGTCTCCCTCGCGCAGGGTATCGACCAGGTGCATCTGGAGGCGCTCCACCTCGGCAGACAGACGCTGTTCTCTGGCGTCGGGCGGCTCCTGAGGTACGAGGTTTGTGCTGATCCACGCCATGACGACCGCAAACAGCATGATGCTGGACCACAGGGACAAGAACAGCTTCCAGAAAATTTTAGGCATGGGTCAATTTTGTCGGTGCGCCGGCACACAGTATTGGTAACCGACACCACGAACCGTGTCGATACGGTGTCGACCCTGATCCAGCGCATTCAACTTACGCCGCAGATTACTCACATGCATGTCAATGCTTCGATCGAACCGGACAGGCTCTCTGCCCAGGGCAGCCCGGTACAGATCCCGTTTGTCAACCGGAACACCGGGCTGTTCGAGCAAGACCTGGAGAACGCTGAACTCGGTGCTGGTCAGTTCGAGCAAGCGCCCATCGCAATGAACCTCCCGTGTCCCAGGGTCAAGCTCCAGTTCAGCGACGATGAGCTTTCCGGGGCCCGCCTGCCCTTTTGCTCTCCTTAAAACAGCCCGGATACGGGCGACCAGTTCGCGAGGATTGCACGGCTTAGGCAGATAGTCATCGGCGCCGAGCTCCAGACCCAGAATACGATCCAGGTCCTCAGACCGTGCCGTCAGCATGATCACGGGAACAGCGGAGTGCTGGCGCAGCGACTTGAGGATCTCTATTCCGCTCATTTCTGGCATCATGACATCCAGTATCACTGCATCGATGGAAGTCTCACCCGCTTTTTTCAGCGCTTCGGTCCCATCATGTGCTTGGCAAACATCGAAACCTTCCTGACCGAGATACTCTGCCAGCAGCTCGCACAGCTCGACGTCATCATCTGCAATCAAAATGGTTTCTGACATGGCCCGGGAACCTTTAACTCGTTATTCTGATTTTAGCCAAACCGCGACACGGCGGTGATCATTTACATTTTTTTACACTTCCTTGACACATCGCGACATCCCAATGAGGTCTTATTAAGGGCAAGACATCATAGTCACGAAGACCGTGGCTTCGACAAATTAACACGAGGAAATTCAAATGAGACGTACCACATCGATTACAAAGACACTGATCTGCCTTGGCCTCGCCCTGCCTCTTATGGCCATGGCCAAGGGACCTGACCGTGAGCGTGAAAAATCAGGCCACGACCGCCCGCCTGCCATGCTGGCCGTGGAGCAATTTCAGCGAGCAGTCAGGCGCCTCGACCTGAGCGACGAGCAAAAGCTCGCAATCAAGGGAGAGTTCTCGGGAATGCGAAAAGACGCCAAGACACTTCTGGAGGACATGCGCGTTGGCCGGGACGCCCTGCATGACCTGATCTCGGCGGAGGAATACAATCCGGATGCGGTATCGGAAGTTGCAGATCGACAGGGCGCTTTGACAGCAGATCTGATCCGCATGTCGGCCGCCAGATTTCATGCAGACATGGTCCACCTGACCTAGGCGCAATTAGCAAGGCTCGATGAGCTCAGGGAGGAGAGAAGTCGTCACTTGCATCGTGAACTGGAAAAACTCCA